>JBKQUU010000181.1:0-53795 GCA_052325485.1 Acidimicrobiales bacterium | reverse complement strand
GGGTGAGGCGGTCGCCGTTGGTGGCGGGCCCTGCCGCCGCCGACGGCGGCCCGGCGTCCAGGGGGAGGGCACCGAGGCTCAACGGAGCTCGATCCGGGGGTCGAGGACGCTGTAGGTCAGGTCGACGAGCAGGTTGATGACGATGTAGACGATGGCCACCACGATGCTCACGCCCATGATGGCGGGCAGGTCGAGGTTTATGGCGCTCAAGTAGGCGTACTGGCCGATGCCAGGCCAGCCGAAGATGTTCTCGACCAGGACGGTGCCCGACAGTAGGTTGCCGAAGGCCAGGCCGGCGACGGTCACTATGGACAGCAGGGCCGGCCGCATGACGTGGCGATGGATGACCGTCCACTCCGACAGGCCCTTGGCCCGGGCAGCGCGGACGTAGTCGTTGTTTATGACCTCGAGCACCGAGGCCCGGGTGAAGCGCAGCACGGTGCCCACCGTGAACAGACCGAGGACCATCCCGGGCATGACGAGGTGCTCGAGGGCGTCGACAAACAGCGACCACTGGCCATCCAGCTGGGCGTCGACGGTGTAAAGGCCGGTGATGGTGGGGGGCGGGCTGACCCCGGGGCTCAACCTGCCCCCCGAAGGCAGCCACCCCAGGCGGTAGAAGAACAGGTAGAACACGAACAAGGCCACCCAGAAGGTCGGCATCGACACCCCGAGCAAGCTGAGCACCCGCAGGGCACCGTCGACGGGGCGCCCCCGGCGCATGGCAGCCAGTACGCCGAGGCCCACGCCGAGGATGATGGACACGATGATGGCGAAAAGAGCCAGCTCCATCGTGGCCGGGAAGTACTGGCGGAGGTCGGTGGCCACGGGCCGATGGCTTTGCTCGGAAATGCCGATATTGCCATGCAAGAGCTTCCACAAGTAAATGACGTACTGCTCTGGCACCGGCTTGTCGAGACCGTACTCGTGGTCGAAAGCCTTCACGATGGCGGGGTCGCCCATGGCCGTCTGGCCCAGGTTGGCAGCGGCGGGGTTGCCGGGGACCAGGTGGGTCAGGATGAAAGCGACGAGCGTGATCCCGACGACCAGGACCGCCCCTATCCCCAGGCGTCGGGCCAAGAACCGGCCGAGCCCGGCGGGAGTGGCCCGCCGGGCTCGGTGACGCTCCGCCTCGGGAGCGGTGACTTCAGCCAATTACGGCCGGTACCGCACTAGCCAAGGTTGCGCAGGTCGACCAGCCACAAGCCGTTGGCCTGAAGGTTCTTGATGCCCTTGGTGCCGACCACGACCTCGGCCGGCTGAAGCAGGGGTATGAACGGGCCGGTGGCGTTCATGGCCAACTGGTACTTCTCGAAAATGGCCTGGCGGGCGGCGAGGCCGGTGGTAGACGCCGCTTGCTTGGCTAGAGAGGCGACCATCGGATCTTCAGCGGCCGTCCACCCGGCGCGCAGGCCGACGAGGGCGCCGGGGCCGAAGTTGAGGTAATCGCTGGGATCCGGGAAGTCAGGGCCCCAGAACCACAGCCCCAGGGCTTCGCTGCCGGCCCGGTAGGTCTGCAGGCCGACCTGGATGGACTGAGGTTGGAGCTTGACCGTGATGCCGATCTGGTCCAGGTACTGCTGCAGGCGGGCGGCCAGGTCGTCGAAGGACAGCCCGTTCTCCGTCAGGTCCGTCGGGTACGTGAGGTTGAGCGTCGGCTGGCCGACACCCGACTTGGCCAGGTAAGACTTGGCCATGGCCAGGTCGAACTGGGCATCGTCCTTGGCCGGCAAAGCACCCAGGAACGAGCTGGGGACAACGCCCGGCGTCTGGATGGAGCCGGCGCCGGCTAACTGGAGCAGGCCGGCATAGTCGATCCCGTAGCGCAGCGCCATCTGGAAGTCGCGGTTGGGCGTGATCTTGGAGATCTTGGGGTTGTCGTTGGCGAACATGAAAAACACGTTGGGTGAGGGGCCCTCTAGGACCTGGACGCCGCTCATCCCATTGGCTTGGCTGGGGTCGAGGTCAAGGGCGATCTCGTTGGTCCCGCGCAGCACATCGAGACGCTCGACGGCCGCCGTGGCTGTGTTGCGCAGCACAACGGTCGAGTAGGCCGGCGGTGGGCCCCAGTAGTTGGGGTTGGCGTCCAGGACCACCTGGGTGGTGGTGCTGAACGACTTGAGGACGTAAGGCCCGGAGCCGGCCGAGGTGGTGTCCAGCCAGTTCTCCGCCGTGTCCTTCGTCGAGGCGTTCGCCGCGTCCGTACCTCCGTGAGCCTCGACGACTTTCATGTTCAAGACGCCGGTAGCCGGGTTGGGCAATATGAAGGGCAACCCCGGGTTAGGCGTGGCCGACGTCATGACTACGGTCTCCGGGCCGTCGGCGGTGATCGTCTCCCCGGCCAGCAAGAAGGCCGGGTTGCCCTTGAGGTTGATCAGCCGGTTGAGGGACCACACCACATCAGCCGAGGTCACGGGCGTGCCGTCGGAGAACTTGGCCTTCGGGTTGAGGTGGAACACGTACTTCCGAGCGTCGTCCAGGGTCTGGTAAGAGGTGGCCAGGTCGGGGACGACCTCCTTGAAGTTGCCCCCGTTAAAGGTGACCAGCGTGTCGTACAGGGCGTTTACCACCAGTTCGCCGGTGGGCTCGAACATATGGCCTGGGTCAGCGGTGACGAGGACAAAAGAGTTATCTATAACGAGGGTGCGCCCCGAAGCATCCGGCACCCGGGTCAAAGCGGATGCCGGGGTGGCGAGGACGCCGAACATGAGAGCTGACGTTGATAGCGCCACGGCGAGCGCTCTAGCAGCAGGTTTCTTCAACGGACCTCCTAGGTCGGATGACAGATTCTGGCCTCTCGGCTCGCTTCCCGCAATGGGGCGGGGAACGGCACCGCCCGAACAGCGTGAGCTGCGGCCGCCCCGCTAACGTGGGTGCCCGCCGGTGCGCGGTCACGAGACGATCGGCGTCGCCACCGTGGGGGACACCACCTAATGATCGGAGGACCACATGGAACTGCGACGGATCGGTTCACGCCAAGTTGGAGCGATCGGCCTCGGCGAGATGCCTATGTCCATCGAAGGACGCCCGGACGAAGCTCGCTCGATTGAGACCATCCATGCCGCTCTGGATGCAGGGATGACCCTGATCGACACGGCCGACGCCTACAGCTTGGGCGGTCCGGACACGGGTCATGGGGAGGTCCTCGTGGCCAAAGCGCTGTCGTCGTGGAGCGGCGACCGGGGTTCGGTCCTGGTCGCCACGAAAGGCGGCCATATCCGTCCCGGCGATGGCAGCTGGACCGTGAACGGTGACCCGACTTACCTCCGCAAGGCCGCCGAGGCATCCCTGCGCCGCCTGGGGGTGGAGGCTATCGGGTTGTACCAGTACCACCGGCCCGACCCGAAAGTCCCCTACGAGGGCCCGATCGGGGTCTTGAAGGAGCTCCTAAACGCGGGGAAGGTGCTCATGGTCGGGATCTCGAACGCAAGTGTCGCCCAGATCGACCTGGCCCGGTCGATCCTCGGTGAGGGCAACTTGGTGAGCGTGCAAAACCAGTTCTCCCCCTCTTTCCGCTCCAGCGAGGTCGAACTACAGCATTGTGGTCAACTCGGCATTGCGTTCCTGCCGTGGAGCCCGTTCGGCGGCATTGGCAACGCCGAGCACCTGCGCCGCGACCACCCGGCGTGTGTACGGGTCGCTAACGACCATGGGACGTCAGTGCACCAAGTGGTGCTGGCCTGGATGCTGGCCAAGGGCCACCATGTCATCCCGATCCCCGGGGCCACCCGGCCGGCCTCGGCGCGCGACTGCGCCCAAGCAGTCGACCTGAAGCTCAGCGACGAGGAACTGGACCGCCTCGACCAGGACGAGCGGTAAGGCCATGGGGCTCTTGGACAAGCTCAAGCACGGTTTGCAGGGGAGCGGCGTCCACACCGAGATCGATGGACCGGGTTCGGTCTCGAGCGACCAACCGGGGATAGACCTGGTCATCTCGTTCACGGCCAATGAGGGGCCCGCCGTTCTCGAAGGTTACGTCGTCACCCTGGCCCGCGAGGTCGAAGAGGAGCAGGTAGGTGGGCCTAGCAACATGAACAGCATGGGCAACACGGAGACGCACCAAGAGGGGCCTACGCAGGTTGTGGCCCAAGACCCGGCCCCCATCGAACTGCAGCCGAAGGTCCCGGTCGCCATCAACGTGCAGGTGCCACTGGACGTTTTCGCCACCGCCATGCGGGCGCACGCCGGTCTGCTCGGGATGGCGTTCGGTGATTTTGCTCAGGCCAACCAAGAGGTGGAGTACGTCGTCCACGTGCGGGCGCAGGTGCGAGGCTCGTCTCACCACGCCCACGCCTCACACACCGTGCGCGGGCGCTCCTTCGGCTTTAGGTCCTGAACCGGCCGGCACTCTCAACGGTCATGGCGGAGCGGCTCCGGGACGAAGCGGTCGAGCTTTTACAAAGGCTGGTCCGCAACCGCTGCGTGAACGACGGCACCCCTGGGTCCGGGAACGAGACAAGCAGCGCCGAGGACCTCCGAGACTACCTGTCTGTGCCCGGGGGCCCCGACATGGATGTCCTAGCCCCGCTCCCCGGCCGGGGCTCGCTGGTCTTGCGGATGGACGGCACCGACCCTGACGCACCGAGCCTGTGCTTGATCGGGCATACGGACGTGGTGCCTGTCACCCCGGATACCTGGAGCAGGGACCCCTTCGGCGGGGAGGTGGTCGACGGGGAGCTGTGGGGCCGGGGGGCGGTCGACATGCTCAACCTCACCGCCAGCATGGCGGTGGCTGTCCGTCACCTCTTCAGCGAGGGTTTTCGGCCCCGAGGCACTTTGGTGTACGTAGCCGTGGCTGACGAGGAGGCCGGCGGGCGGTACGGCGCCGAATGGCTGGTTGACCACCACTACGACCTGGTCGGGGCCAACTACGTGGTCACCGAGTCAGGCGGGCTGTCCCGGCCCGGCCCGGATGGGCCGAAACTGCTCATTTCGACCGGCGAAAAAGGTCTGAGCTGGGGCAAACTGAGGGTCAAAGGTACCCCTGGCCACGGGTCAATGCCTTTCGGCAGCGACAACGCGCTTGTCAAGGCGGCCGAAGTGATCCGGCGCCTGGCTGCCTACCAACCACCGGCGCGGGTAAGCGACACCTGGCGGCAGATGGTGGGACTGCTCGATGTGCCCGCCGAGGCCCGGGCCGGCTTGGTCGACCCGGGCCGCGTCGACGAGACGTGTGGTGCCCTGAGCGACCCGAGAACGGCCGCTTTCGCCCACGCCTGCACTCATCTAACGATCTCGCCCAACGTCGTGCGCGGGGGGGAGAAGACCAACGTCGTCCCTGACGCCGTGGAGATCGACGTTGACGTCCGGACCCTGGCCGGCCAAGGCAAGGCGGACGTCGAGAACTGTTTGGCAGAAGCACTCGGTGACCTCTGGCCCGAGGTCACCTGGTCCCCCTACCGTGAGTCTGACGCCAGTGAGTGCCCTTTGGCCACGCCGTTGGGCGAATCGATAACGAGGGTGGGCCGGGCCTATCGACCAGGAGCGTCCCTGGTCCCTTGGACGACCACGGGAGGCACCGACGCCCGTTTCTTCCGGGCCCGGGGGTCGGTGGCGTACGGGTTCGGCTTGTTCAGCGACCAGGTCTCCCTGGACGATTTCAACACGAGGTTCCATGGCAACGATGAGCGGGTCGACATCGCCTCGGTCGGGCTGAGCACGCACATGTGGGCCGACCTGGTCCGCGATTTCCTCGGTTAGAGCAGGTAAAGGCCGGGACCTGCTCCTCAGGTGCGCTCCTCCAAGGCGTCACAAAGATATCCACAAGGCCAGGACACCAGATCCCATATGGAGGTTCAGCTGTCCACGCTGTTCGCCATTTCGTCCCAGACGCCAACAAGTCCGCGCCCGCGCTGCTTGGCCCAGTACAGTGCCTTGTCAGCACGCTCGAGTAGGTTGAGTGCTTCTACATCACTGCCTTGGCTGACGGCGACACCGACGGTTGCTCCGATCTCAATTGCATGCCCGTTCCAGTCGACCGGGCTCGAAACAGCACCAACTAGGCGGCGAGCGAGGTCGTGGGCTTCGGTTGAGCTCTCGACACGTTCAGCAATAACCATCTCATCTCCACCCAGTCTTCCAACACTGTCCCCATCGCGGGTGCAGGAGCACAGACGAAGACCGACTTGGCGCAGGACCTCGTCTCCAGCTTGATGGCCATGTGAATCGTTGGCTTGCTTGAACCGGTCGAGGTCAATGTAGAGCACCGCCGTCAAATCTCCCCAGCGGCCCCCTCTAGCGAGGGCCTGTTCCAGCACAGTAATTAAGCCAGTACGGTTGAGCAACCTCGTTAGGGAGTCATGGCTTGCTTCGTGTGCAAGGCGTTCCTGAAGTTGGAACGAGTTCGCTAAAATTCTTGCCGAGCTTTGGAGCGCGTTACCAACGCGACCTGGCAGTGGAAGGGAAAGTACTCCGCTGTCCAGGTCGCAGGTCGCCAAGGCCTCGGCCTTCGCTTCGAGAAGACGCAGGTTATGGATCAGGTCGTTTAAGGCGTCCGCTATTATTGCTGTTTGGGTAGGGCACTTGCCCGGCAAGTCAACCACAACCAGGTCTCCACCAACAACCGACCGAGCGGCAAGGGCAAGCCTGCCAAGAGGACGCGCTATCGAACGGGCTAGTACAATAGCGATGCCAAGAGCCACCACCGCGTCGATCACCAGAAATATCGTCCATTCATCACACGATCGCGTGTCCGCCGTAGCCACCGCGGTCGCTGAAGAGGAAAATGCTCTGCTTGCCTCGTCAACTACGCTCGAGGTGAGCCTCCAATCCCCATCGGCACCGCGCATCGCATTGATCAATGTGGTCTCGCTGACGGTTCGTGAGTTAGGCACCTTTGGCAGGGGCGGCGACGTCAGCCCCGCCGGCACCACCATGCCAAGGGCCGCGTCTTGCATCAACGTTTGGTACCCATGGACCGCTGGGCCCGCCATGAAGACAGCCCAAGCCCTCTCCACGCCGGGGACGCGTGATGACCCGAGGCTGTAACCGTCATGGTCCACTATGTCGTTCTCCTCGAAAACTTGGCGGGCCAGGCTCTGAGGGTCTCGCGCGGTACCGGACAATAGGGGAAAGGCATTTTTCACCTGCAAACTCGATTGCAGCAATGTCGAAAGGCACCCGTCGAGCGCGGCCAAGGACCAAACGAGGGCGGAGCTCCCCGAGGAGATGGCGTTAGGGCCTATCTTGTTGTTGAACCGCTTGATCTCGTCGGCGTAAAGCCCTCCTAGTACAGGGTTGTACTGAGAATCAAAGACCCAGTACTCGGGGAACGCGTGATCAGCGGCGCGCCGTGCTCTGACCAGAAATGGCCGGAGCAGCCTGGTAAGTGAAGCGGGCAGGTCGTCCATGGTATTGTCAGTGGCGCGCTCGTCAGACAGCAAGTTGGCGCGGAGGTTGAGGCCGAGGGAGCCGGCGGGTCGGCCGCGCGAATATGAGCTCAGGAGCCACAAACTGATGAGATCGGCCTGGCTCCATTCCCGCGAGACGGCGAGCGAAACGTTGAGCTCTGCCGTGAACGTGGAGACTTGGGTCTTTACGGTTTGAGAGCGGCGCGCGTCCCCGTCGACTCGGAGGACCCATGGTCCTGACGCAAAGGTGAGCACCAAAAGTGGCAGGAGGACCAGTACCAACAGACGACCGGTGACGCCCACTCGCCAAGCCCTTCGCGCCGTGCCGGGACCGCCCGCCGGCAGTATATCCGGCTGGAGCGGCGATGACACAATAACCTTTTCGGCACCACTACCACAAGATCTGAGTTGCGGAGGGTAACCCATCCCGCGGCCCGTGAAGTCAACTAGCAGGTGCGAGGTGGGCTACCGACTGCAGGTTCCAGGGCAAGGGGACAAAAGCAAACGCCATGGTAACTGGCGCTGACGCGACCCACCGAAGTGTGGCCTTTGGGCTACGCTCAGCACCTTCGGCGGGGCCCTCGACGAGATAGGGCCCGACGAGGTCGCGCTACCTCTCCCCGGTACCGGAGAGACCACGAAGCAGCCGCACGGCTTCTGGGCACCCCGGGTGGAACTGGAGACGTTGCTCCGCATGGCCGCGGCCAAACGCGCTATAGACGTCGACCGGCTCAGCCAGGCCGCCGTGCTGTCCAGACTGGGCCTGCCCCGCAGGGGGCGCTTCGAAGATCATCCTGGGTGAGAACTGCGTCCAGAAGGGCACCGGCCACCGCTTCTCGATAGGGACGGCACTTTCCCTGCTCGCGGAGGTCGCGGACGCCACGGACGTTTGTCCTACCCCCATGTCAACAGGCCGTACGCCCACCGCGACATAAAGCCGAAGAACGTGCTCCTCGACCGGCAACGGCGCACCGCCTTCCTTGCTGACTTCGGCTCAGGTAGTTTCGGTTGCTGGATGAGTGCCGAGGGCCCGGTCGGCTCATTGATCGGTCGGGGGAGAGAGGTCGACTCGCTGACCCGTGTGGTTGATCGAGCGCGCCATGGGGAGGGTGGGGTCCTCGTCGTACGGGGCGAACCCGGGATTGGCAAGACAGCCTTGGTCGACCACGTCGTCGCGCTGGCCTCCGGGGTTCGGGTCTTGCGGACCGTCGGGGTGGAATCGGAGATGGAACTGCCCTTCGCCGCCCTCCATCAGCTGTGTTCTCCGGTACTAGACCGCTCGGACCGGTTGCCCGAACCACAACGAGCCGCATTGGCGACAGTGTTTGGCTTGAGCACCAACGTCCCCCCCGATCGGTTCTTTGTCGGGCTTGCCACCCTCGGCCTGCTCTCCGAGCTGGGCGCGGAACAGCCCGTGGTGTGCGTGATAGACGACGCCCAATGGCTGGACCAGGCTTCGGCCCAGACGCTGTCTTTCGTCGCTCGCCGATCGCTCGCTGACCCGGTCGCGCTGCTTTTCGTCACACGTCACGAGCTCGACGTTTTCTCCAGGCTTCCGGAGCTGGTGGTCGGGGGGCTGAACGATCGTGACGCCGGTGGCCTGCTGGATTCGCAGATTTCGTTTGTGCTCGACCACGATGTGCGGGAACGGATCGTTGCCGAGGCGCGCGGCAACCCGCTGGCCCTCCTGGAGCTACCGCGGATCTTTTCCTCGGCCCAGATTGCCGGCGGGTTCGCACTGCCGGCCCGGGGACCGGTCTCGGTCCGCATCGAGGAGCGGTTCCGGGAACGGCTTAAGGCGCTTCCCGACGACGCGCGCGTACTTCTGCTGGTGGCGGCGGCGGAACCGGTCGGCAACCCCTCCGTGGTGCTCCGGGCGGCTCGGTCGCTCGGCATCGGGTTATCGGACGTAGCCGCGGCCGAGGACTTGCTCAGGATCGAGGCCCGGGTGACGTTCCGCCACCCCCTGGTCCGCTCGGCTGCCTACTACGCGTCCTCCGAGGAGGAGCGCCGGTCGGCGCATCGGGCCCTGGCGGAGGCGACCGACGCAGGGTCCGATCCCGACCGCCGGGCCTGGCATCTGGCACAGGCAGCCTCCGGCCCTGACGAGGATGTGGCCGCCGAACTCGAACGTTCTGCGGGTCGAGCCCAGGCCCGTGGGGGGGTGGCCGCGTCGGCCGCCTTCCTGGAGCGGGCGACGGCCCTTAGCTTCGATCCCTCGTCCCGGGGGCGGAGGGCGCTGGCTGCGGCGCAGGCCAACCAGTTGGCCGGGGCATCGACGGCCGCCCTCGTTATGCTCGCGGTCGCCGAGACGGGCCCACTGGATGACCTACAGCGCGCCCAGGGTGACCTGCTTCGTGCTCACATCGCTTATCTCGGGCGGGGGAGCGATGCCCCGGGGCTGTTGCTGAGGGCAGCCGCGCACCTCGAACCGCTGGACTTGCGGGCGGCCCGGGGTACATATCTTGACGCGCTGATCGCGGGCCACTTTGCGGGGCGCTTGGCGACCGGCGCCAGCCTGCGTGACGCGGCCGCAGCAGGAGCGTCGGCACCGCGACCAGCCCCGCCCTCGACCGCGTCAGATCTGCTGCTCGACGCTCTGGCGACCTCGATCATCGACGGGTACGTGGCCGGGGCCCCGGGACTGAGGCAAGCGGTCACGGCGTTCCGTGGCCCCGCCGTATCCCTCGAGGAGGAGCTTCGTTGGTTGTGGCCGGCTGCTCATGTGGCGATGTCCCTGTGGGACGACGCGTCCTACGAGGCGCTGGCGGGACGGCACATCGAGCTCGCACGCCAGTCCGGTTTGCTCTCGGTCCTGCCTACCGCCCTGACCACGCGTATCGTCGCCCACACTTTCGCCGGCGATCTCGGAATGGCCGACGAGCTCACCCACGAGTTGAAGACGCTCGCCGACACCATGGGAATGGCAATGCCGGCATACGGCCCTTTGTTCGTCGCCGCCTGGCGAGGTGACGAGGCGGCGGCCGTGGCTGCCCTAGGCACGGCTGTCCCGGAAGCCACGGCGCGAGGGGAAGGCGCAATCATCGCGTTCGCCGACTACGCACGGGCGGTGATCTGCAACGCTGCAGGCCGGTACTCCGAAGCGGTCGCCGCGGCCACCACGACCGACAACTTTGCCGTGGAGGGAATAGTGATCCACACCCAGGGTCTGGCCGAGCTAATTGAAGGCGCGGCGCGGTCGGGAGCCGCCGAGCAAGGCGCCGCCGCTTTGGCGCGGCTGACGGAAATGACTCACGCCAGTGGAACGGAGTGGGCGGCGGGGATCCAGGCTCGATCGCACGCTCTGCTCAGTGGGGACGACACCGCCGAGGAGCTCTACCAAGAGGCGATCGACCGGCTTGGGCGCACCGGGGTACGGCCACAGCTGGCCCGCGCCCACCTGGTCTACGGAGAATGGTTGAGGAGGCAGGACCGCCGGGTTGATGCCCGGGCTCAGCTTCGGGCCGCCCATGACATGCTGGCCACGATGGGAATGCAAGGCTTCGCAGAACGAGCCCGGCGGGAGCTACTGGCTACCGGTCTGGCGGTAGCTAGACGCACCGTCCCCACCCGCCCCGACCTCACCGCTCAGGAGGCTCAGATCGCACGGATGGCCGTGGCCGGGCATACCAATGCCGAGATCGGCACCCGGCTCTTCCTCAGCTCCCGCACGGTCGAATGGCATCTCCGCAAGGTCTTCACCAAACTGGGGGTGTCTTCCCGCCGGGAGCTACCCCGGGTGTTCCGCGATCTGCCTGAGCGAGACCTCACCGCTTGACCGTCGGTGCCGCCGTACCCTCACCTGTTTTTACCCCCAGGACTCGGGGCCCTGCATCGGAGCCCTGAAGACGCTCGGAGCCGTCCCATTCACGCGTGCCCCTCGGGGCCACGTTTACTGATCGGCCCTATACGGCGGTCAGGGACCAGGCGGTACGGAGGATCCGTCGAGTGGGGCTACTCAGAATCGAACTGAGGACCTCAGCATTATCAGTGCTGCGCTCTAACCGGCTGAGCTATAGCCCCTTGCCACCGGCAGGCCAGCCGGCGCCACAAGCGTACCGGCCGGCCACCGCCAGGCCAACTTCAATGCGGCGGGCCCGGGCCCGAAGTCGCCGGCCGCGGCCCAGAGCTAGGCCGTTCACCTGTCGTTGTCTGCTGACAGAGTGATCTTGACCCCGCCCACCACGTCGCTGATGAGGTTGTACAACAGTGCGGCCACCACGTTGAGAAGGACGCCGAGGAAGCAGAGCACCCCCCCGGTGGCCGCTCCCCAGGCCAGCGCGCTCCACGGATGGAGACTGAACGAGCTCAGGGCGAACAAAGACCGGACCAGCTTGTCCAGGCTGTTGATCACACCGAAGTCGCTGGCCACGTTCCAGATGGCGACCCCGGTGATCAAAAAGACGACCAGGACCAGGACGTAGAAGATGAAGGAGACCTTCATCACGCTCCACACGCTCACCCGCCTGACTACCTGGCGTCTGCCGGGACCGCGAACGGCCTGGGGCTTGCCATTGCCCTCAACGGGTAAAGGGGGCCCGTACGGCGTCCGGCGGGCCGGCGCTGCCGGCGCCATGGGCCCGGCCGGTGGTCGGGGACGCTGCAAGCCGACAGCTTGGGTCGTCTCTCCCGGCCTGCCTCGTCCCGTCCGCCCCGGAGGGGGCCCACCGGCTTGGCCAGGGGGAAAGTAGCCTCCTCCTCCCGGCGGCCCGGCATAACGTGGCATCCCGGGCTGAGCCTGGCCCCAACCGGCGGGCGGGGGGGCAGTCGGACGGGCCGGGCCGACGGGCGGCTGTCTTCCCGTGATGGGCCGGCCCGGCTGTCGAGGCCCGGGGTCGGGCATCAGTCTTCCTCTACGGCGAGGACAGGGGCTACCGATGCAACCTCTTGGCCCGGGTCGACGCTCACCACCCTGACACCGGTAGCGTCTCGGCCCTGGCTCGAAATCTCGCGCGCTGCCAAGCGCACGACAACCCCTGAGGATGAGATGACGAGGATCTCGTCATCGAGCCCGACGGTGAAGGCCGAGACCACGCCGCCTCTCTTGCTCGTCAGCCTGATCCCGCGAACACCCAGACCGCCCCGTCCTTGGCGGTTGAAGTGGTGGAGTTGGGTGCGTTTGCCATAACCGGCACTCGTCACCATAAGGATACTGGTCTCGTCGCGCGCTATATCGGCGGCGACGACCTCGTCGCCGGCACGCATGGCCATGCCCCTCACGCCGGCCGCGTCCCGGCCCATAGCCCGGACGTCAGCTTCTGAGAACCTGATCGTCATCCCTGCTCGGCTCACCATGAATATGTCGTCCTGCCCAGTCGTGACGATCACTGACACGAGCTCATCGCCCTCGCGCAAGTTGAGGGCGATCAGGCCGTCCCGGCGGCTCCGGTCGTACTCGGCGAAAGCGGTCTTTTTCACCTGCCCCTGCTTGGTGGCAAATACAAGGTACCTGTCCGAATGGAACTCGCGGGTGTCGATGAGGGCCTGGATGCGCTCTCCCGGGGCTAGGGGGAGCAAGTTGACGATGGCCGTACCCCGCGCCGTTCGTTCCTGCAACGGCACTTCGTACGCTCGGAGCCGGTAGACCCGGCCCAGGTTGGAGAAAAAGAGCAGATAGGCATGGGCCGTCGTGTGGATGACCTTCGCCACGATGTCTGCCTCGCGCAGGTTCGTCCCCCGCATGCCCCGCGTCCCCCGGCCCTGGGTCCGGTAGGTCGACGCCGGCACCGCTTTGATGTAGCCCGCCCGGCTCATGGTGATGACCAGCTCGCCGTCCTCGATGAGGTCCTCAGGCGCCATCTCGCCCGGGTCGATGGTGACCTGCGCCAGGCGGGGGGTGGCGAAGCGGGCTTTTATCTCGCCCAGCTCGGCCTTGATCACTTCGTTCATGAGGACCTGGTCGCTCAAAAGAGCCTCGAGCTCGCCGATGGTCTGGCGCAGCTTGGCCATCTCTTCTTCCAAGTCGGCCCGGCCCAGCCGGGTCAGGCGGGCCAACTGCATGTCCAGGATGTGCTCGGCTTGCACGTCGGAGAACTCGAAGGGCGCCGCCATGAGCCTGTCCCTGGCCTCAGCGCGGCTGTCGGACTCCCGGATCGCCGTGATGATGGCGTCGATCATGTCCAGGGCTTTGATGAGCCCTTCGACGATGTGGGCCCTGGCCCTGGCTCGCCGGAGGCGGTACTCGCTGCGCCGGCGCACGACGTCCACCTGGTGGGCCACGTACGCCTCTAGGGCCGACTTCAACGTAAGGGTGCGAGGGACCCCGCTGACCAGGGCGACCATGTTGACGCCGAAGCTCGTCTGCAAGGGCGTCAGCTTGAACAGGTTGTTCAGTACGACATTGGCGTTGGCGTCCCGCTTGAGGGGGATCACGATCTTCGTGTCGTTGCCGGCAGAGAGGTCCTGGATGTCCCGGATACCCTCTAGCTCCCGGCTGTTGACGAGCTCGGCGATGCGCTCTTGGATAGCCCGTGAGCTCGCCTGGTAAGGCAGCTCGGTCACTACGATCTGCTCACCGCCCCGGGTTTCCTCGATGGTGGCCCGGGCCCGCATCCGGACCGAGCCCCGGCCCGTGCGGTACGCATCGATTATCCCCTGCCGGCCCAAGATGAGCGCGCCGGTCGGAAAGTCCGGCCCCTTCACAAACCTCATAAGGTCGTCCGTGCTGGCGTCGGGATGGTCGATCAGGTAATTCGTAGCGTCGATTACTTCGCCCAGGTTGTGGGGCGGGATGTTGGTAGCCATGCCCACGGCTATGCCCTGGCTGCCATTGACCAACAAGTTGGGGAAACGGGCGGGGAGAACGGTGGGCTCGTCCTCCTCGTTGAGGTAGTTGCGCCCCATGTCGACGGTTTCTTCGTCGATGCTCTCCAGGATGTGCATCGCCAACGGCGCTAGGCGGCACTCCGTGTAGCGGGCGGCAGCGGGCGGGAAATCGGGAGAACCATAGTTGCCATGGAAATCTATGAGCGGGTCGCGCAAGCTGAAAGGCTGGGCCATTCGCACAAGGGCGTCGTAGATCGCCATGTCCCCGTGGGGGTGGAACCTCGCCATGGTCTCGCCCACGACCTTGGCGCACTTTACATGCGGCCGGTCGCCCCGGTAGTTCTGCACGTGCATCGTGTACAGGATCCGGCGGTGCACGGGCTTCAAGCCATCACGGGCGTCGGGCAGGGCCCGTTGCACTATCACGGACATGGCGTACTCCAAGAAGGAGCGCTCCATCTCCACGTTGATCTCTATGGGCTCGACCCCGGTTACCGTGCCGTCGCCTCCGTCGCTGCCGTCGTTCCCATCGCTGCCGGCGGCGCCTGGGAGGGGTGTGTCCGTCATCAGATGTCCAAGAACCTCACATCGCCGGCGTTGTCGGCGATGAACTTCTTGCGCTGTTCGACGTCGTCGCCCATCAGGACGCTGCACCGGTCATCGGCGATGGCGGCCTGCTCGATCTCCACCTGCAGGAGCGTCCTGTGCGCCGGGTCCATCGTGGTGCCGCCGAGCTCGTGCCAGTCCATCTCGCCCAGGCCCTTCAACCTGTTGAACTCGGACTTGTGGTTCTGGCGCTCGGCCAGGAAACGCTGTCGCGCCGATTCGTCTTTCAAGTAGATCTTCTCCTTGCCCACGGTGGTCGAGAAGAGGGGGGGTTGCGCGCAGTACACGTGGCCCTCTTCGACCAGGGGCGTCATCTGGCGGAAGAAGAACGTCAGCAGGAGCGTGCGGATATGGCTGCCGTCGACGTCGGCGTCAGCCAGGATGATCACCTTGTGGTACCGGATCTTGGAAACGTCGAAGTCCTCGCCCACACTGGCCCCGATGGCGGCCACCAAAGCCTGGATCTCGTTGTTCTTGAGCATCTTGTCGACCCGGGCGCGCTCGACATTGAGGATCTTGCCTCGTATCGGCAATATGGCTTGGTTCTCCGGGTTGCGGGCCCGTACCGCCGACCCACCGGCTGAGTCACCTTCGACAATGAACAGCTCAGCCGCGCCAGGGTCGCGGGTACGGCAGTCGGTGAGCTTGCCCGGCATCCCGGCACCTTCCAGCGGCGACTTGCGACGGGTTGCTTCGCGGGCGTCGCGCGCCGCCACCCTGGCGCGGGATGCCTGGATGGCCTTGGCCACGATGAGGCGGGCTTCGGGCGGGTTTTCCTCAAACCACTCGGCGAGTTTCTCATTGGTGGCCCGCTCCACCAACGAACGGATCGATGTGTTGCCGAGCTTGGCCTTGGTCTGGCCCTCGAACTGAGGATCGCGCAACTTGACCGAAACTATGGCGCACATCCCCTCCCGGATGTCCTCACCGAGGAGGTTCTCGTCCTTCTCTTTGAGGAACCCACGTGTGCGGGCGTACTTGTTGACGACGTTGGTGAGGCCCTTCTTGAGGCCTTCCACATGGGTTCCGCCCTCGATCGTGGCTATGCCATTGGCAAAACCGTGCAGGCCTTCGTTGTACCCGGTGTTCCACTGGAGGGCGACCTCGACCTCGCCGTCGCTTTCCGCTACCTTGAAGTACGCCACCCGCTTGAACAGCGGGTCTTTAGTGGAGTTCAGGTATTTGACGAAGTCGATTATCCCGCCCTTGTAGCAGTAGGTCACGGGGGCCGTGCCACCCTCACGCTCGTCCCGAAAATTGATCTCGAGGCCTGCGTTCAAGAAGGCGTACATCTGGAGGCGTTCGACCACCGTCTGCCCCCTGAAGGCCACCTCTTCGAAGATGGTCGGGTCCGGCCAGAAAGTAACTATCGTCCCGTTGTGGTCGCGGGGAGATGGGCCGACGACCTCCAGGTTCCCGTCGGGCGTGCCGCCGTTGACGAACTGCATCCGGTGGTGCTTGCCGTCACGGTCCACCTCGACGATGAGGCGCCGCGAAAGGGCGTTGACCACTGACACTCCCACCCCGTGAAGACCGCCGGACACCTTGTACCCGGTGCCACCGAACTTGCCTCCGCCATGGAGCTTCGTCAGGGCTATCTCCACACCGGAGAGGTCGTACTGAGGGTTGACGTCGGTGGGTATACCCCGTCCGTTGTCGGCGACACGGCAGGCTCCGTCAGCCAGCAGCGTCACGTCTATGCGAGTGCAGTACCCGGCCATCGCTTCATCGACCGAGTTGTCCACGACCTCCCACACCAGGTGGTGCAACCCGGTGGGCCCCGTCGAGCCGATATACATGCCCGGACGCTTGCGGACGGGCTCGAGGCCCTCCAGAACAGCCATGTCCTTGGCGGAGTACCTGTTGTCCAAGGCGTTCAGCTCCTCCTCGACCTTGGTCATGATCAGCCTTCGGTTCTTTCGTTTGGTGGCGGTCGGAACACGACGTCGCGTGGGCGCGTCGCAAGGTGGTTGCAGGTTTTACCCGAGGGTTGCAGGCTGGTCTCCCGCACCACAACCAGGTAACCAGTCTACCAGCCCCGGCCTCCCCACGGGCTGACCTGGACTGCCAGCGAGCGGACGTCGAGACCATCGTCCCGTAGGCGGGCCAGGAGGTCCCCAGACAACAGGCGCAGTTCACTGGCCCAGGCATGGTGGTCCGTACCAAGGGTGAGGGCCCCGTTCTTCAACGACACGGGCCAGGAGTGGGCGGCCACGGTGTTGCCCACCAGACCGGCCCATTGCCTGGCCAGAGCGGCCAGCTCCACGGCGCCGTCAGCGCCGATGATGGAGGCGACGTCGCTCAGGGAAGCGCCTACCCTCTTGGGCTCGCTGGCGCTCCTAGTGGAGAGGCCTGGCCCGAGGCGACGCCGGCCTGGGCCCTCAGTGTTCATCGTTCACCAACATAGGCGCGCCCACCGGTTGCTACGCCGGGGCACGGCCCGGGTAGATGACCCCGGCGTGGACCTGTGCCCGCTCGACCACCGGCAGTCCCTCCGGCACCGGGCCGGCCGCCGTCAACAGGGTCTGTCCTTCAGGCAGACAAGAAGCCAAGGCCGCCGAGCGGCCCGGGTCCAGTTCCGAGAACACGTCGTCGAGCAGGAGCACCGGGCTGGTGCCCTGGCGTTCGGTGACGAGGGCGTGCCCCCCCAGGCGCAGGGCCAGGGCAACGCTCCTCTGCTCGCCTTGAGAGGCCTGCGTACGGGCGGCCAGCGCGTGTACCGAGATCACCAGGTCATCGCGCTGAGGGCCTACCGAGGTAACAGCCCGTCTCACGTCTTCGGCTCGGCTGGCGTACAGCGCGTCTAAGAGAGGGCCGGCCCAGCTGCGCTCGTAAACGAGGTCGACAACCCCGGTCGGTCCCGCCTCGCCGGTGCTGAGCCGGGAATACGACCGGTCGACTTCGGGCCGGAGGTTGGAGACCAACGCTTCGCGCTCCTGGGCCACCGCCTCCCCGACGCTGGCGAGCTTGGCGTCCCACACTGCGAGCACTGCCTCGACGTTAGGCCTCAACATGCCGTTGGCCGACCGGAGCAGGGCGTTGCGCTGCCTCAGCACACGCTCCAGTTCGGCACGCGCCGCGTGGTGCTTGGGGCGAAGCGACACAAGAAGGTCGTCAAGGTAGTCGCGCCTCAACTGGGGGCCGCCCTTGATCACCTCTATGTCGTCGGGCGAAAAGATGGTGGCCAGGACGGAACCGAGTACGTCGTCGTTGCGCCGAAGAGGCTGGCGGTTGAGCCGGAACCTGTCCCGGCCCACCAGGTTGAGCTCGGCCTCGACCAGCAGGCTGCGACCGGCCCGGTCGGCTCGTGCCCGCAGCACGGCCTGTTGCTGACCGCTCCTCACCAGTAGGCCTGCCGGTGCTCCTCGGAAGCTGCGCAGGGTGGCAAAATAAGCCACCGCCTCCAGCAAGTTGGTCTTGCCGGCGCCGTTTTCCCCCTGTAGCAGTGTCACGCCTTGGCGCGCCGGCTGGAGCTCAGCCGCAACATAATTGCGGAAATCGGTGATCATTACCTGCTCTACGAACACCGGGGCGGGACGGCTACGGGAGGGCCCCGTTCAAGCCACTCGCACCGGCATGAGCAAGTAGACGTAATCGCTCTTGTCGGTTGGTTTAAGGGTCGCCGGCTTCAGCGCGTCGATCGTCTCGAGGACGACTTCCTCTCCGACGACAGCTTCCACCCCCTCAGCCAGGTACTGGGGGTTGAAGGCGATCGTCATCTCCGCCCCTTCGTATTTGGCATCGACTTCTTCGACCGCCTGTCCCCAGTCATTGGTGATCACGCTGAGCTGCACCGTGCCTGAGCGCAACGAGATCCGCGCCGGCGTAGTGGCATCACGGGCGACCAGACGGACGCGGCGGATGGCGTCGACAAAAGCCTCCCGGCCGATCACCAGCCGGTTGGGGTAGTTGAACGGTATGAGCTGGCGGTAAGGCGGGAACTCGCCCTCGATGAGCCTCGTCGTGAGCTTGACGTTCCCGATCACAAACTTGGCATCGTGCGCACCCAGGTGCAGCTCGACGGCGTCACCGCCCGTACCGAGCAGTCGCTGCAGCTCGCTCAGCGCACGCGACGGGACAAGGACCTTCTGGCCTTCGGACAAGACTCCTTTCGCCCCCGGCAGGTCCTTGACCGCCAGACGGTAGGAATCGGTAGCCACCAACCGGATGCCCTCGGCCTCGGCGGCCATGAGCACACCGGTGAGCACGGGGCGAGTGTCTTCCGACGACGCCGCTCTTACGACCTGGCGCAGGGCCTCAGCCAGCCCGGCAGTCGAAAGCGACACCATCTCCCCGCTCGAGGAGGGCAGTTGAGGGAAGTCGCCCAAGCGGTAAGGCCGCAGCGTGAACTGTGACCGCCCGGAGGAGACCTGGAACTCCTCGTCGTCCCCCTGCACGAGCACAGCCCCCGGCTCAAGGGCCCGGACGATGTCCGTCAACAACCGGCCGGGAGCCACGACCACGCCGTCTGCCTGGCCGGCGACCACCACATCAGTTGAGATAGTGAGGTCCTGGTCGGTCCCCGTTACTTCCAACCTGTCCCCGGTCAGGCTGAGGCGTGTGCCGGGCAGCACACCTGGTCCCCCCGACCGGGCTGACCCGGCCCGGCCGGCGGTGGCCAGAGCGTCGAGAAGGTTGTCACGCTCGCATCGCAACTTCACTGGTCAGGTGCTCCTCTACTAAAAAGCTTAAAAGTTAAAGGCTGTAGTTGTAGTGCTGTGGATTGTGAACAGATCGGTGTCCGGGCTGCTGAGAGCGGGTGGAGGGCAGAGGGCCCATGTGGACGGCCGGCGAGGTACGGTGCCCTCTCAGCGCTTGGTTTGTGGACCAACGTGAGTGTCGTCCCCCGAATTACAACGTCCCGGCACAAGATCTTCATGGGAGCGCGGCGTGGTCAGTCGCTGGCCTTGATCTTGTGGATCAGGTCGGTCACTTGCTCGTAAACCTGACGCTTCTCGCCCATGAGGCGTGCCACCTTTTTTTGCGCGTGCATCACCGTCGTGTGGTCTCGGTCGCCGAACTCGCGGGCGATGGCCGGGTAGCTGTACTCGGTGAGCTCACGGAACAGGTACATAGCCGTTTGCCGGGCCGCTACCAAGGGCCGCCGCCGGCTCGGGCCGCACATTTCCTCGATGGTAAGGTCATAGGCCTTAGCGGTCGCTTCTAAGATTTGCCGGGCGGTTACTTGCCGAGGAGCACTGGCGGCAATTACATCAGAAAGGACTTCGGTGGCGAGTTGCTCGGTCACCGGCACTCGATGGATGCTGGCAAAAGCGGAAAGCCGTATCAGTGCCCCTTCCAGCTCCCGTATGTTGTCTTTGACGTGGATGGCAATTATTTGCAGGACTTCCTCCGGCACCTTCGCTCGCTCGCCTTCGGCCTTTTTGCGCAGGATGGCGAGGCGAGTTTCCAGTTCGGGAGGCTGGACATCAGTTATGAGACCTGATTCGAAGCGGCTCCGCAACCGGTCTTCCAGGGTGGCGATGGCCCGAGGGTGGCGGTCAGACGATATGACGATCTGCTTGTCTGTCTCATAGAAAGAGTTGAAAGTGTAGAAAAACTCTTCCTGTGTCTCTCTTTTCCCTTCCAGTAACTGGATGTCGTCTACCAGCAGGATGTCGTAGGCGCGGTAACGGCGCTTGAAGGCGGTTTGCCCACGGGTGCGGATGGAATCGATGAAGTCGTTGAGGAAGGTCTCGGTGGAGACGTAGCAAACGTTGAGGTTCGTGAAGTTCTGGTAGACGTAATGCCCGATGGCGTGGAGCATGTGCGTCTTGCCCAACCCAGAGGCACCGTAAATGAAGAGCGGGTTGTAGGCCTTGGCCGGCTCCTCCGCGACCCGCTGTGCGGCGGCGTGGGCAAATCGGTTCGATTCACCGATGACGAAGGCTTCGAAGGTGTAGCGAGGGATGAGGGTCGGAGAGCGGCGGTCATTGCGAGGAGGGGCGTTCCCGGGCGCACCAGTGCCGGGCGAGGGGGCGCTGGCCACCATCGGCTCCCCGGCGTGACCGGAGCCGGCGGGCACCGGCGCGTCGGCGTCTTCGACCGGCTCGTCCATCACGTGAGCCTGGACCACCAGTTCGACCTCGGGCGACGTGATGCCGGTGACGTCGGCCAGCGCGTTCTCTATCAGCGTCTGGAAACGTGTGGTCACGAGCTCGACGACCATGGTGTTGGGTGCGGCCACCACGAACTTGTTGGCGCACACCTCGACCAGCGCCAGCGGGGCGAGCCACGCGTTGTAGGTCGGCTCCGGTACCTGGCGGCGCAGGTTGGCTGAGCACTCAGACCAGAGCTCTGCGGTGTCGATCATCGTCCAGTCACTGCCCGGTAGTGTCATATTTGCCCACAATCCTGTTGACAAACTTGTGGAGATTGGATTCTTTGCCGCTGTTACCAGCGGTTTTCCCCGGGGCCGGGGGGGAAGGGACCGACCTCTTAGAGTTGCTTGCTACTCCTGCTACCTACACCCGCGCACAGCGGCTTGTAGGCAGTCGACGCTAGCACCTTGGGAGGCAGGGGCAAGATGGCGACGCGGTCGAACATAGGTTCGCTATCATGGAAGGCGGTGAGACGCACTCCACCCCCTCGGTCCCCAGGGCGCTCACCATAATCCACGAGAAATCAACAGCTTTGGTCCCCTGTTGGAGCACAGGCCTGGGCTGGGAGGCTAGACAACCGTGGCTCAATCGATCGCTGACATCCGAGAGCGCACCCAGAGTAGCCGGTCGCGGGCCGACAGGGTGCCGCCCCACGACCTCCAGGCCGAGGAGTCGCTGTTGGGGGCGATGCTGCTTTCGCGCGATGCCATAGCCGCGGCTGTCGAATCTTGTAAGGCGGCAGACTTCTACCGGCCTTCGCACGGGCATGTTTTCGAAGCTATCTGTTCGTTGTACGCCCAGGGCGAGCCGGCCGACCCCGTCACCGTGGCTGACGAGCTTAAGCGGGCCGACCTGCTGGAGGGGTCGGGGGGCGTGGGCAACCTGGTGGCGCTGCAGGCCAATACACCTGCCATTGCCAACGCCGCTCGCTACGCCCGCATCGTCGAGGAGCATGCCTTGCTCCGCCGGTTGATCGGTGTGGCCGGTGAAATAGCCGAGATGGGGTACTCGTTGCCCGAGGATGTTGCCGCCACCCTGGACAGGGCCGAGGCGATGGTCTTCGACATCGTCGAGCGCCGGGTGACCGACTCGCTAAAGCCGCTCCGGGAGCTTTTGGCTGCGAGCTTGGACCACCTTGAGGCCCTCTACAACCGGGGTGACACCATCACCGGAGTGCCCACGGGTTACACCGACCTGGACGAACGTCTGTCCGGCCTGCAGGCGAGCGCGCTGGTGATAGTGGGAGCCCGCCCTTCGATGGGGAAGACGTCCTTCGCCCTGGGGGCGGCCGCATATGCCGCCATCGAGAAGAGGCTGCCGGTACTGTTCTTTTCTTTGGAAATGAGCCATCTTGAGCTCACTCAGCGATTGCTCTGCTCAGAGGCACGGGTGGACTCGTCCCGCATGAGGAACGGGAAGTTGCACGAGTCGGACTGGCCGAAAGTGGTCAACGCCATCGGGAAGTTGGGGGAGGCCCCCCTGTTCATAGACGACAACCCGAACTTGACGGTGATGGAGATAAGAGCTAAGGCGCGCCGCCTGAAGAGCCGGGAGGGCCTCGGCCTGATCGTCGTCGACTACCTGCAGCTCATGTCGGGGCACGGCCCTAGCGAGAACCGCCAGGTGGAGGTATCAGAAATAAGCCGGGGCTTAAAGATCCTGGCTCGCGAGCTGTCCGTTCCTGTAGTGGCACTTTCCCAGCTCTCCCGTAACTTGGAAGCCCGAGCCGACAAGCGGCCGGTCTTGGCCGACCTCAGGGAGTCAGGCAGCCTCGAGCAGGACGCTGATGTCGTCCTGTTCATCTACCGGGACGAGGTGTACAACAAGGACTCCGCTGATAAAGGGAGCGCTGAGATAATCATTGCCAAGCACCGCAACGGTCCGACCGGTATGACCCAGCTTGCCTTTTTGGACCATTTCACCCGTTTTGCCAACATGGCAAGAGTGTGATGGAGGCCATAAAGGCACTAACGGGGACGGTGACCTCTGTGGCCACTGCCCCCGTTAGGCTCTAGGCGCGTAGGTCTTCAGGACCTCACTATCTCCACTGTCACTGGGAACTCGACTTCGGCATGGAGCCTGAGAGGGACCTCGTGCGTGCCGAGCGTCTTGATCGGCTCGGGAAGGTGGAGCCGGTAGCGGTCCACTTCCAATCCGGCCTGTTCAGCTATGGCGTCGGCGATGTTGGCCGTCGTCACGGAACCGAACAACTTACCTTCGGGGCCGGCTCGCATGGGTATGCGGATGACCTGCTGGACCAGCTTGCGAGCCACGGTTTCGGCAACCTGCCGGTCGTGGGCGTCTTTGGTCTCACGCGCCCTGCGCATTTTGGCGGCCTGGTTGGCGATGCCGGAATTGGCGGGGATCGCTTGGCCCTTGGGGAACAGGAAGTTGCGCGCGTAGCCGTCGGCCACCTCGCACATGTCACCCCTCTTCCCGAGGTTGGGGACGTCGGAGCGCAGGACGACGCGCATCACGGCTCGACCTCTGCCAGGTCAGGTTCGACTTCGGCCTCGGGGTCGTAGCTGAGCGTCTCTTGCGCCCCCAAGACTCCTTCGAGCTCAGTAGTGTCTTCACGGCCCGGCGCGGACCGCGGTCGACCAGGCCCCCGCTCGCTTGCCGTCCGCTGGACATAGGGCAACAAGGCCAGCTCTCGAGCGGTCTTGATGGCTACTTGGACTTCCCGTTGGTGCTGGGTGCAGTTGCCCGTTACCCGTCGAGAACGGATCTTGCCTCTCTCGCTCATGAAGCGTCTGAGCAGGCCCACGTCCTTATAGTCCACCCACCCGGCATGTTCCTTGCAAAAGACGCAAACCTTCCGCTTGCCCCGCGGGCGTGTTTCTTTGGGCGCCCGCTTGGGGTTGCGGTCCCTGTCGTTTGAGCGTGCCATCGCCTAGAAGGGCTCCTCGTCCTCGTGGCCCGAGCCGTAGCTCACCGGGGCCGGGTCGGCCGCGGGGCGCTGGTAAGCCTGTTCAGGCAAGGCATGGGAGTCGCCGTTGGGGCTCTCGGGGCTGCGGCGCTCGTTTTTAGTGACCTGCACCGTTGCCCAGCGCAAGCTGGGAGCGATCTCGTCGGCGGTGATCTCGACCTTTGAGCGCCGCTCGCCGTCCTGGGTTTCCCAAGACCGCTGGTCAAGACGGCCAGTCACGACGACTCGGGCGCCGCGCGTCAACGAGGTGGCCGCGTTTTCGGCCAGGTTGCCCCAGCAGACCACGTCGAAGAACGAGGTCGACTCGCGCCTTTCCTGGCTCTGGCGGTCCGTCCAGGTCCGGTTGACAGCGATCCCGAAGGTCGCCGTCGCCTGGCCGCTAGGAGTGAAGCGCAGCTCGGGCTCCCGGGTGAGGTTACCGACAATGCTTACCGTGTTGTCTTGTGCCATCTTCATGCTTCTTTCGTGTTGGCGCCCACTGCAGTGGTCGTTTCCTGGGACGCCGCCGGGCGAGATCGGCCGGCGGCAGGTTCGGGGAGCCTCAGCACCTTGTGCCTGAGTACTTCGTCAGCGAGGCTGAGCTGGCGGTCGAGGTCGGATAACGCCGCAGGCTCGGCGTTGGCTTCCATAACCACGTAGTACCCCTCGTTGCGGTGGCGGACCGGGTACGCCAGGCGGCGTTTCCCCCAAGTGTCGGCCTTCACCGACTTCGCTCCCGCAGCAGTCAGCTGCTTAGTGAAGCGGTCGACGAGGGCCCGAACGGCTTCCTCTTCCAGGCCGGCGTCGAAGATGACCATGACCTCATAGGGCCGCATAAGCGGCTCACCTACCTTTCCCTGTGGGCCAGGCGCCGGCGGCTTGCCGTCGGGCCTGGGCTCCGGTCGTTCCGGAGCAGGGCCGTACTGATTGTGCTCAGCCATGGTAGCTGACGCCTGCGATCGTCCATCACCAACAAGCCTGTCACCGGCCGGTGACCGTTACCTCAACCGGCGTAGCTTTCACCGGTGGCGGGGAAGCGCATCTCCCTGACGTCGGACGCCCAGGCCGCCACCGCTTCCGCCGCCAGGCTCTCCAGTTCGGCGTAGCGACGTGCGAAACGGGGCAGGCGAGGCCCACCTAGCCCCACGATGTCGTGGAACACGAGCACCTGCCCGTCACAAGCGCTACCGGCACCGATCCCGAACGTCGGTACCGGTACGGCCCGAGTGATCTCAGCGGCCAAGTCGTCGGGGACGCCTTCGACCACCAGGGCAAAGCAACCGGCGTCGCAAATGGCGATGGCGTCTTCGATCAGGAGCTTCGCTTCAGTCGGGGAGCGGCCCTGTACACGGTGGCCGCCCATGGCGTGGAAGGACTGGGGGGTGAGACCGATGTGGCCCATGACGGGGATCTCGGCGTGGAGGATGGCCCGTATGACTTTCAGGCGTTTGGTCCCCCCCTCCAGTTTGACTGCCCCGGCCCCCGCCCGTACCAGGCGGACTGCGTTTTCCACCGCCTGCTTGGGGCCGGCGTGATAGCTCGCCCACGGTAGGTCAGCCACCACGAGCTGGGGCGGCTGGGAGCGGGCCACGGCACCGGTGTGGCGCACCATGTCTTCCATCGTGACGTGCAAAGTGTCCTCGAACCCCAGCACGACCATGCCGAGCGAGTCCCCCACCAGGATCACGTCCACGCCGCCGGCGGCCGCCGCCCGCGCCGTGGGGGCGTCGTAAGCGGTGACCATAACGAGGCGCTGACCTTCGCCCTTACGGGCCTGGACCCCGGGCGCACCAAAACGGGGCGGCACCTTCACTGTTGTCATCTCACCCTCCAGCGGTCCAGTGCCTCCGGGGCTACCGGCCGCGAACCCGATGCTACCGCCGCGCCACCGCCTCGTCACCCGGTAAGGTCTGGGCCGGCCAGGTCTGGGCCGCTCAGCCCGGCCCCTAGCCCGAGTTCTTGCTGGTAAGGGAGAAAGCCTGGGCGAGGTGGTTCCATGAGCAGGCGAGGCAGACCTCGATCACATAGCAGGCCAGGTCCCGGCCAGGGTAGGCCAGTTTGGCGAGCTCCTTTTTCGAGGCCACGCAGCGCCCAGAGGGGGGTAGCCGGTGCCCGAACACGTACGACACCAGCCGCAACTTGACGTCCTCGCATATTGGGCAGTCCTCGGGGGAGTCCTCGCCGGCGTCGAGCGCCGCCCGGAGCAGCTCCGGGTGGGCGTCGCAGATGTCCAAGCGGGACAGGTGGCCCTTGCGGTACTCGTTCACCACGACGTTGCGGGCCAGCCGGTAGTCGACGTTGCCGAGGACCCGCAACGACTTGGAGCCGTTGACGGCCGCCTTAGGCAAGTACGTCATCGCCATACTGCTACCACAGGCCACAGGGTACCTGGTCGCCAGCCCATCTCCCGACGTTCCCCCTTTATGGCGTGCGAGCCGTAGCGGCAAGGTGGGCCGGAACGGTGTTCAGGGCCCCTCCCGGGCCTCGGGCTGTGCCGCCCACCACTGGTCCAGGAGGTTTAGGGCCGCCTGGCGCGAGTGTGGCCCTTCTTCCAGGCGTGCTTCCAGGAGGTAGGCAAGGGCTTGGCCCACGAGGGGACCGGGCCGGAGCCCCAAGTGAGCCATGATCTCGCGACCGTCGAGGTCGGGGCGGATCGCCGCCAGTTCCTCCTTCTCGCGCAGCTCGGCTATGCGGGCCTCCAGCTCGTCCATGCGTTGGGCCAGGGCCTTGGCCCGCGCCGCGTTACGGGTCGTGCAGTCCGAGCGCGTCAGTTCGTTGAGCTCATCCAACAAGTCGCCGGCGTCGCGCACGTAACGACGTACGGCGCTGTCGGTCCACCCCATGCCGTAGGTGTGGAACCGGAGGTGCAGCTCCACTAGGCGCCCGACCTTGTCGATGTCGTCTGCCGGGTAGCGCAGGGCGCGCATACGGTCACGGGCCATACGGGCGCCGACGATCTCGTGATGGTGGAAGCTCACCGCCCCGCCCGGGCCGAAGGAGCGGGTCTTGGGCTTGCCGACGTCGTGAAAGAGCGCCGCCAACCGTACCGCCCGGTCCGGCCGAGCACGTTGGACCACGGCGATGGTGTGGGCCAGGACGTCCTTGTGGCGGTGGACGGGGTCCTGCTCGAGGGCGAGGGCCGGCAACTCGGGGAGGAACTCTTCGGCCAGGCCCGTATTGATGAGGAACCACAAGCCCTCGGACGGGTCGGTGACCACCATGAGCTTGTCGAGCTCGTCCCGCACCCGCTCGTCGGAGACTATGTCCAGGCGCCCGCGAAGGAGCGTGACGGCATCGACCAGTTCCGGGCCCGGTTGCAACCCGTACCCGGCGATGAAGCGCGCCGCCCGCAGCATCCTCAAGGGGTCGTCGGTGAACGACACCTCGGGCGCCAGCGGTGTCCTCAGCCTCTTCTCGGTCAGGTCGGCCACTCCGTTGAACGGGTCGACCAGCTTGAGGTCGGGCAAGGAGAGCGCCATGGCGTTGACGGTGAAATCGCGTCGGGCAAGGTCGGCCTCGAGAGCGGTCGAAAAGACGACCTCGGGTTTTCGTGACGAGGCCCCGTACTGCTCGGCGCGGTGGGTCGTGACCTCGACCCTCGTGGCGCCTTTGGCGGCGCCGATGGTCCCGAAGCGTTTGCCCTGGGCCCAGACACTGTCCCCCCAGGCGGCCAGGATCTCTTCGGTGAGAGAGGGCAAGGCGTCTGTCGTGAAGTCGAGGTCGCCGCCATCGCTGAGGCGGTCGGCCAAGGCGTCGCGCACCACTCCGCCGACCAGGTACAGGCGAGCCCCGGCGGCCTCGAACAACCGCGCCAGCTCGTTGGCGGCGTCTAGGGTCGGCCGGAGCCTTTCGGGAACCACAGCCGTGAGCCTAGGTAGACGGCGTGGCGATGTGAGCTCTTATACCGACGGGAGCAGGCCGGCCGTCTGCAGCGCCACCCGGAAGTCGTGGGGGTTGGTGGCGGCCTGCAAAGCGGCGCGAAGCGAGATCTCGCCCGCCTTGAACAGGTTGAACAGGCTTTGGTCGAATGTCACCATCCCGTGGTACTCGCCGTCGGCGATGACATCCTCGATGGTCTCGCCGGAGCCGCCGTTGGGGTCGAGGATGCGGTCCGAGATGCGACCGGTCATGACCATGGCCTCGACGGCGACCACGCGGCCTACGCCGTCCGCCCTGGCCACCAACCTTTGACTGACGACGCCCCTCAACACCGCGGCCAGGCTTATGCGCACCTGGCGTTGCTGGAAGGGCGGGAAGAAGTCGACGATCCGGTTTATGGTCTCGGTGGCGTTGGTCGTATGGAGCGTGGACAGGACGAGGTGGCCGGTCTCCCCGGCCGACAGGGCGGCCTGGATGGTCTCGGGGTCGCGCATCTCGCCGATCAGGATCACGTCGGGGTCCTGGCGCAAGACGCGTCTCATGGCCTGTGACCAGTCCCTGGTGTCCGTACCGATCTCGCGCTGGCTGATGATCGACATCTTGTCCCGGTGGAGCACCTCGATCGGGTCTTCGATGGTGATGATGTTGGCCGACCGGTTGTTGTTGATATGGTCGATCATGGCCGCCAGCGTGGTCGTTTTGCCCGAGCCGGTAGGGCCAGTGACAAGCACTAGCCCGCGGTGTTCCTCGGCCAGGCGGGTGACGACGGGAGGCAAGCCGAGGTCGGTGGCCGACAGGGCGCTAGGCAGCACCCGCCGCAGGACGAGCCCCGCCGTACCCCTCTGGCGGAAGGCATTGCAGCGAAAGCGGCCGAGGCCGCTGACCGATAGGGAGAAGTCGGCCTCGCCCGTGGCCTTGAACTCCTCGAGGCGCTCCGGCGGCAGGACGACCTGGACGAGCTCTTCGCACTCCTCCGGCCCGATCACCGCGAAGGGCGTCATCCGCAGGTCTCCGTTCACGCGCACCCTTGGCGCAGACCCGACCTTGATGTGCAGGTCGGACGCACCTTGCTCGACGACATGGCGCAACACGGCGGGAAGGTCGATCACCACGAACGCGTATCGGCACATTCCGGCCCCAGCCTGAGCCCGGCGGCCCGGCCGAGCCAAGTTCTGCCAAGCTGGAGCCGACGGCTAGGCTTCAAGCGCCCACAATGAGCTGCTGAAAACCCTCCGTCACGACCACAGATGCCCTCTTTTGGCAATGTCATCCGCTGGGGTACGGAGTCGGCCCGTGTCGGGCGCTGGCGGGCTGACGGCTCGGTGGCGTTCTTCGTCCCCATACCCGACGGCACCCCTGCATCGGCCGAGTTCGTCCGTCGCTGCCTGGGGGTACTGGCCGAGCAGGGCTTCCAGCGGGTCATCACGAGCGCCGTGTCCCCTCCCGAGCAGGCAGGTCTGTTGCAGGCCGGCTTTGAAGTGCACGAGCACCTTCACCTGCTGCTCCTCCCCCGAAGGGCCGAGCTGCCCCCTGTGCCCGCCGTGCCCCGCCCCCACCGCGCCGGCCCCGTGCGCCGGGCCGGCTTGTTGAAGGTCGACGGAGCCGCCTTCGCTCCTTTTTGGCGTCTTGACCGTGCCGGGCTGCGAGAAGCGGTGAAGGCCACCCGCCAGCACCATCTCCGGGTCGCCCTCGGTGACCGGCGGGCCGTGGTCGGTTACGCCATCTGCGGGACCTCGGGGAACCGGGGGTTCGTCCAGCGCCTGGCCGTGTCGCCCGCCACCCGGGGACGGGGCATCGGCAAGGCGCTGCTGCTGGACGGGCTCCATTGGCTTCGGGCTGCCGGCGCGCACGAGATCGCGGTCAACACTCAGGTCGGCAACGACCCGGCCCTCGCCCTTTACCGCCGTGTAGGTTTTCGGGACGACCCGGACGGCCTGGCGGTCCTGTCGGCCCGGCTCAACGTCCGAGACGCGTCGGAGGTGAGCTGAGCGTTGGGAGGGCCCAAGACCCGTCCCGCCGGCCCGGGCGCCTCTCCCCTGCCCACGGCTGGTGCCCACCCCCCGCGGCGGCGGTCCTCGCTGGCCCGTGCTGTGATGGCGGTCTTGTTCCTTGGCCCCATCGTGCTGATGGGGCCGTCGGTGGCGGCCGGGGCCGCTGGTCCCGGCCCGGGGCCGTCGACGCACAACGCCGCCGCCCCGCCCTCCCTCGGCGTGGCCCGTGGTCACAACATCGCTACCGGGCCGGACCGCCTCGCCCTGATCTCTCAGAGCGCCTGGGTGGGCCCTGGGCCGGGACAGTTCCAGCTGCACCTGGCGGTCACGGCGAGCGACCAAGCGGCGGAAACGTTGGCTGTCATCGTCTATGGCAGGTTGTTCGCTCGTTCCCAGTTCCAGGCGGCGGTGAGCGGGGATGTGTACGGCCCCTACTACTTCGGCCCCGGTGCCGGCAACGCCTCGGTCCCGGTGGACGACCTGGTAAATGACCCGGCCGGAGGGGTCGACGTGGACATCCCTGTCAACGCCCCGAGCGGGGGCCTGTCCTTTGTGAGCACAGGGGTGTACCCGGTCCAAGCGTTCCTGGAAAATAACGGTGTCCGGGTCGGCCAACCGCTCACGACGTTCATCGTCTACGTCGGCAAGGACGTCAGTACCTTGCGCCGCTTGGAAACCGTCCTCGTGGTGCCGCTGGCGGCCAGGGAGCCGATCGGCCAGACGGGCATGCCCGCGCCGGTACCGGCGGCGTCGGCGAACGTGCTCGAGGCCGATGCCGCAGAGCTTTACCTCTGGCACGTCCCTGTCACCATCCGGGCCGCGGCCCCCACGGTGGCGTCATTGGCCGAAAGCGGCGCCGCGGGCAGGGACATGGTGGGCGAACTGCGAGAGGCGTTGGCTGCCGGTGACGAACTGCTCCCGACGACGCAACTGCCCGTCGACCTCGCCGCCCTGGTAAGCGCGGGCCTGACGGGAGACCTGCAAGAGCAGATCTCGTCTGGCACTTCGACGTTGGCGAGGCTATTGGGGCAAGCTCCGTCGCCTAGCACGTGGGCCTTTTCCGGAGGGGTCAACACGGCGACTATGTCCGCCCTGGTCGGCATGGGCGTCACGCAGGTGGCGGTGCCCGAGGGCGACCTGTCTGCGCTCCCGCCGGCTGCGGTCACCCTCACCTTTTCCTTGCCCACTGAACTGGCGGTGCAGGGTAAGACCATTCGGGTGATGGGCGCCGACAGCGAGCTGTCGGCGCGCACCGCTCAGGCGTCGGTGCCCGGGCTAACCGCGCTTGTCGCCAACCAGGTCCTGGCCGAGCTCGCCATGGTGGACCTTGAGGCCCCCGGTCACCTCCGGGGCATTGTCGTGGCCCCGCCGCCGGGCGCCGAGCTTAGCCCTGGCTTCTTGTCTGTGGTGCTGGCCGGGCTGCATGACAACCCCCTGTTGGACGCCGTACCCCTGGCCCAGATGTTCCGCGACCTGTCGGTGGCAGCTCAGGCGAACGGGCGCCCCTTGGTCCGTCAATTGGAGGGCCAGGACGTCGCCCCCCTGGGCGGGACCGAGCTGCTGGCCACGGCGCGGGCCACCGTGTCGGCCGACGGCGAGCTGTACGGTCGCAGTTCCCCCCTCGTGGGGACGCTCGACCAGGAGCTCGAGGTCAGCTTGTCGTCGGCCTTCTCGACTTCTCAGAGGGGGGCGATGATCGGCGCTGCTCTGCGCGTCGCCGAGTCCGACCTGTCCAAAGTCAGGTTGCCGCCCTCGACCTCCATCACCCTAACGTCACGGCAAGGACGTCTCCCTCTGACCCTGCTGTCGAGCGCCGGAACGCCCGTGAGGGTGCTGCTCATGCTGACCAGCGAGCAGTTGAGCTTCGTGGACGTGAACTTCGGCAGCGAAGGTTCGTGCCACCCCGTCAACCCTGGTTCGGCGGACTGCCAACTCACCTTGAGCCGCTCTACGACGGTCCTGCAGGTGCCCGTGGTGGTGCGCACCAGCGGCGCCTTCCCGTTGGCGCTGCAGCTGGCCACGCCCTCGGGCTCCGAGCCGATCGCGGCGGGCACCGACACCGTGCGGTCAACGGCCATCTCCGACGTCGGCCTGGTCCTTATGGTGAGCGCCGCACTTTTTCTGGCCGTTTGGTGGGCCCGCAACGCTCGCCACGGCCGCCGGGCACGCCAGCTGGTGCCACGTCCGGGTGACGACGAGGACAACGACAAGGACGGCAGGGAGGGCACTGTCGAGCATGTCGGTACTGTCACCTCGGCTCCTCGGTGACCCGGGCCCCTCGGTGAACGGTGCGGGCGACCGCCAGCGCTCCATCCCGGTGCGGGTCGCCACTTGTCTGACCGTCCTTCCTGGTTTGGTCGGCGCCGCGCCGGAGGAGTACTCGCCCCGTCGCCGTGCTTCGTCGGCCCACAATGCCGCCATCATGGCGGCGGGTACGACGTTGTCCCGGCTGAGCGGGTTCGGGCGCGTGCTCGCCGTCGGCTGGGTGCTGGGCCAGGGCCGCCTGGCGGACGCTTACAACCAGGCGAACACAGTGCCCAACACCATTTACGAGCTTCTTCTGGGTGGAGTGCTTTCGGCCACACTGCTGCCTGTGCTCATGGAGGCGCTGGGGCGCAAAGGCCATGACCGGGACGAAGGAGCCATCCCTGCCGTCGTCAGCTTTCTCGCCGCCGTCCTAGTCGCCGGGACCGTTGTTTTTTGGCTCTGTGCACCCGTAATCGTGGATCTCTTCCTCCTGCGGGCCAAAGGCGGAGATGTCGCCGGCGAACGTGCCTTGGCCACCACGTGGCTGCGGCTGTTCACGCCCCAGCTGCTCTTCATTGGCTTGACCACCATTACCACCGCGCTTTTGAACGCCCGCCGTCGTTTCGGAGCGGTCGCCTTCAGCCCCGTCCTGGCCAACCTGGTCACGATCGCCGCCCTAGTGGTCGCCGACCACATGGTGAAGCACGCCTCTATCAGCGCCTACCGAGCGGACACGGCCGCGCTAGCGGTGGTGGGGATCGGGACGACCGCCGGCTACCTGGTCCAATTGCTGGCACAATTGCCGGCTTTGTTCCGCGCCGGGGTACCGCTATGGTTCTCGTGGCGCCCCTCACACCCAGCGCTACGCCGCATAGGAAGGCTCTCAGGTTGGACGATCGGCGCCGTGATCTCCAACCAGCTTTCTTTCACTTTGGTCTCTGTACTGGCTAATTCGAAAAAAGGTCAGCTTTCTGCTTTTATTTACGGGTACACCTTCATGCAGCTACCGTACGCCGTGGTGGCCGTTTCCATTTCCTACGCGGTGGCCCCGGACTTGGCTCAATTATGGACGCAGATAAAATCTGAAGGTTTTGCCAACCGGGTGGGCTATGCGATGCGCCTGACCTTGGCGCTATTGTTACCTGGAGGTGTGGGGTACGCGTTACTGGCTCACCCCATTGTTGTCCTGGCCCTCGTCCACGGTAATTTCACGACAGCTGATGCCGGCCTGACCTCGACTATGTTGACTATCTTTGCTCTGGGCCTTCCCGGCTTCAGTGCATACCTCTTGCTGATGCGAGCCTTTCAATCCAAGCAAGATACGCGCTCGATGTTCTGGCTTTATGTGGTCGAAAATGCGCTCACAATTGTGGCCGCCTTGGTCTTGTACCCGCTTGTTGGCGCGCCCGGATTAGTTGTGGCGTGGATCGGGTCGTACAGCGTTACTGTCCCGTTTGCCTGGCGCCGCCTGCGACAGGCAGTACCGATCGTGGTCCCGGCGGGTTGGCTTGTACGGGTAAGCGCGGCCACGCTGGTAATGGCCGGCGTGGTGGCGGTCCTTTTGGGGCTGGTCCCCGCGCCGGCCACGCTGGTGTTGTCGGTGGGGCGCGTAGTAATCATCGCCGCCGCCGGAGCGGCTACGTTTATAGTGAGTGCTCGCCGATTAGGGGTTTCGGAGCTCAACGGATTGACTGCCCGCTATCGTTCGTTGGTACGATAAGCGGCCCGTTCAAAAAGGGGCCCAGGAGGATAGGAGCGACGTGAAGGTACGCATAGTTACTGACAGTGCCTCCGACCTCCCTCAAGAAATGGCTGACGCGCTGGGCATCGTCATCGTGCCGCTCCACGTGCGCTTTGGTGCTGATGAACTAGTCGACCGCCAGGAGCTCACCGTGGCGGAGTTCTGGGCCCGCTGCGCCGCGTCTCCCGACCTGCCCGAGACCGCTGCCCCTTCCCCGGGCGCCTTCAAGTCTGCGTTCGAGGCCCTCTTCGCCGAGGGCGCAGAGGGGGTGGCCTGCGTGACCTTGTCGTCCAAGCTATCGGCCACCAACGAGGCCGCTTCTCAGGCGGCCCGGGCGATGCCCGATGGGGCCCCCCTGGTCGTCCTGGACTCGCTCAGCGTGACCATGGGCCAGGGCCTGATGGCGGTGGCGGCGGCCGAGGCGGCCTCAGACGGTGCAGACCTTGACCAGGTGGTAGCGGCGGCAGAGTCGACCCGTGCACGTCTTACGGTCTGTGGTGTCATCGACACGCTCGAGAACCTGCGCCGGGGAGGCAGGATCGGCGGCGCCGCCGCCGCTCTGGGGACCCTACTTTCCATCAAGCCCGTCATCGAGGTACGCGACGGCGTGGTGGAGCAGGAGTCAAAACAGCGCACTCGGGCCAAATCGCTGAGCTATTTGGCGCAGAAAGTGCGCTCGGCCGGGCCTTTGGAGCGGCTGGCCGTGGTCGACGCGCAAGCCCCCGACTTCGCCGAGTTCCTGGCGCTGGTGGCCGACGTCCGTTCGACCAAGCCAAGGGTGGTGGGCGAGATCGGCCCTGTGATAGGTACGCACGCCGGGCCGGGCACCATCGGCGTGGTGTGGGTGCGGGAGAGCCGTTGAAACCTTGACCGTGGGCGGCGCACCGGGGTGGGGGCGTCCGGGTTGAGGGCCGAGAAGCCGGGTGAGGCAGTAGCCTTAGTGGTCGTGCCAGGTCTTGCGCCCGGTTTACCGCGAGCCCTTGCCGGACGGTACCGGCTTGTCCGGCTCTTGGCCAAGGGTGGGATGGCCGAGGTCTGGGAAGGACGCGACGAGGTCCTCAACCGGCCGGTCGCCATCAAGATGCTGCTGGCCCACCTGGCCGCGGACCCCTACCTTCAGGAACGCTTTCGCCGGGAGGCCGTTACGGCGGCCCGCCTCGTCCACCCGGGCATAGTTGCCATCTTCGATGCCGGTGTCGAGGTCTTGGGCGAGAACGGTGCTGACACCGGGTCGCTCCTGTCGGGTTGGCCTCGGGACGAGCGCAACAAAGCCGAGACCGTTTGGCCTGATCAGCGGAGCACTGCCTTTATCGTGATGGAGCTGGTGCCCGGCGAGACGCTTCGAGACTTGATCGGCCGCGCCGCGCCGCTGTCTCCGCAACTGGCGACAGCGATCTCAGGCCAAGTGGCGGACGCATTGGCGTACGCCCACGCCCAGGGCCTGGTCCATCGCGACATCAAGCCCGCCAACGTCCTGTTGCGGGACGAGGGCTCCGGTATGGTGCGCGTCAAGGTGGCGGACTTCGGTATCGCCAAAGCCGCGGCCACGGCCGGAGGGGACTTGACGGCGAGCGGGACGGTCCTGGGCACACCGAAATACCTGTCGCCCGAGCAGGTGCAGGGCAAGGAACCTGATCCCCGCGCCGACCTCTACTCCCTGGGCGTGGTCCTGTTCGAGATGTTGGCTGGTCGACCGCCGTTCCGAGAGAACACGGACATGGCGACGGCCTTAGCCCAGGTCCAACAACCGGTCCCGGCGTTAGGTGAACTGGTCCCCGGCCTGCCGTCGGAGCTGACTGAGCTCGTGGGCGCCTTGCTGGCCAAAGACCCCGATAGACGGGTACCCTCCGCCCTGGTCCTGGCGAGCGCCCTGGGCCGGGTGCAGCACAGCCTGGGGGGGGCAGGGGCTCTGAACGATGCCAGTGCCAACCTGCACCCCGCGCCGCTACCGTTGGACAGCGCCGCTTCGCCGTCCGGAGCCGGCCCTGCTGGCCCCGGCGCGGGCGGGACCGCCGTCCTCGGCGTGGGCGGGACCGCCGTCCTCGGCGCTGGTGCGTCGGGCCCGTCGACCCTGGTAGAGCGCGCCGGTGCTGCCACGCTCGTGGGGCCCCTCGATGGCACGGGACCGGCTCGGAGCGCTGGGCGACGAGAACGCCGTGGCCCAGGAAAAGGCCAGGTGGCCAGAAATGAGCCGCCCGGCCCCCGCAGGCGCCGGTCGGGACGTTGGACAGGTATCGCTGTGGCCGTCCTCTTGGTGGCGGGGCTGAGCGTAGCTGGAGCTCTTGTCCACGTGCCGGGCGCGGCCCCGGGGGCCCGCCAGCCCGGCCAGAGCGGTGGCGGTGGCGGTGGGGCGGCGTCCGAACAGGGCTCCTTCCCGCCCATAGCGGTGGCCTCCGTTCGTGAGCTCACCCAGGACGGTAACGAGCCCAATGACAACGTGAGCGAGCTGCCCAACGTGATCGCCGACAGCCCGGGCAAGTATTGGGCGAGCGATATCTACAAGAGCGCTGACTTCGGTGGTTCGGGCGGTTTTGGCCTCGTCCTGCAACTCGACGGGCCCCACCTATTGCACCGGTTGGCGGTGAGCACGCCGATGGACGGTTGGAGCGCTGAGGTCTTCACGGCCGGTTCCGACCCCGGTACTCTCGGCGGGTGGGGCCAGCCTCTTTCACGCCAAACCTCCATTAATGGCAACGCCGTTTTTTCCCTGGGTGACAAGAGGGCCAGTTGGGTCCTGTTCTGGATGATCGATCCCGGCCCGAGCCGCCAGGCTGTCGTGCGTAGGCTTTCACTGACCTAAGCCGCGGTGGGGACTATTCTGCCGGGCATGCCCGAAAGCGATGAAGGCCGCGCACCCGAGCGGGACCTCCCGGGTGACGGCGCCCACACGCCAGGTCGGAGCCCTCAAGCGGTCAATGTGGCTGATGCCGCCAGCGAGCACATCATCGAACTGGTCGGGAAGGTAAAAGCTCGGACCACACTGAAAGTGCTGACTCTGCTACGGGTCGTCGTGTACGGGCTCGTAGTGGTTGTAGCCCTGGTCACCGCGCTCGTCCTCGCCACCCTGGGCGTCGTGCGAATTTGGGATGCCTACCTCCCGTTGGGCCCGGTGGGCCGGCGAGTCTGGCTGGGCTACGTGGTGCTGGGCGGACTTCTCTTCCTGGGCGGGGTGGCCCTGCTCGGACGGCGTGGGACGGCGCGGCGATGACCTTTGACGTGACCTTGACGGGCCGAGGGCGGCCGTTGGTGAAACCCGGGTTGGAATACTCCGGGGCCCCCCAGAGTTGGGGAGGGGCGTGGACAGCGCGCTAGAGCTCAGGCGAGATGCCAGGGACGTCGTTATCATCGGTTCCGGTCCAGCCGGCTTGACAGCCGCCCTCTATTGCGGCCGGGCCAACCTCGCTCCGCTGGTGCTCGAGGGTGAGCTTTCATCTACGGGTGACCAGCCCGGCGGCCAACTGATGCTCACCACAGAAGTCGAGAACTACCCCGGCTTTCCCGAGGGTGTGCTCGGGCCGGTGCTCATGGCCGAGATAAGGGCACAGGCCGAGCGCTTCGGCGCTCAGCTGGTTGCCGCCAAAGCCACCAGGGCGAAGCTGCAGAGCGGCGGCCCCCACAACATCTGGTACCGGGACCCCTCAAGTGGTGAGGAGCTGGAGGTGGGGGCGAAGGCGGTCATCGTAGCCATGGGGGCGCGCTCGCTCATGCTCGGTTTGCCGAAGGAGCGAGAACTGTTGGGCCATGGCGTCTCGACCTGCGCCACCTGTGACGGCTTCTTCTTCCGGGGCCAGCACATAGCGGTGGTCGGCGGGGGAGACTCCGCCCTGGAAGAGGCCGTGTTCTTGAGCCGGTTCGCAGAGACCGTCACCGTCGTGCACCGCCGGGGCGAACTGCGGGCGTCGAAGATCATGCAGGACCGGGCCTTCGCCAACCCGAAGATCAACTTCGCCTGGCACTCCGTCGTGAGCGAAGTCTTGGGGGAACTAAAGGTAGAGGGACTGAGGCTCCGAGATGTCCAGACCGGGAGCGAGAAGGTCCTGCCCGTGACCGGTGTCTTCATAGCCATCGGCCACTCCCCTAATACCGACCTCTTGCGAGATCAGGTGCAACTGGACCCTGAGGGCTACGTCTTGACCCGGGCGGGGACAACGGCCACGAGCGTCGAGGGTGTTTTTGCGGCGGGAGATCTTTCCGACCGCCGGTACCGCCAAGCGGTTACGGCTGCCGGCAGCGGCTGCATGGCGGCCATTGACCTCGAACGTTGGCTGGAAGAGCGCTGACCTTTCGCGTTACCGACCCGGTAAAGGAATTAGCGAGGGCTCCGGCAGGTTGTAGCAAGAGCATCTTGGAGAAGCCCTTAGTGGGGCGTTCTCTTAGAGCCACAGAAAGGGTGCAAGGTCACAACCATGTCAGCTTTGACCACGTCACTTACGGACGCCACCTTCGACGAAGAGGTGGGGTCGGCCGTCGAGCCTCTCCTCGTCGATTTCTGGGCGGAATGGTGCGGCCCGTGCAAGTTGATCGAGCCCGTTCTCGAAGAGATCGCCCGCGAGAACCAGGGCCGGCTACGGGTCGGCAAGGTTAATGCTGACGACAACCTCGAAACGGTGCGGCGTTTCGACGTCATGAGCATCCCGACGTTGATCCTCTTCAAGGACGGAGAGCCTCAGTTGCGGCTGGTGGGCGCCAAAGGCAAGGCGCAGCTGCTCCAAGAGCTGAACCGCTACCTCTGAAGGGAACTCGCTCCCGCCCTGCTGACGGCGGGTAGCGCGCTCAATGGGGATGACCAGCGCCGGGGCGCGCTGTGCCACGGTCAGGCTGGTCCGAGGGTGAATGTTAGGGAATCCACAAGTCTGTGCACAGATGTGGATGAGGTCGAGGTGACCGATCCTAAAGTGCAGCTAGACGCCTCGCCCCGGTCTCGCCCTCAAGTTGCGACGTCGGGCTCCGTCATCGCCTTATAGATACGCTCCAGGTCCTCGAGAGTGGCGAACTCTATGACCACCTTGCCGCGGTTGGCGCCCATGTCGACCCTCACCCTTGTGTTCAAGTGGTCAGCCAGGAGCTCCTCGAGCTCGAGGATCCCAGGAGGACGAAGCCGCCCCAACGGTTTGACTGAGCTGGCATCGCCGTCGGGGGCCTTCATCTGGTTACGTTGACGTACGGCTTCTTCCACTTCGCGCACGGACAACTGTTCGTTGGCGGCCCTGCGGGCTAAAGCCTCCAGGAAGGCCCGGTCCGGCGTACCGAGCAAGGCTCGAGCGTGCCCCGCGCTCAAACGGCCTTCAGCTACGAAGCGTTGCACGGAGGGCGGTAACTGAAAGAGCCTGAGGGCGTTCGTAATGGCCACGCGGCTCTTGCCCACCCGGGTGGAGAGCTGCTCATGCGTGAGGTCAAAGTCTTCGATGAGCTGCTGGTACCCAGCTGCCTCTTCGAGGGGGTTGAGCTCCTCGCGGTTCAGGTTCTCAATAAGAGCTTGTTCGAGGCTTTCGCTGTCCGAAGCGACGCGGACGATGGCGGGCACAGTCGCAAGTCCGGCGCGACGAGCGGCGCGCCAGCGCCTTTCGCCGGCGATGAGCTCGTAGTGGTCGTCTGCAATGCGACGGACCAGGATGGGCTGGAGGATCCCGACTTCCCGTACCGAGGCGGTCAAGGCAGCTAGGGCCTCCTCGTCGAAGTGGGCCCGAGGTTGGCGGGGGTTAGCTCGCACCGCGGTGATTGCCAGCTCCGCCAGAGCACCTCTGTCTTTGAGCACTTCCGTCGGGATCAGGGCACCCAGTCCCCTACCCAACCCGCTGCGGCGCACCACCGCTGACCTCCTTGGCTAGTTCTCGGTATGCTGTGGCGCCTCGGCAGGTCGGGTCGAAGACGATGATCGGTTGACCGTACGAGGGCGCCTCCGACAACCGCACCGTACGCGGCACCACACTCCGGCAAACTCTGTCCCCGAAGTGCCTCCGGACCTCGTCGACGACCTGTTCGCCCAATCTTGTCCTGGCGTCGAACATGGTCATGATGATGGTGGTGACGGTGAGGCCCGGATTGAGGTTGGCTCGCACTCTTTCAATGTTGCTGAGCAATTGCCCAAGGCCCTCAAGGGCGTAGTACTCGCACTGGATCGGGACGGCGACCTCATTGGCCGCCGCCAGGGCGTTCACCGTCAGCAGGCCCAGCGACGGCGGACAATCGATGAGGACGAAATCGAACTCGTCGAGCACGGGGGCAATTGCCCTCTTGAGCCGGAGCTCGCGACTGAAGGTTGGGACAAGCTCGATCTCGGCTCCGGCCAGGTCGATCGTGGCCGGTACCAGGAACAGGTTGCGCAGGTTGGTCGGCTCAATGCAGTCCTCGATGGGGACGTCATGCAGGATGACGTCGTAGATAGAGGTGTCAAGGTTGCGAGCGTTGACACCCAGCCCAGTCGTGGCGTTCCCCTGGGGGTCCAGGTCCACCACCAGCGCCCGATAGCCCATCTCGGCCAAGGCGGCTCCGAGGTTGACGGTGGTCGTGGTCTTACCCACGCCCCCCTTCTGGTTGGCTACCGCCAAGACGCGAGGTAAAGGAGGTTTGCCCGCGGGAACGGCGGCCAGTCCGGCTGGTACGGACCGTTCGGCCCCTCGGCTGGTATCGCCGGGCAGGCCGGGCGCATGCACCTCTTCCCGCTCAGCATGGGGGCGGGCTTGGCGGTGCGCCTTGGCAGGGCCGTCGCTAGGACCGTCTGGACTTGAGGTAGAGGGCTCGTGGTCTCCTCTTCGCTCTGGGTGTTTCATTGCGTCACCATCCTGTCTCGCCACGACCACCACGGCAAGCACTGTTGCGCCCGTTGGCCCTTGACCGCAACCATGCCATGTCAGCGGCAGCTGATGTTTCACGTGGAACACTCGCTGAAGCCCGGGGCTAGAACAGCGGGCGTTTTTGCGGGATGCCCACGCGTCGGGGATAGCGCGATGGGCACGAAGAAAATGCCACTAACGAACTAAGCGAGACCGGTCCGGCACCACTGTCGACTGCCTCGGTTTTCTCCAGAACTAAACCGAGCTCCGCCAGGCCTTCTGTCGGCCAACGCGAAGGAGGACGATCAGGGGGCTCGGCGACCAGGAGCCGAGCCCCAGGCTTGAGCAACGCCGCCGCGCATTCGGCGGTTGGAGCTGGCGCCGCGAAGCTGCGAGCTGTCACTAGGTCCGAACTCCCTCGAAAGGTGCTGTGGGCCACGTTCTCGGCCCGCTCGCACAAGACCTTGACACGCTCGGACGCGCCCGCCTTCGCTATTGCCTTCCCCAGCCAGGCCGCCTTCCTTTGGTTGCTTTCGACGAAGGTCCAGTGTGTGCTCGTCCACTCGAGCGCCAAGACGAGTGCCGGGAGCCCGCCACCGCTACCCAGGTCGATAGCGAATTGCGGGACGGCGACAACCATTCTGGCGAACGCCAGGCTTCGAGCAATCTGAGCAGCGATCGGCCCTGGACCGAGAAAGCCAAGGTCGCGGGCTTCGGAGAGCAGCGCTTCGAGCACGCTTGACCCGGTGCTCGAAGAAGGCTGCGGGTCGAACTCAGTCATTGATCACCCAGTCGGCGGGGCGCACGCTCGCCGCGAACAGGCCTTAAGAACTGGGAGTTTCTTCTCCAGCCATCGCCGCGTCGGCCGCCGCCGCTACGGAAGCCACCTCTGACGGCGTCTCGGCGCTGAGCGGGACGAGGACCACACGCCGGTACGGCTCCTCGCCTTCGGAGATCGTCCCTACGCCCTGCACCGCGTTTACCGCGTCGTGAACGACTTTTCTGTCTGAAGGAGGCATCGGCTCCAAGGCTCGCTTGACGTTGGTGGCCTTGACTTCGGCCGCCACCTGTTGTGCGAACCGGGCCAGAGCCTCCTGCCTGCGCCTTCTGTAGCCGTTGACATCGATGACAAGCCGGCAGTCAGTGGGCGGAGTCTGGCGTTGGAGAACGGTACGGGTCAGTTCTTGTAGGGCGAGCAACGTCGCCCCTTTGGGGCCTATCAAGGTCCCCAGGCCTTCCCCTTCGATCCGTAGCTCTACTACTTCATCGGACAGCGCATTGCTCGTGATTGTGGCCTGGGCGCCCAGTTCAGATAGGAGGCCTTGCAGGAAACCCTCGGCCAGTCGCACTTGTTCTTCGATCGAAGAGGTCGTCACCTGGTCGAAACTAGTGCTTTCCTGCGGCCCGCTGTCACCGGCCGGCTTCGTCGGTCGCGGCCGGCGACGACGGGCGGCCGAGCCGCCGCGGTCCGCTCGTCCCGGGGCGCCTTCTCCGTTCTCACCGGTGGCCCGTGTGCCAGGACCTGCACCGTGCTGATCGAGGTCCGACGAGTTGTCTTCCGTCTCGCCTCCGGGCGCCCGGGGGGGCGTCTCGTGAGAGGCGTGGGGACGACCGCGTCTCCGGTCTCTCCGGTCCCCTTTGGGACGTGGGTAACGGGGCTGGATACGGGCCCGGACGCGTGCTTCCTCTTTCAGCCGACCGAAGAGACCGATCTTGGGTTCGGAGATGATCTCGAACTCGGCCTCGTTTTCGGCCACCCCCAGCTGTTCTAGCGCCGATTTCTTTGCTTCTTCCACCGTACGACCAGTTGTCTCTACCCATTCCATTTGTTTATCGGCCCTTGCGTTTACGGTTGCGGGCGCGTTGGTTGGCGTTGACGCCCAAGTTGCGGCCAACTTGTTGGCCGGTCACCTTGCCATTGCGCGCTCCGTCCCCAGTGGGGAGCTGTCTGGGAGGAGGCGGTCGCCTAGACAGAGAGGGTTTTGGAGGCGCTTGTCGGGGCGCCTTCTCCTCGATCTCTTCCAGGTGGGCCTCCACTACGTCTATGTCCTTGTCGTCCCGGGCCACCAGAGCCTTTACCTTGGGGTCGAAGCGGTACATCATCCACTGCTGGCCCACCCGGAACAAAGCGGAAACGGCGTAGTAAAGGATCAAACCAGAGGGCAGACGGATGCAGATCACCCCGAAGAGGAGGGGGAAGAAACGCATGAGCTGCATCTGCGAGTTCATCTGCTGGTTCTGGCGGACCATGGGGTTGAGGTTCGTGATCTGGACCTGCTGGTAGTAGTTCGCCCCGATCATGATGAACAGCAGCAGCAAGGACCCGACCACTTCGCCCACGGCATGGGTCTTGGTGATGGCCGTCCAGGCGCTGGTGGCCAGGTTGATGCCCAAAGAGTGGATCTGCGCCCCTTGACCCGTCCCCTTGGCGCTGGCCACCAGGTTTTGGTACATCTTGGTGTTATGGCTCAGGTACAGCGGGGCGGCGCAGACACCGTCGGTGCACTTCTGCTTCTTGGCGCCTAAGCCGACTATCACCCGGTACAGGACGTAGAACAGCGGCAGCGGCAGGATGGCCGGGAGACAGCTCCCGAAGGGACTTACGCCTTCCTTTTTGTAGAGCTCGGTCAGGGCCTGGTTGAGAGCCAGCCGGTCGTTCTTGTGCTGCTGTTGCAGCTGCTTCATCTTCGGTTGAAGCTTCTGCATGGCCAACATCGAGCGCGTGGACTTCAGCGTGAGCGGCACCACCAGGACCATGAAGCTCAAACCCAGCAGGACAATGGCGGCCGCGTAGTTGGGGACCACGGAATAAAAGCCGGCCAGGACCCAGGCGACCAGCTTCTCGAGACTTGTCACTGCTCGGCCCCTTCACCGGTGGCGTACGGAGAAGGCGGGACTGGGTCGAAGCCGTACGGCCCGCGAGGACGGCACCTGGCCAGGCGTCGTAGAACGAGGGGTAACGCCTTGCGGGCCCCGTACTGGTCAAGGGCCTCGACGGCGTACTGGGAACAGGAAGGAACGAAGCGGCAGGCCGGGCGACTGTTGCCGCTAGCGGCCCGGTAAACGGTGATCAACGCCTTGAGCGCTGACGCAGTGACGTTCCGTGTCGGCTGCTGGCTATTTTCGATTATCACATGCCGTCCTGCTCTGTTCGCCGTTCGACCGATGGTCGTGCCAGATCGGCCGTCTTTTGCCGGCTCGCCAGCAAGCTTACGGCGTGCTGCAAGTGGTCCGATATTTCCTGGTACCTGAGCGCGGCCGCGCCAGGACTTGCCCGCACCAGGTAGAGGCCGGCCGGTAGCACTTCCAAGCGCCGAGCTGCTTCTCGCAACCGGCGCTTGAGACGGTTGCGCACCACCGCGTTGCCCACCCTCTTGCCGATGGCAAACGCCAGGGCGGGCGAGCTTCCCTCGGCGGGTGCCTGAGCCCAGCAAACGGTGAGAGGGCCGGACCTTACCTTTACCCCTTGGCGGAGCCGGTCGAAAGTGGAGCGACCTTGGGCCCTCCACGTCACACTGCCAGGCGGTTCCGGCCCTTCAAGCGGCGCGCCTTGAGTACCGCCCGCCCGGCTCTGGTCGCCATGCGATGTCGGAACCCGTGGCGCCGGGCGCGCCGGCGGTTGTGAGGTTGGAACGGACGTTTCACTCATTGCCTCCTCGGTGAGACTGGGCCCAGGGCGCCGCTGTCCGGCCCTCGCGCCGCGATAGACAAAGGGCCGACGTCGCCACAAACGGTCGAAGCTGGCACGCGTCGACCGAACCGGCCTACGGCGTAGCTCACAGCGTAGGGGACGCCGGGGCCTGGCGCCAGCAGAGCGGGCGGGGGCTGCCGAACGCCTCTAGCCCTAGCGCAGGCAGTACGTTCAGGACATGCCCGCTTCGAGCCTCCCCAGCTGGCAAAGACCCCCGCCCGCCGGGCCCCCGCCCGGTGAAGTGGCCGGGGCCAACGAGGGATGGCCCGTCATGCCGTGGCCGGCGGAGGGCCCGGCTGTGCCTGCTCCCCCCAAGGACGTGGCGCACACGCCCCCGCGAGACGATGGCGGCGGTGACAAGGGCGGGGCTTTCCCTGCCGGTGCCGCGTGGTGGGCGGTCCCCGGTGCTGTGGTCGGTATCGTCCTGGCCGGCCTGGGCGCGAGCATCGGCTACGGCCTCACCAACAGCAAGACGAGCGCGGCCTCGGACCTGCTCGGTGAGGCCGGGCTATGGGTGGCGATGCTCGGTACCGCGGTCTTCGTGTCCCGCCGCTATGGCACGGGCAGCCTGGCCCGCGACTACCACCTGGCCATCAAGGCCAAGGACCTGCTCTGGGGCGTGGTGGCGCTCGGTTGCGCCCTGGTCGTCGTGCAGGGCGTACTGGGCGTTTTCGCCGGTACGAAGTTCGCTGGCAGCAATGACGAGATCATCACCCAGCAGAAGGGCCACGAACTGGGGCTCATAACGGTCGCGTTGCTGGTGGCCCTGGGAGCGCCCTTCTTCGAGGAGCTTTTCTTCAGAGGTTTCCTGCGCACCACTTTGCAACGTCGCTTCGGCGTTCATGGCGCGATATGGCTGCAGGCGCTCTTTTTCGGACTGGCTCATTTTGGCGAGGCCGCCACGTCGCTGGGCAATGTATCGGTCGTGCTGGCCATGTGTGGCGTCGGGGCCGTGCTCGGGTACACGGCGAGGTTGACGGGACGGCTGGGCGCGGGCATGGTGGCCCATTGCCTGTTCAACCTCCTGGCCGTGGTGCTGGCCCTATGAAGGGGCCCATGCGGTCGCGCCACAAGCCGTCGGCGTCGCCGGCCAGCGCCCCGGCGCCCGTCCATGGGCCCTTGCCGACGGTCTCGGTCGACGGGGACCTTTCCAGCGCCGCCGGGACGGCGCCGGAACTGCACCAAGAAGCCGAGCACCATCACCGTAATGTCCAGGGGGGAGCGGCCCGGGCGGCGGTCTTCGGGGTGAGCGACGGCCTCGTGACCAACGTCTCGTTGATCCTCGGCGTGGCGGGCGCCCAAACCGGCCCCAGCTATGTACGTCTAGCCGGCTTCGCCGGCCTGCTGGCCGGAGCCTTTTCCATGGCGGCCGGGGAGTACGTGTCCATGTCGGCGCAACGGGAGCTCTTGGGCCGGGAACTTGAAGTCGAGCGTCGCGCTCTGCACCTCGCCCCCGAAGCCGAGCGAGAAGAACTGGCCCAGATCTACGAGCGCCGCGGCCTCAGCGCCGAGGCGGCCTCGTACCTGGCCGAAATGATGATGAGGACGCCCGAGATGGCACTGGAAGCGCATGCCCGCGAGGAGATCGGCATCGACCCTTCGGTGATCGCCTCGCCCTACCCGGCCGCCGCCTCTTCCATGGCCAGCTTCACCGTGGGTGCGGCCGTCCCTCTCGTCCCATGGTTCTTCCTGACCGGTGGCGTGGCCGTGGCCGTTTCGGTGGGCGCGGTGGCCGTGTCATCGCTAGTGATCGGATTTTTGCTGGCTCAAGCGACCGGTCGCCCGCCTCTGCGCAGTGCCCTGCGCCAAATCGTCGTCAGTATGCTCGCGGCTGGTGTCACCTACCTGGTCGGAAGGGTTATCGGCGTCAGCGTCGTGCACTGAGCCCGGCCGCCGCCGGTACCGGCCCACCGCGGGCGGGTGCCCATGGCCCTGAAAGCGAGGCCCGGGGCCGAGCGACGGACGGTGCGAACGCGTCCGGCCCATGGCGCGGTTGTGGTGGACGCGCTGCGGACGCCGTACGGCCGGCGCGGCGGGGCGCTATCGAGTTGGCACCCCGTCGACCTTGCCGCTGAGCTGCTGTCCCGGCTCGCCGGGCGAAATGGGCTCGATGGCACGCTCGTGGACGACGTTGTGCTCGGCTGCACGTCACAGGTCGGAGCTCAAGCCTGCAACATCGCCCGCAGGGCGGTGCTGGCCGCCGGGTGGCCCGAGAGCGTTCCCGGGGCCACCGTCGACCGTCAGGCGGCCTCTTCGGCGCAGGCCGTCCACTGGGCGGCCCAAGCCGTCATGTCGGGAGCGCAGGATCTCGTAGTAGCGGGGGGTGTAGAGGTGATGACGGCCGTCCCGCTGGGAGCGAACCTGGCCGTGCCCGCGGTGGGAAAGCCCTACGGGCACCGCCTGCAAGAGCGTTACCGGGTGAGTGGAGGACTGCTGCCTCCCGGCCTGGCGGCCGAGGAGGTGGTGCGGCGCTGGTCGCTGCGCCGGGACGAGCTCGACGAGTGGGCCTTTGCCAGCCAGGCCAAGGCTCGGCGGGCTCAGCTCCACCCCTCCCCTCACCTGGTCGGCGTGGCAGCGGGGACGGCCCCGTCGGGCGGCACGGCGGGCGGCCTGCTGGTCCGCGACGAAGCTCTCTCCCCGCCTCGTTCGCTGGAGGACCTGGCCGCTTTGGCGCCTATCTTCGTCGAAGGAGGGTCCATCACCGCCGCCAATATGGCGGCGGAGGGGGATGGCGCCGCGGCGTTGTTGATAGCCAGCCCCCAACGCGCTCGCGAGCTGGGCCTGGTGGCTCAGGCCAGAGTGGTGTCGTTCGCCCTGACCGGTGGGGCGCCCGACGTTTGGCCGGTGGCCACCGTTACGGCCACGTCCGAGGCACTGCGCCGGGCCGGTTTGGCACCCGCCGACGTGGACCGCTTCGAGGTTCACGAGAGCAGCGCGGCCGCGGTACTGGCCTGGCTGGCGGGAACGGGCGTGCCACCTGAAAGGGTCAACCCCGAAGGCGGAGCGCTGGCCACCACGGCCCCCCTCGGTGCTTGCGGGGCGGGCTTGTTCGTGGGGGCTGTTGCGGGGTTGGCGTCGGGGGACGGGCAGCTCGCGCTGGTCTGTATTGCCGCTGAAGGAGGGGTGGCCACGGCCTGCGTTCTCGAGCGAGCCTGACCGTCCACAGGTGTGGACAAGATTGGGGAGTGTCACACTGCTGTAACTCTGTGTAAATCTGGTCGCACCACATCCCACTTGCAACTCGGGTAGGAGCTCTGATAGGATACTGAGTATGCTATCGAGCGGAACACGATGAGCGTGCGCCATGCCCTGCTCGCTCTGTTGAGCGAGGGGCCGAAGTACGGGCTCCAGCTACGCCAGGAGTTCGAGGCGACCACGGGGGACGTGTGGCCCCTCAACATCGGCCAGGTGTACACGACCCTGCAGCGCCTGGGGCGCGACGGCCTCGTCGAGTCGGACGGTTCTGCCGGAGAAGGGGCTCAGAACGTCTTCCGGATCACAGCCGCCGGAGAGCTGGAGCTCACTACCTGGCTCCGTGCCCCGACCGACATGACCGCACCGCCTCGAGACGAGCTCGTGATCAAGATCCTCTCGGCCCTACGGGTGCCGGGCGTCGACGTCCACGACATCGTCCAGGCCCACCGCCGCTACCTGGTCGAGCTCATGCAACAGTGGACACGGCTTAAAGAGGACGAGGCCGACTTCGACCTCGGCCTGGCCTTGGTGGTAGACGCCGAGCTGTTCCGTTTGGACTCCCTCGTACGCTGGCTCGACTCGGCCAGCGGCCGGTTGGAGCGGGCCAGCATGGAGCCACCCGCCAAGTCACCTGCTCCGCTCTTCCGGCGAAGGGTGGTGGTGAGGCGATGAGTTTCCTCGAGCTCCGCAAGGTCACCAAGCGTTACGGCGTAGGCGCCGCCGAGGTGCTCGCCGTGCAAGACGTCGACTTATCGGTCGAGGCCGGTGAGCTCGTGGCGGTCATGGGCCCGAGCGGATCCGGGAAGAGCACGCTCCTCAGCATCGCCGGGACCCTGGAAGACCCCACGAGCGGCGAAGTCACCGTAGGGGGCGCGCCCGTTTCGACAATGTCCCGCAACGAAAAGGCGCAGCTCCGGCGGCGGACGATAGGGTACGTGTTCCAAGACTTCAACCTCCTGGCCGGCTTGACGGCGGCAGAGAACGTTTCGTTGCCCCTTGAGTTGGACGGTACCCCAGCCAAAAAGGCTCGGGTCGCGGCCATGGCTGCGCTCGCTGGCCTTGACGTAGCCGAGCGGGCATCGCACTACCCGGACGAGCTCTCGGGCGGCGAACGCCAGCGCGTGGCCATCGCCCGCGCCATCGTCGGTGACCGCCGCCTCCTGCTCGCCGACGAGCCCTCGGGCGCCCTCGACTCGCTGAACGGTGACGCCGTCATGCGACTGATCCTTGCCGCCTGCAAGCGCGGCGTGGCTGCTGTCGTAGTCACCCACGATGCCAGGCTCGGGTCTTGGGCCGACAGGGTCGTGTTCATCCGGGACGGCCGAGTGGTGGACCAGACGGTGCCGCCGCCGAGCCCGGAGTCCCTCCTCGCCCGGCCACCGGTACGCCGATGACCCTCGGGGCGCCTGTTCTCATGGTCGTTGTGGTCCTGGCGGCCGTGGGTGTCATATCGCTCCGTTGCCGGCTACGGCCCGGTGCCGTTGCCGCCGGTACCAGCGACGGCGGGGCCCCTGCCCGCCGGGCCGTCAGCCGCTGGGCGTGGCGCCTTTTCAAACGGGAGTGGCGCCAGCAACTACTCGTGCTTTCTTTGATCAGCGTTGCTGTCGCCGCCACAGTGGTGGGAGCGGCAGTCGCCATCGACAGCGAGGTCCCTGCCAACGCCGGCTTCGGGACGGCCGCCGACATGGTCACCTTCACATCCTCAGGTCCCCAGATGTCAAGCGAGCTGGCGGTCATAAGGGCTCGCTACGGTCGGGCCGACGTCATCGAGAACGAGTCTCGTCCCATCCCCGGGTCAGTGGGGAACTACCAATTGCGAGCGCAGGCCCCGAAAGGTCCGTTCGGTCGGCCTCTGCTCTCGCTGCTGTCCGGCCGCTACCCGACGGGGGCCGGCGAGACCGCCCTTACGCCTTCGTTGGCGTCCGACCTCGGCTTGAAAGTCGGCGATAGTTGGTCCCAGGGCGTCCACCAGCCGCCCCTTCGCGTGGTGGGGCTGGTCCAGGATCCCGAGAACTTCGAGGACCAGTTCGCCCTGGTGGCGCCCGGCCAGGTGGGCAGGCCGAGCGAGGTCACCGTGCTGTTCGACGCGCCGGGTGTCCCGCCCCAACAAATTGGGCCGAACGTGCAGACACCGGCCAGCTCCGCGCAGACCAACCCGCTCCCCGAGATCGTCGTCGGCGGCGGCCTCACCATGGGGATGCTGCTCATCGGGCTGGTGTCGGTGGGCGGTTTCACGGTGCTTGCACAAAGGCGGTTGCGCTCCTTCGGCGTGCTCGCCTCTTTGGGTGCCACTGAACGGAACATCAGCCTGGTAGTCAAAGCGAACGGTGCCGTCGTTGGCCTCGTCGGGGCGACCGTTGGGGCCGGGGCCGGCCTATTGGCCTGGCTCGCTTACCACCCGACCTTCCAAGCGACGGCCCATCGTGCCATTCCCTTATGGGCCGTGCCCTGGTGGGTGGTGGCTGGTGGCATGGTCCTGGCGGTGCTGGCGGCCTATTTCTCGGCCTCGCGCCCGGCGCGTTCAGTGGCCCAGGTCCCGGTCCTAGCCGCGCTCTCGGGCCGCCCCAACCCTCCGCCGGGGGCCCACCGCTCGGCGCTGCCAGGCCTCGCCTGCCTTGTGGCCGCCTTCCTGGTGATCGGTTACGGGGGGAGCCACAACACAGCTGGTGGCGGAGCACCCGAAACCGTCATGGGGCTGGTGTTGCTGGTCCCGGCAGTGATCCTCTTGGCGCCTTTTTGCCTCTCCCTACTAGGCCGGCTGGCGCGGGTGGCTCCCGTGACGGTGCGCCTGGCGTGGCGGGACCTCGCCCGCTACCGTGCACGCTCGGGCCCCGCCCTAGCCGCCATAAGCCTCGGGGTACTGATCGCAGTGGTCATCTGCGTGGTGGCGGCAGCCCGTTATGCCAACCCGCTCGATTACACGGGCTCAAACGTGGCCAGCAACCAGCTGGTCGTATATACCTATTCACCGGGCAGCCTGCTCGGTGGGCCCGTACCAGGCTCCTCCCCCGCCACGGAGCGAAAGACGGCGCTCGCCATCGCCGAGGTGGTTGGTTCACACGAAGTGGTCGAGCTCCAGACCTCATCTGCAACTCTCTCCTACGCCGGGCCGGGCCGTCGTTGGAGCGGCGCCATCTACGTGGCCACGCCCGAGCTCTTGGCTGCTTTTCACATCCGGCCGAGCGAAATCTCACCGTCGGCCGACATTGTCACCACACGCCCCGGCTTGGTGAGTGTCGGGCACCTGCAGTTGGTCGACAACGGGCAGGCCAACAACGGGCCGGGCGCCGCCGCACCAGGGTGCGACAGCCGCGATTGCATCATCGACCGGCCGGTCATCCAGGAGCTTCGTACCCTCCCGTCCGGCACCAGCGCGCCCAATACTCTCATCACGCTTCGCGCCATGGGCCAGCTCGGGCTCCAGCCCAGCCTCGCCGGCTGGTTTGTACAAGCACCGCACGCCATTAACCCGGCTCAGGTCAAAAGCGCGCAGTTGATGGCTGTGGCCCAAGGCATGTCCATCGAAACCAAGGACGACGTGCCGAACATGTCCACGCTCATCAACGGGGCTACGGCGTTCGGCATCGGCTTAGCCCTGGCGGTCCTGGCCATGTCTGTAGGGTTGGTCCGCAGCGAAACGGCGGGGGACCTGCGGGTACTGGCCGCCACTGGGGCCAGCAGCTGGGCCCGGCGCTCGCTCTCTGCCGCCACTGCTGGCGGTCTGGCACTTCTGGGCGCCTTGCTCGGCACTGTCGCTGGCTACGTCGGCATGAGCGGCTGGCTGAGAGGCAACACGGTGGCAGGCGGCTTATCCGCGCTCGAGAACGTACCTGTCACCAACCTGCTCGTGATCCTGCTCGGGATGCCGGCCATCGCCGTAGTGCTCGGGTGGGTGCTTTCAGGCAGAGAACGCCCGGCCACTGTCCGGCGGGCCATCGAGTGAGAGGGCGGGGACGCCTGGCCCGGGGTTCGCCGCTGGCGGTCGTCGTCGCCGGCCTTTCGTTGGCGCTCGCCGACTGCGGGGTTGGGGCACCGTCGGCGAGCGTGGCCCACCTCGGCTCGACGACGACCGCCCCGCCGGCGAGCTCCTCGGGCTCGTCGTCCGGGAGCGAAGGCGGCCAGGTTGAGAAGTTCGTCTCCTGCATGCGCCACCACGGTGTACCAAACTTCCCCGACCTGGTCATGTCGCCAAATGGTGGCGCGGTCCCCGTAGGGCCCGTGCCCATCGACAAGAACTCGCCGACGGTCCAGGCGGCACGTGCGGACTGCCAATCGGTCCTTCCCGCCGGGCCGGCCCCGCCGCCGCCGGTCACAGCGAAGGACCAGGCTGACTACCTAAAGGCCGCCGCCTGCATGCGCGCCCACGGCGTGCCCGACTTCCCGGACCCCAAGTTCTCTGGGACCAACGTGACCTTTCCCATGCCGCCCGGGATGAACGCCAGCATCGGGAACTCGCCCACTTTCCTCAGGGCCCGGGAGATCTGCGAGCTGCTCATCCCGCCCGGGCTCCCGTACTCCAAGCAGGCCGAAGGCGGCCAATGAGGGGAGCGCGGCGGCGGGACCGTGGTCCCGCTCTAGGGTGGTCAACTGGTCGAGCGTCACCTCCTCCTACCAGCTGGCCACCCGGCTCGACATCACCGTCGTCGTCTGAGCTCGCTGGGGTGACCGCCCTCGACCTCGGAGCGTGGTGCCTGCCATCGCCAGGAGGCCGCGAACCCTCGTGATGCTGCATCCCTCGGAGCCCGCGATGTCGCGGATCGACTCGCCCGCCTCGTAACGTTTGCGCAGGATCCGGCCAAGGGCGCGCTGGGTGTCGTCTGGAAGGTGGACGCGGGGAGGGACATGTTCGATCGGGCCACCCTCGTAGCCTTGGTGGGCACGTCCGCGCGGGGTCACATGAGGAGCGGCTTCGTCTCCCCAGACTGACCAACCAGGGCGCCGGTGGCGGGCGAACATCTCCAGGTACGGGCCGGGGGAACACCGCTCGATGAGGTCGTACTGCTCGTCTGGTTTGCGTGAATGCTCTCGCTTGCGCGATTCGATCATGTTCACCTGTGAACGGCCTGGCGGCAGTGTCCTCAGGCTGCCCCGCACCCCGAAGAGAACTGGCTCGGTCACGTTGCGGAAGTAGAACCCGACGCCGCGACCATCGGGCCCCCCGTCCTTGCGCCTCTTGGCCCAGATCAGGTTCGACACGTACCGGAATCCCCATGCCTCCATGACACGGAGCCCCTCGGGGACGAGTGCGTTGGGCACCCAAAGGTACAGGTGCGCGTCCCGGGCGGCGACGTCGGCCACAGCCAACGAGCAAAGTGTGCCCATGTCGATGGTGGAGTAGCGGTCGAGCCGGCGGTGCTCCGGCGCCACCTTGCCCGTCCGGTTCGTGAACCGCCACGGTGGGTCAGCGAGAATTGTCTTCCAGCCACCCTCGACGGTCGGTAGGGCTGGCGGGGGTTGCTGCTCGCGCAAGGGGGTAGGTCTGGTGCCTGCTAGCGGCGGAGCGGCGGAGCTCGAACAAACAGGATCTTTCTCTCCCACAGATTAAGATCTTCACACACCCGGCTCCCTAAGTAGTGTCTTTCCAGGTCCTGTGGGTGATCGCCAGGCCCAGGAACGGGCAGCCCCCTGCGTTCCCGGCACGCAGACGTGGGACCAACTTCTGGAGGTTCGTCGTGGTCGTGGTCTTCAGCCATGTGGTCGCCACCCGCGGCTCCTGGCCAGCCTCCAGCCGGACCTTGACGCCGAAGTCACGGAGCTCGTCATGCTCGCGGGTGAGCATCACCGCCACGTCTATGAAGGCGACGTCGTAGAGCCATCGGTACATCCCCAAGTCCCGGTCGAGGTTGCCGTCTTTGGCGTTCCATTCGACGTCAAGTACTACGCGGCCTTTGACGTTGTCGATGAAGTAGCCATTGCTTTGCGAGACAGTTGCCGCACGGACGGGCCCGTCCTCAGCGTTGCGGTCGGCCCCGCGGGCCTGCATGTAGCTCCTGACCGTTGTGACGGCGCGCTCCTCTTGCCAGCCACGCCGCTTGAACGCCCGGTTCAGCCGGCCGGCGATCATTGTCTCGTTCCCCCCCGCTACGAGGATGTCCTCGTTGGTCAGCCCGAACGCGTCAAGCACTTCGCAAATGTCGTTGAACTGCTCAGGGTTGGTGGACGACAGCACCGCGGCCGCGTTGCGGGTCTCGATGACGTCGTAGCGGTCGCGGACCGATTGCGGGAGCGCTTTGTGCCACGAACCCGTGAGCTCCACCGCGAGGACAATAGCGGCGCTTGGGCGACGTGCTGCGGCCGAGGACGCGGCGAGAGTTTGGTGCGGTGCCCCGCTCAGGGATTCGGCATACCGCGCTTGTGAACTTCATCCGCCCTACCTTCCCCGGGACCAAGGGCCCTATCCGCCCTGCTGGCCGTCCCAATAAGGTCTTTTCAACCGGTCCAAGGGGGTCCCGCTGTGCACGCTGGCCTATTGGTGGCGTCTGTCGTCAACCTGAACGCCCCTCGTCGTTACCTGCATTGGTCGATCTTCACCGTCTCGGAAGCCAACCT
>JBKQUU010000180.1:0-7549 GCA_052325485.1 Acidimicrobiales bacterium | reverse complement strand
GACGTCGAAGACGGCGTGCGGCTCAACCTGACCAAGGACGAGGTGCGCGACCTGCCGGCGGTGGAGGTGGACGAACCGGACTGAGCGGCGCGAACCGGCACCCATGTCGGTCCCGATGACCACTCAGGGCGGTACTCCAGACCCTGGATGACCAGCACGCCGATGCCCTGGTCATGGCCGACGTCGCCGCCCAGGCCGTGCTCGTCCTGCAAGCCAACGCCCCGCCTGGCCAGCTGGCCTCAGGCGACGTCGTTCGCCATGTACGGGTTGTCGCCCACTGGGCGCCGGCGCCGACTTCCACTACGTCGTGCACCAGGCCTCCGGCGTGGTCTCCGCCCAGCTCGGGGTCAGCGTGAGCGAAGCCCTGGTCCGCTTGGGCGCGTACGCCTTCGGCAACGACCGTACCCTCACCGAAGTAGCCAAGGACGTGGTAGGCAGAGGACTGCGTTCCAACGCCGCCCCTTGGGAGGAGGGTCACGGAACGTGAGCTCGCGACTGCTCATGGTAAGCGGCACCGAGGGACGAGCTACGATGGACGTACCGTACATAGCGGGCAACTTTCCCAGGTCCGGGGAGGCCACTGACGGTGTGACTGGAGGTCCGATGCCCAAACAAGCACTGTTCGTCAGGACGCTCGTGGAGCTGGCGGACACGCTGGTGGCGGACTTCGACGTGGTCGAGCTGCTGACTAGGCTGGCGGACCGCTGCGTCGACGTGCTGGACGTAGCCGCCGCCGGTCTCATGTTGGCCGGGCCCGATGGCGACCTGCGGGTGATGGCGTCCTCCAGCGAGGCCATGCGGGTCTTGGAACTGTTCGAGCTGCAGGCCAAGGAAGGTCCCTGCCTTGACTGTTACCGCAGTGGCAAGCCGGTCATGAACCAGGACCTCGCCACAGCCAGCAGCCGCTGGCCCCGCTTCGCAGCCGAGGCCCTGGCTGCCGGCTTCCACTCTGTCCAGGCCTTGCCTATGCGCCTGCGGAGCACTGTCATAGGCGCCCTCAACCTGTTCCACGTCGAGGCGGGTGAAATGCAAGATGCGGATGTCGAGGCCGCCCAGGCCCTAGCCGACGTGGCCACCATCGCCATCCTCCAACATCGGGCCTCGCTCGAAGCCCATGTCGTCAACCAACAGCTCCAGAACGCTCTCAACAGCCGCATTGTCATCGAACAAGCTAAAGGGATGGTGGCCGAGAGAGAACACCTCAACATGGAGCAGGCGTTCTCGGCCTTACGCAATCACGCCCGCAACCATAACCTGCGGCTCGTCGATGTAGCGGAGGCCGTCATCGGCGGTTCCCTGGCGGCGTCCGCCCTGGACCGGGCACCAGGGGCGGCGCTGGCCTGAGCCGGATGGCCGGCAATCAGGCGAATGGGCCCCGGTCGCCCCGGGCCCTTGTGACGCATTAGAGCCGAACCGCGCTCGACGGTGAAAAACAACGCCAGGCAATTTCTTCAGGCAGAAAGGTGCCTGCGCGTCCTGGTCTGCGCCCACGTCCTCGGCCCCCACACTCCACCCCGGCGACCACTGCGTCATCCAACGTCCTGCTCGACGATGGCCATCTTTGAGGCCAGAAGCAGGTGGCCGTCCCGACGTGGCAGGCCATTCCACTAAGAAGCGCAAAGCCGGTCCGGAGGAACTCACCGGCTTGGGGCCCGGTCCCACCGCCCTTGGGTGCGCACCCACCGATTTCTAAGGTGACCGCAGCGTTTGACAATTACGGCTTGGCAAAGGACCGACTTTCGTCGACCTCCTCATTTCTCCCTAGCAAATTCCAACTTTCTCATGCGTTTTGCTTGGGAACGATGTAAGCTCGTACGAGGAGCACCTCCTGGTGCCTTCCTCGTTGCTCCGGTCCCCGGTGACGGCCCTAATGCTGAGCCGAGGTGGGCACGTGACTAAGAGGGTAGTGCAATTTTTTTGGAGAGTAAGGAACCTCTTGTCCTGTCTGGCGGGCCGTGACAGGTTCCGCGCACAGCGCCCCAGCACACGGAACATCCCGTTCGGCCACTCCAGCGCCTACATGGCCCACAGCAAGACGGTCAGAGCCCTTAAACACCGGGTAACGGCGCCGGTCCCAGAGCACAAACCAAGAAAGGTAGAACACGTTGTACACCTCTAAGCTTCACCTAAAGAAGTTCCTCGCTATCCCCATCATGGTGCTACCGCTGGTCCTCGGGTTCGGAGGGGTGGCCCTAGCCGGCAACCCCACTAACCCGCCGCCGGTCCTGCCGTCGGACCAGATCGTCCTCACTGGCGTTTGCTTGTCGTCAACGCAGGTGAACGCAGCGGCGCAACAAGCCATTGGCCTCTACGTTGCCGGAGACCAGCCCGCCGGTTTGATCGTCAACGGCAACTGGCTGCCTGCAGCCGCGATTGCTAATTCAGAGGTGTATGTCGGCGGGTGCGCTGGCCCCGTACTCCCGACGAGCAGCTCCCTCCTCCCGACGGACCAGATCACTATCACTGGTTGCCCGTCGATCGCGCAAGTGGTAACGGCGGCTCAGGACGCCATTGCCCTATATGTCCCGGGAGACGCGCCGGCGGGCGTGACCGTCAATGGGAACTGGGTCCCTGCTGGCATCGCCGCTAGTGGCGGTTCCTTCGCCACCAGCGGCTGCGCTGTTTCCTGATAGCACCGAAGAGCACTGCCGCACTTCTCACTGCGGAGGTCAGCACGGCGATGCTGAGTGGCCGGGGGGTGAGCCCCCCAGCCACTCAGCATTTATTTTGAACCTCGCCCGCGCCATCAACGTCACTGCTCGCCACCTGGCTAACAGGGGGTTCCGCCTACCTGCGCCCGTCCCCGCTCGATTTCAGGAAAGCAAGCCGCCACTATGCCGCTCTATTACTACACGACCAGGTCTGGGAACCCACCGGTTCCTCCGCCCGGCGCTCCGGGCGAACCGCCTATGTTCTCAGGTCGGCGGTCCGGCCGACGCGAGCGGGGGCAACCTCACGAAGGGTACCGCCCCCGGCCAACTTGCACCTGGCCTAACACGTCGGGGCTCTAGCTGTGGCCCTCCGACCATACACCTGTTTGCAGTGGCGTAGGGTCACACGCAAACCGTGCTCATTTACGAAACCTCATTGGTCCGTAAGGCCTAGCTCTTCCTGGACTGGTGCCCCGGGTCGGCTTTCGTCAGGACGGTCAGTACGCGGGCCAGGGCATGTTCGGTGATCTTCCTCGTTCCTCACTAGGCTCAACCCAAATGGAGGTTTTCGGGGCGTGCCGAGAGCGGCCTTACGCGCCGCCTCACGCTCGGCCTTTCGCGCCGCCTTACGCTGGGCTTTAGCTGTGATCTGTTCCTTGGAAACGATAAACCACAGGCGCCCCACGATGGCACCTAACCAAAGAAACAACATTCGTTTGCCTCTCGACAAGTTAGCGACGCCCTCCCGGGCCGGAACGGCGCACCGCGCCCGGCTACCCGACCAGGGGCCACAGGGTGGCTATTAGTGACGGGCTGGCCGATCGCCGTGGTCAGTGCGTCGGTAGCCCAAGAGGTGGTCTGGCCCGTTCGGCGCTGGGAATGGTCAATGCGCTCTCGGACAGGTCGGGGACAGCTGCGAAGTCATCGTCCCAGCGGTAGCCGTCCAGAGGTAGCGGGCGGCGGCGTCCAGCGAAGAGGTCGTTGGCGTCCCTGCCCAACTCACGGAACGGCTCGGGTGGCATCAACACGGTAAGTCCTTTGGTTGACGGTCGAACGGTTGGCGGTCTGCGACCGTTGTGCCTCGAGCGTCCACCAGCCATCGTACTCTAGTTCTGAGGTACTAGCATTTTCTTTCTAGAATTGTTAGGGTGGGCTTGTGACGATGCGGAGTGGGTTTTCTCAGCAAGACCAAGAGACCGCTCGCCACAACAAGGGGTCGTACAAGCCGGCCAAGGCCGGCGATGAGGACGAGCTGAGGACCAACGCCGAGCCCGTCGCCCGCCTGGGGCCATTGGGCCTTTACATCCTTGTCGGTTTTTTCGCTGTCCTGGCCCTAGCGATCCTGATTGCGGTCATCGCGTTCTCCGTCTGAACCTTCGGCACCACAAGAATTCTGACCAGCCTCGGACTTGTCCGGGCTGGAACGAGGTCGGTCAGAAACGTCAAGGACGGAAGATCCGCCAGGCGACGCCCGCTCGCGGTACCGGGCGGACGGCAAAGGCCGAGAGCCCTAGGGGGGAGCGCATTGCTCCCCACCAGGGCCTCTGCTCGTCACATAAGCGGCTCAGCAAGTAGCACGGTGCGGGGGTGTGCCACCTACGTTCCCGCGATCGCCGTCACCGGCAGATTGGACGCCACACCGGCTGGCTCCCCCCCGGCTTGGGCGTCACCAAAGCCGTAGACCGTGCCATCAGAACCGGCCATCAAGTAACCACCGTTGTCGGGGCTGAGGGCGATGCCAACTATGTCGGCGACCCTGATCCCTTCTCCCGGCAGGGAGCCGTGGAACTTCGCTCCCGAGCCGAAACTGAAGGCGCCGCCGTCGGCGCCCACGAGGATGTAACCCAGGCCGGTGGAGGAGGGCAGGATGGCCCGGACATCGTCCACATGTTTGCCCAGACCGGGCAGGGACCCATAGAAATGGGTCGTCCCGAAGGTGAACACGCCACCGTCCGACCCCACCAGCAGGTAACCGTCGCCGCCCGGGGAGGCGACCATCCCGACTACGTCCTTTACGCGGAGGTGGATACCAGGGAGAGAGCCGTGGAACTTGGCGTCCCCAAAGGTGAAGAAACCGCCGTCGGCGCCCACGAGGTAGTACCCGAGACCGTCGTTGGTGGGGGCGATGGCCACCACGTCCGAGACATGCTTGCCGAGGTCGGGTAGGTCGCCGTAGAACCTGGCGTCACCAAAGGCGCTGACACTGCCATTGGCTGTCACCACCCAGTAACCCCTGGCCGTCGGGCTCGCGGCTACTCCCACGACCGTCCCGGTCGTGGCCGAGGTCGTTACGCCTCCGAGCGGCTCGGCTGCTCCTGAACCGTAGACCTGGCCGTTGCCGGTGGCAAGCCAGTAGCCGGGGGCGGGCAGGTTAATGACTTCGGCATAAATGGCCGAGCCGGAAGGCCCGAAAAGGGCCTGGCCCGAGTAGAACGCCTGCACGCCGCGGTGCCCGCTGGAGAAGTACGTAGCCGCGCAGGTGGCCTCACCCGTCGAAGCGCTGAGCCCGACCTTGTCGCAACCGGCGATGGGCGCCCCGTTGTCAAAGAAGTTGACCGTGCCGCCGCTGGGCCCGGGGAGCACCTTGACCGTATAGGTAAGGGCCTGGCCTACTGACCCCGGGTTGGCCGAGGACCACAGTGTCGCCGTGGTATGGGCCACGGGCGGCGCGGTGGTGGTCGTCGGGGCCGGAGCCTTACCGTACAGGTTGAGCTCGTCGACCGACCACCACTTGGTGGCGGCCGAGGTCAGGACAACCTTTAGGTAGTGCGCTGTTTGCCCGTCGAAGCTGACCATCTCGGACGTAGTTGTGCCCGTGCAGTGGGCGACGGTGGACCAAGAAGTGCCGTTGGCAGAGACCTGAACGTCATAGCCCCGTGCGTAGTCGGTGGGCGAGTTCGGTACTGCCATCTGCAACTCATAAAAGCCCTGCGCCGAGCCCAGGTTGACTTCGAGGTACAAGCCTGCGGCCTGGTCTTCGTTGGTGCTGAAGCGGGTCGTCAAGTTGGCGTCCACAGCATTGGCGGGAGCGTCGGCGCTACTGGCGGGTGCGTTGGTGCTGGCCGTCCAGCCGGTGCGGTCGAGCGCAGTACCGCTGGCTGCCGCCGTGCAGTTGGAGCCGGCCACAGCAGTACTCGTCGTGGTTGGTGGCGTGGTCGTGGTCGTGGTCGGCGGCGCCGTCGTTGTAGTCGTCGTGGTAGCGGCCGTCGTGGTGGTACCGGCGGCCGAGGCGGGTGAAATTGTGGAGGCCAGGAAACCCGCCATGATGGCGAGCGCAGCCACAATGGCGGTCCCGGGCGCAGCATGCCGGCGGTGCCAGCCTTGCGGTCTATAGGTCATCTTTTCCTTCTTGGTCGATATTGGGTTCTGCGGTGTGATCTTTTCCGTAAGGCGGGCACGGCGGCAACGTCAGGTAAGGGACCGAGGACTCGAGAACCAGGGAGCTCGTGCTTGCATTAGTTGCGCGCGTCAGTCCCACGTTCGTAGTGCCAGGGCTTCAGAAAGAGAGCCGTAACTCGTTCGCGGCGGTGAACTCCGCCTCGGACCTGTCCAGAGACCCAGGTTGGTGGCGACGGCGAACAACGAAGACCGAAGACTAAACGGAGACTATGGCATGCTCCTGACTCGGGTTGCGATGTCGCTACCAGGGTCCGGAGTACCGTCCCTCAGCCAGTGCATGCTGGCCCAACACGTCCGGGGCTGTTATCGCGTCATCAATATCGTACACGCTTTTGCAACGATGGCGAGCCAGGTGATCGGGTAGGACAAATGGGTGGGCAATTACGTAGCCGTGCTTGCCAGGCGAGGTCTGCTAGTTCCCGTTCTTTTGCCCCCCGGTGGCCGGCGGAGCCTCCGATGACCGCCTCAGCAACATCCACCAGGGCGCAGGTCGTGGTTGCGGACGTACGCGCGCAGGGGCCATGAACGCCTGCTCCATGTCCAAGCTCTCTCGGGCGCACCGTAAGCTTGGCGGCGCTCTCAGGTGACGACGGCCTGGCGGGCGTCGTCGGGTAGCACCGAACGATCGAGGACCAGTAAACGTTCGCCGACCGGGGTGGGTGGAACTGGCAAGCCACGCGACGGTAACCAGACGAGCACCCCTACGACACCGGCTAACGAGACGCCGGCCCCGACCAGGAACGAGACCTCCAAGCCGCTCATGAAGGCGGCGCGGGCGGCGCGGGCCAACAGTGCGCCGCTGGCGCCGCCGACGCTGCTGGCGACGGCCAGGGCGTCGCCGAACGAGCCGAGGATGGTGTGCGTGATGTCAACCGGGAGGTGCCGTCCGGCGAGCGCCCTGGCCATGTGGTCCTGGTAGCGAGTCGCCAGCACGCTCCCGACCACGGCAACGCCTATCGCACCGCCGACCTGGAGGGCCATGGTGTTGACGGCCGACCCGACCCCCGAGTCGCCCTGGGGGACCGACCCCACCACCGAGTTGGTCGCCGTGGGCAGCAATAGCCCGGCGCCCAGGCCGATCAAAAGCAGGCCAGGTACCACGTCGCCGTAGCTAGTGGCACCCGTCGAGGCCGCTGAGACCTGCCACAGGCCGGCGGCCACAGCGGTGAGAGCGGTGGCGACCGTCAGCTTGGTCCCAATGGTGCGGGCCACCGCTGGGGACAAAACCGCGCACACCACGAGCACGCCGGCCATGGGCAAGATGCGTACCCCCGCTTGGAGAGGAGAGAAAGCGAGGTCAAACTGGAGGAACTGGGTCATCACGAACAGAGCGCCCAGCAACCCGAACACCCCGAGGCATTCGGCGGCTGCGGCTACGGAAAATCGCCGGTCTGCGAACAAACCAAGCTTCAACATCGGATGGCGGCTGTGGGATTCCCAGGCGACGAACAGGCCGATAACGATGAGACTGGCTAGGCCGGCCCCAATGACTTCCGCTG
>JBKQUU010000179.1:0-22775 GCA_052325485.1 Acidimicrobiales bacterium | reverse complement strand
TCTGCTACTTCGTCTTTTCCATCATGTGAGCGCTGCTAACCACCGACGGGCGCCTTGGTCATGTAGCTTCCTCGCGCTGGCCGGCGCTTAGGGTCGGCCGTCTCAGGGTGGTGGTCCGCCCGACGGGTACGGGGACGCGGCCGGGCACTGGCGCGAGCGGACCAGGCTGGCTACGGGACCGCCGGGTGGCCGGCACGGCCACCCAGGAACTGAGCGACTTGGCTGCCAAGTTGCCCGCTTGGGGGCCGAGGAGGTCCGTCAAGTCGCAGGCGTCGATGATGCGCCGTACGAAGGCTGAGGGGGACCGCACTGTCAATGACCGCGACCGGTGCCAGAGAAGCTCCCTGGCCCGGGCGATGGTCTCAAGCGTTGATGCGCTCATGAACTCCACGCCGCTCAGGTCGATAACGAGCGCGCCGGGCCCGGACGCCATGGCGCGTGCCAGTGCCAAGCACAGCGCGCCATCGGTGGAGATGTCGTGCTCCCCGGCCAGCCAAACGACTATGGGCCCCGGCTCAGATCCCCGGGGGACCGGACGAGGGACGGTGAACACAGAAGACCCGGCTTGGGCCATGGGGCTCTCCTACCGCAGGCGCTACGAAGATCGCGCCACCAGGGTCTGGAGTACCGCCCCCGGCCAGCACATGCCGGCCCAACACGTCGGGGACTTTGTCGTGTCCCCATGATCGTACACCCTTTTGGGGCGATGGCGAACAGGTGATCGGCTAGGTCAAATGGGTGGGCGGTTACGTGACGCGGCCGTGCGTGCCAGGCGGGGGCCTGCTCGGAACTGATAGCGAGGAGCGGGAAGGGCCTTTTGCGAGACGGCGGCCAGAGGTGGTACCTCGGGAGTGGGGCCGTGCACCGGGCGCGACGAAGTCGGTTGCCACGCGTCTCAGTCCCCCCAGCCCACTTTCACACCTCGCCTCAGCTCGGCTCGACGACGTTCGTACCCCCAGTAGCCCTGGTGCTGAGGGCGCTGGCTCGCGCCACCGCTTTTCGAGCCCCCCTCGGACGGAAGGCGTAACCTTTTAGAGCCTCCTCCAGGTCCAGCGAGCTGCCCAGCGGGTCATCGGGGTCGAAAGACGATGGTAGTCTTCGCAGCGAATACGAGGGTCAATCTTCCTCACGATGTCCGCGAGGTGGCGTCCGATCAGTACTCCGACTCGAAGCTGAACATAATGATGTCGAACGCAGCAGAAACACCTGCGCGTAAATCGGCGATCACGTGCGCCTCAAATGGCGGCGGGCACCTGGCTCGAGGGGGCGCAGAATGTCCCTGGCCGCGTTCTGAGCCAGGGGCTCTTCCGCTCCGCATCGACGATGGTGGCGTTGGAGGTGACGCGGTGGACGATGACGGCGACGAGGCGGGGGTCGGGGATGATATGGCCCCATTCATATGGAAGTGGCAGGTTCGAAGCCAAGGCGACGGAGGCTTTCTTTTCGCGTTCGGTCGAGATCTGGAACAGCAGCTAGCCCCGTATTCCGCATCGGCGCATAGCTGAGGCACGTCTGGTCGGGCGGTGGTTGGCCCAAGTGACCCTGTAGGTGCTGGTCAAAGCATGGCTTGGTTGTTGGTGTAGCGCGCCTTTGGGCGGCCAGCTGTTGGGGAAAGCTAGCTGACCCCGAAGCGGCCCAAATACTCACATCCATGTAGTTCTGCTTGCTATACTGTTGGGGAAATGTTCGTGCGCCTGCAGAAGGTCCGCCAGGGGGACCGGGTTTACGAGTACGTGCACCTCGTCGAGGGTTTCCGGGACCCGGCGACGGGCAAGGTCCGCCACCGCGTTGTGGCAAACCTGGGACGGCGGGACCGCCTGAAGGAATCAGGGGCCCTGGACAACCTGGCTGGCGCCTTCGCCCGGCTCGACCCGGCCCCCGGTCGCTTCGTGGCCGGTGCCCTGCCATTGGTCCTGCCCGTGCTCGCCCGCCTCGACCTGGTCGGCATAGTGGACCGGGCGTGCCCGATGCGGGGGAGGTCGCGCCTCACCCACGGCGAGGTCATCGCCGCCCTGGTGGCCAACCGCCTCAGCGCCCCCCGGCCGCTATATGACGTGGTCGGCTGGGCCGAGGCCTATGCCAGCGGGGACTGGCTGGGGGCCCCGGCGGCGTTGTTGAACGACGACCGCCTGGGCCGGGCCCTGGACGCCATTTCGGGCCACCTGGACAACTTGGCCGGTGCCCTGGCCATCTCGGCCGTGTCCAGTTATGGCCTGGACGCCGCCCGGCTGCACTGGGACTTCACCTCGGTGGCGTTCTGCGGCGCCTACGCCGACCAGGACCAGGCCGCCCCGGCGGTCGGCTTCGGGCATTCCTCGGACCATCAAGAGCACTGCCGCCAGCTGAAAGTTGCCCATGCCACCACGGCGGGCGGTGTCCCCCTCTACGGCCGGGTCACCGGCGGGAGCCGGAACGAGGGAGCCGAGACCTTCACCCTGCTCGAGCGCCTGAGGTCCCTGGCCTGTCCCCACAAGCTCCTGCTGGTGGCCGGCTCGGCCCTGGTCACCAGGGAAAACCTGGCCGCCGCCGACGCCGCCGGGATGAGCTTTATCTCCCGCCTGCCGCGCCGCTTCGGTTACGAGGCCGGCGCCCTAGCCCTGCCCGAGGGGCCCTGGGCGCCCATCGCCTATTGCTCGGAGCGTTCGGCCCGGCTCCAAAAGGCACGGCGGCCGAGCTTTTCGGGCGCCGAGGCCACCATCGAGATGACCGGGCCCGACAAACTGCCCCGGCGGTTCCGGGTGCTGTACATATACGGCTCGGAGGAGGCGGGAGCGGCCCGGGCCAACCGGGACAAGCTGGTCTCCCGGGCCGAGGCGGCCTTGGCGAAAGTGGCCGCCGGGCTGGCCAAACGCCCTCACCAGAGCCCCGAGACAGTTGAGCGGCGGGTGGCCAAGGCGGTCTCGGCCGGCCACGTCGGGGACCTGTTGCGCACCGAGGTCGTCACCGGGCCCGGCGGGGCGGTGTCGCTGCGGTGGTGGGGCGACGACGACGCTGTCAAAAAGGCCGAGGCTACCGACGGCCTTTACGCCCTGGTCACCAACATGGGCCCCCGCCGGGCCAGCGCCGCCCGCCTATTGGCCCTCTACAAGGACCAGGCTCTTTCTGAGCGGGCGCACCATTTCCTGAAAGGGCCGATCGCTGTCCGACCGGTGTTCTTGAAATCGAACCGCCGGGCGGCCGCCCTGGTCCAGGTGTGCTCTATAGCCCTGCTCGTCTACGGCCTCGTCGAAGCTGAGGTGCGTAAGGGGGTCTCACCGGCGCGTCTGGTCCAGGGCCTGTTGCCCGAAGGCCGTGCTGCCCGGCCCACCGCCGAGAACATCTTCAAAGCTTTCTCTGGCCTCGGTTACCAGCGCGTCCGCACCGACAAGGGCCTCCAGTACGTCGCCGACCCCCTCAGCCCCGCCCAGGCGAAGATCCTCGAAGCACTCAGCATTTCTTCGGTACTGCCCCCGTCTGGGTGACCGGCCTGTCAGCTCACGGGACGAGAACGCTCATTGAGCGGTGCGGAATACGGGGCTAGCTCATCGACGGGGCCCATCGCTAGTACTTCTTAGAGCTGCCTCGCAATCCGGGTCTCTGGTCACTCAACGGAAATGAGCCGCCATGTGCTCCCGCTTGTAGTTGTAGCGGCGAGGCCGACTTTGTCCGGGCATGACCCGACCACGGTTTGTCGTGGTAGCCCACCACAACTGTTGAAAAGCACCTCGGCCCAGCCCACGGAGGGTGTCACAAAGTCAACCGAAGCCAGTTGGAACGGCCCTGCGGACCACGACGCCCCGGGTGTGCTCGAGGACCAAGATCGACCCCCGCTGTGCGTCATGTACAGCTTCGTCCCGGCGATCAGGTACCAAGAAGTCGGCGACCCCGCTCTGAAGGTGAGGTTCCCGTCCGTGTCGAGGACCGAGCCAGGGGCCTGTGGGCCCAAGGCGGAGCCGTCAGCTGCGACCACTTCGCTCCGCCGTCAGCACTGAGGTCAAGCTCAGCCTGGTCTTGGCCCGTCGCCGCGTCCTCCAGCACTCGAGGCAGTACCGCATCGTGCCCGAAGAACTGGAGCGGCCCGGTCCCCAGTGCTTGCGCGCCGGGCACAAGCGCGGGGAGGGGTACCCTGGCCCAGCTGAGACCCCCGTCAGTGGTGGCGTAGACCAGGCTGGAGGATGGGCCAGAGCCCTGGCCTACGAGCCAACCGTCGCTCGACGAAGTGAACACGAGGCCGGTCCAGGTCGTCCCGGGCACCCCATGGACCTCACCGAGGCGGTCCCAGCTAAGCCCGCCGTCGCTGGTCCCGTAGATGGCGGCAGAGGCACCGAACTGACCGAGCACGAAGCCCCGCTCGGTGCCTACGAAGCTGGCGGCAACCTCACAGTCAAAGCACCCCGGCAGGTAGCTGACCGCCCAGTGGCGCCCAGCGTCGGCCGAGTAGCCGACGGCACCGAAGCGGCACGAGCCGCCCTGGCAAAGGTTGCCCGGGACGTCGGAGATGACCAGCCAGAAGTGCGAAGGCCCGAAGGCGACGAACTCCTCGATGCGGGCAATGGGGTCCTCGCCTTTGATGTTGCCGGGGGTGATGGTCCTCCAGGTGCTACCCGCGTCCGTGGTGAGGTAAAGGTCTGCCCCGTTCGCTCCCCAACCCTCGCTCGGGCTGAGCAGCCCGGCCAAGCCGACAAAAGGCGCGGCGCCGTGACCTCCACGAGCGGGGTCGGCTAATTGTGGGATCTCTGGCGCCTGCAGGCCTACCCGCACCAGGTAGGAGTATGGCCCGCCGAAGGAGCTCTCGGGCCCTTCCAATAGGTACATGGCGTTGCCGACGATCACAGCTTGGTGCTCAACGAGGTAATCGTTTGAGCAGCTCTGCGGCACGACGCCCCTAGGCAGGACCGCGATCACGCTCTGGCCCCCAGTGGCGGGGCTCAGTCGGACCACTCGCAGCGGGGCGCCAGGGGAGCACTCGCCGACCTCCGACGGTGTCCCGGCTTGGCTGACGCTGCTCAGCGTGTACAACCCGGCCCATGCGTTGCCTACTGCTGTATAGCCCGTGCCTATGGCGAAATCGGGTGCTGGGAGAAGGGTTGCCGGCGCCTTATAGGTTACGTGGGCACTGTTGCCGTCGAGGCGCCAGATAGCCTGGTGGTAGCCAGCCAGAGCGGGCAGACGGGTCAGTACGTCGGCGAAGACGCTCGTGCCCGAGGCTTCGAACCACTGGTCTGCTACCCCAGCCCTCAGTGCCACACTGGCCCGGTCGGCTCCGGGCGGTACGTGCCAGAGCGGGCACGCCGCGGTGCAGCCCGGGCCGCCCCAACCGCTCTCGGCGACCCACAGGCCGTAGTCGTTGTAGGCGAGGAACGGCTCGGTGCCGGCGCTGAGCGCGATACGGCGCACGAGACGCCCGGTGGTGGCCGAGATCTGGAAGAGCTGGGGGCCGGGCTTCGCCCCCAGGTAGTAAGCCCAGATGTACCCGCCCCCGAAGGTCGGGGGCCCGGAGCGGGCCCAGTCCCACAACTGCAGCGCGGTCAGCACCGGCCCGTTGGTCGTCTTGCCGGACGGCTCAGTGATCACCGCCCTTAGTTGGTAACCACCATCGAAATAGAACTGCAGCCGGGCGCCCGGGTCGCCTTGGACGTTCTCGAAGCCTGTGCAGTCGTAGCGCTCGGCCGGGCCTAGGGAGAGGCCTACGCGGCCGACGCCCCGGCGCAGGCAGTCGGTGGCAGTGGGCTGCCAGCTGAGCCAGACCCGGCCGTTGGCCAGTGACAGACGGTAGTTCTCAGCCGGGATGGCGACTGTGCTGAGGGCAGCACCAATGGCTTGCGGTTGGCCGGCCTCGGCACCGAGAGCTGTCCGTGTCGGCGCTGGGGTCGCCACCGCTGCGTTGGCGAACAGAGCGAGCCCGGCGCACATCATCATCCAGACCGATATCGTTTTCGATCCTGGGCAACTGCGCCAGTTCGACCCTGTCGTCCTCGACCGCTGAGCCCTCACCCCGCAGGAACTGGCTGAGCTCGGATGCGCCGCCGACGGCGGAGCCTGGGAGCTCACGACGCTTCGAAATAGACGAGCGGGTGCCCGCGGCGGTCGAGGAAGTACAGATGACCGACGGCGAACGAGTCTGACGAGGGCCCGAGCTCGACAACAAGCGAGTCGCGCACGAGCTTGGCCCCGCACGAAGCGCTCACCGCACCGGCAAAGGTGTCCCGGGATGCGGGCAGGAGCGAGACAACGGCTGTGTTGCCCGTGCCCGCTTGGGAGTCCAGGAGGTCGAAATCCCCTTCCCACCACGAGCGGTCCGTGTCTTGCAAGTCGAGCATGTCGTCCGAGTTGTACTCGAGGGCCATGCCCCTGGCGACGTGGAGGGCGCGGTCCCCGACGGGCTCAAGCCCTTGGGTGCTAGGGCACGAGGCCAGGTCCCCCCCACTGGCGGGCCGGGCCGGCGGGTAGACCTGGGCGGGGAAGCCGGGCGCACCCACGGCCGGGAAAGTCGCGCCTACCGTGCGGACGGCCAGTACGCGGGCGTCACCGTGGCCGTCGAGCTCGACCAGGGCGTTACCGTCGCCGTAGCCATTGCCGGCCGAATTATCTGCGAACACTTCGCCCGAGGGTGCAACGGTGACCCCGTCAGCTTGGAACGCAGCCAACCTCGGCCATGACAACCCCGATATCGCTTCTGGCCTCAAGGAGTTGTACAGCTTCACGGCGCTCCGGGTGACCTCGTACAAGCCTCCGCCGTGGGACCCGAAGAGGACCGTCCCGTCCGGTGCCCTAGCCAGCTGCGTGGCGTAGATGAACCGGCCCAAGGAGCGGATCGTGCCCCGGGGGCTCAGTTGGTAGATGGTCCTCGGCTCCCACGACCAGATGTCCAAGTTGCCGGCTCCGTCAAAAGCGAGCGCACCCGGGTTGAAGACGATCTGGCTTGGGCTTGTACCTGGGTGGTCCCAGGTGACCGACCCCTGGGCGCCCGCAACCCTGGTCGGTACGCCATGAGGTGAGACCTTTTCGACGTACGACGGCGTGGCCACAAAGACGGCGCCCTTGGCCGACACGGCGATACTAGCGACGTTACAGAGGCCAGAGTTGTGAGCGAAGGTGCTGATAACGCCGCCGGTGCTGACCTCTCGGATGCGGCAGTTCCCCCCGTCGGCGATGTAGGTGGTGCCGTCGGGCGAGACCGCCAGGCCCCCTCCGCCCTGCACCGCTATTTCTGCCGAGGACGCAGCTCCGCCGTCCCCGGCAAAGCCTTCCACGCCATTGCCGGCGAAGGAGCTGAGAATGCCTGTGGGCGACAGGCTCAGGACCTGGTCACGTGAAGTGTCCTCGATGAGCAGGTCCCCCCTTGGCCCGATGGCGAGGACGCCGGGGCGGATGAGGCCCGGGGTCTGGCGGGCCAGGAACTCCTCGTCAGTGACCGAATAAGGCAAGGGGACGGTGGCCTCCGCTCCCGGAGGTGGGCCCGGGCAGACCACGCCTTCTTGCTCGACCAGCATGCATACCGTCACCCACGAGAGTTCCCACCGCCCGGGGCTGGGCACGGCCGTCCCGAAGAACTCTTGGGTGTAGCCACGGGCGCTCGAGTTGGAGATGTAGAAGTCGAACGTCGCTACCGCGCCTTCCCGGCGGATGCCTGTCACCTCTGTGACCGTCCCGTCGGCCAACAAATAGGACGACGTTGCGCCGGCTTGGCTAGCCCCCTCCGTCAACGCCTCGGCCATGGCGGGGCCCATCCCCTGGACATAAGGGGCGAGAGCCAGTGCTCCCTTGGGCGGCCCGACCAGGTGGCGCAGCGCGGCCACGATCTCGCTGCTGAGTGGGGTGCCCACTCCCCGAACGGCCACAGCCAACCGAGTGTCGCCCGCCGGCACGACCGGTATTGCGCCGCCCAACCACAAGCCGACTGAGGCCAGCCCAGCCAACAGTTGCGGTGGACGGCGCCGCGTTGCTAGCGAAGCCTTGGCCATGCGGCTCACACTCATATGACCCGCACGAGGTGGGACAGGTTCCGATCCCGCCCGGCAATCGCGTTCTGGTCAGCGTCCAGACCAGGTCAAACGAGCATTCTGTCGCATCGGGGGTCATGTGGTGCACGCACGAACTGATGTCGCATGCCTCGTCGCCGTGGAGGGTAGGGCGGGTGTGAGGTCACGGTCTGGAGCGGGCGACAGCGGGAGGCTCCTGTCGATGATGAACAGTGGCCCGCACAGGTTGAAGCGCAGGGCCACCTTGCGCCGCGGCGCTCTCATCGGCCAGCCTACGGTGAGGGCGGGACCTCAGCCTACGGTGAGGGCGGAACCTCGACAGCGACGCGTAGGTTTCTAAGGCGTGGCTGTGGGGGCATGGCGAGCGCGGGCCAGTGCCTGCTCGCTCGCCGTCGCCACCGCTGTGCTGCTGACCCTGTTAGTGGCGGTCGGTGGCCCAGCCACGGCTCAGCCGGGGCCTGCCCCGAGCGGCGTCTCGGATGTCCTCGACTGGCAAAGCACTCCCTGTCCGGAGGCGGCATCGCAGGGGCCTACGGGTGGCCAGTACCTCGACGGCCGGGTCGACGTGTGCGTCCTAGCCCCAGACGTCCCCGGCGGGACCTACCACTTGGCGTGGGTTAGCGACCTCTCTCAGCTCGTGGGTAGCACGACGCCCACCGTTCTCCCGACGGGGAGCACCGGTGCCAGCCCGGCGATCTTGTTGAGAGCAACCCCGAGTTCGGTCCGGCCGGGCCAGACGGTGATCCTGACCGGCACCTTGCGCCGGCCACAGAAAATAACCAGGGCCGCGTATATCTCCTTTTGCTGGGGCGGCTGCCCGGGCGGCCTCAAGTACTACCTACCGGCCGAGTGGCATTCGCCGACCACATTTAGCGCCCTTATCACCGCCCCCGACGCGCCGTGGGTGCAGACCTTCCCCGACCGAGTGGTCTCACCCGTCGCCGGCGACTACGACGTGGGCGTACAGTGCGTCGAGCTGATCAAAGCTTGCGGCCTGGGCCCGGCCGAAGGCGAGGCGGTGGTCCATCTCCGCTCTGGCGCCGCTTACACGTGCCAGAGCGTCCCGGGGTGCGCCCATCTCAATACATCACCTGAGGTGGCCAGCCCCGGCCAAGTTGTCCGACTGAGCGGGTACGCACCCCTCGCGGGCACGAACACCGAAGGCGAGCACTTGACCGGTGGGTACGTCGAAGGCGAAAGGGGCGGCCTCCCCGGCCCGGCGGTGCGCTTCAGCACCCGAAATGGCCCTGTGGGAGCCCTCACGGTGGAGGTCCGGTCCGGCGACGCGCCAGTACTGGTCAAGCCTGCCCCCACCTGGGCCAGCCTGGGGCGCCTCAGGCCGATTGGCGAGGTGGCGGGGGCCCAGCTGCCGATCTCTTCCAACCCGGCCGATCCTTCTACTGTCGCTTGGTGCGCCGGCAGTTACGTGGACGTCCAAGGCCCGGGCGGCACGGCCAAGGTCCCCACCACCGGGGCGACAGCCCTCCTGCGTGGTGACCGGGCGCTACCTGGCGCCGATAAGCAGCAGTTCCGAAGCTGCAGCACGGTGGCCGTCGAGGGTAGGGCGCTTTTCGTCGGCTACGCCTACAGCCCCGAGATGATGGCGCCTGCAGTTGACAACATCGCCCTCTACAGCACCGACGCTGGCGCTAGCTGGTCGTTGGTGCCCGTGCCCCCCGGTCCACAGCCCTCGGGGTTCGGGGGCTTCCGTTACGGACCTGGGGGCAGCGTCGACGCCATCTTTGCCGGCTCGGCCCCGTCCCCGGGGGCGGTCGTCCCCCCGGCCGTTGAGCAGTACTCGAGCGCGACCGGGTCGTGGTTACAAGTCCCGTTCGCCTGCCCGGCGTCGGGGCCGTGTGTGACATGGGCTGCCGCCATGCTGCCTGATTGCGGGATGAACATGAGCATCGCCCAGACGATCGAGTCGACAGACGGCGGCCAGCACTGGGCTTTCCCACCAAGAGATGTTGGCTACATGAACACTTGCTGGTCGGCGAGCATCGTGGCCGTGTCGGCGAACGAGGCCTTGGTAGTGGGCGCGGACGAGGCTGTCAACGCCTCGGGGCTGTACCCGCTCGTGATGAGCACCGACAACGCCCGGGGATGGGAGCTGGTCTCGCTGCCGAGCATCCCGGGCCAAGTCCCCGGCGCACAGCAGTCTTTGTTCGTGCTCCCCGACGGTGCCATCGTGGACGTCTCCTCCCAACCTTGGGATTTGTTGGGCCCGGGCGCCACGGCTTGGTGCCCAGTGGCGGCCGTGCCGGTCGAGCCTGCCGGCACTTTCGCTTACCCGGCCTCCTACGCGGTCATCGGGCCGGCGCTGTGGTGGTTGGCATCGCGCTTGGCGAGCGGCTCGCCAACGCTCGCCTACCACGTCGCCGATAGCTCGCTGACATGCCGGGGGTGAGCGCTCGGTGCCGTTACTCTGGCGCGGCTGGTGACCGCGTCAGGCGAGGCAAAGCCGTTAGGCGTCGATCTCTAGTGAAACTGCAGCACTTCTCGGCTACGCATAACGGAAAATCGGGCTCGCCTCGGGGTCGGTGGCGCAAATTGGACCAATGACCGTCACGATGATCGGGCGGTCAGCTTCAAGACCGACGGTGAGGCCGTCGGGTGGCTTACCGCAGCGCGCCTGATGATTGAAAAGGGCTGGGCCGTAACAGCGTTGGTGCCGGGCGTACCATACCCTGAGCGACGGCAAGTCGCCGTAGAGGAGCATCGGCGGTATGGGCAAATAAAGGCTTGGCTCAAAGCGGTACGGCAGCGCACCGAACATGGAGCGCCGACGTCGCGCCGCCTCCTGGTTGCGGTGCTCGTCGGTGGCAACCTCCAGGTCCCTACCGGCAAGACCGTCGGTACCACCTTCACCAAGGTCCCCCGGTGTACCTCCGGCACCGAGACGGGAGGCGCCATCGCCTTTTCGTCCTATCCTTCGCAGCCTCCGGCAGATTCGCTGTTCGGCCGGCCCGGCCAAGGAGTCAGCCTCCAGTCCGGCCAGACGGCCAAGGCGGGCCAGCAGGTCGCCCGCGTCAACCCGGCAAACCTCGCCGGTGGCACGACCGACCCGGTCCCCTACTTCCTCACCCTCACCCAGGTCGCGCCGGGCCCGTACATCGATTTCGCGCTCAAGAAGCCCGTCCCCACCCCCTGGGTCACCTACCCCGAGCTCTATTCGGCGAGCTGCAACAGGGCGGCGGGGCCACCTGGCTCCAGGTCATGAGTCTTGCCGGGCAAAGCCAGGGAGTCAGTTGATGTCCTGCCGAACGGACAGGACGATACCGACGACCCCCAGTGCGCCGGCCCAGGCGATCAAGGTGATCGCGCCGACGCCCGGCGAGACCAGGTGTTGGGCTCGGAGGCCCATGAGTGCGTCCTGAGCACGGGTCGGCGTGAACCGCCCTACCGAAGGGACGAGGCCGAACAGGAGGTCGTCGACGACGAGGGCCCAGGCGAATAGCGTGATGACGCCGCCGACCTGGCTGTGGATGATCGCTCCGAGGGCGGCGCCGATCGCGCCCCACAGAGCGGCGCTGGCGAGCCCTCCAAGCGTGAGCAGCAGAATGTCTCCGCTGCTTAGCACGACGGTGATGCCACGCCCGTCGAGGATCGCGTAGCCGATCGCCCAGCCGATCGCCTCGCTGAGGGCCCCGAACGCGGTCCCGGCCAATGCACCGGCCACGACCTTGGCGGCCAGGACGTGTAAGCGCTTGGGGTTGAACAGGATCGTCGGACGGATCGTGCCGTAGCGGTACTCGCTGGTGACAAGCAACACCCCCGCAATTGCGGAGAACACGCTTGCAAGACTGCCCAGGCTCAGCAGCTCACGCTGGTCCTCTTTGCTGGCAAGCCCGCTTGGGTGGGTGAGCAGCCCCGTGAGCAGCGTGAAGAGCAGGACCAGCGCGATCATCCCGAGGATCAGTCCAATCGTGGTCCGGGTCGTGCGAATCTTCAAAAGCTCGGCCCTGACCTGCGCGATCATGCCGGTGCCTCCGAGGTGAGTTCGAGGAAGATGTCCTCCAGCAAGCCTGCATCGTTGACCAGCTCGACAAGCGGGACGCCGGCGGCGAAGGCGATCTGACCGATCCGCTCGCTCGATGTTCCCTGGACGAGCAGCGCGTGGTCGGTACCCGTCGTCACCTGCAGAGCCTCGTCACGCAGCGCCGTAGTGAGCCGCTGCGGGTCGCCACAGCGGACGCGAACGGCGCCGCCAGCACGGGCGGTCAGCTCTGCCAACGGCGACGAGAGCACGTGCCGCCCGCGGCTGATGATGAGCACCCGGTCAACGGTCTGCGCCACCTCGGCCAGCACATGACTTGAGATGAGCACCGTGCGGCCCTCTGAGGCCAGCCTGCGCAGGAAGTCCCGCAGCCAGCGGACGCCCTCGGGATCAAGCCCGTTGGCCGGCTCGTCGAGGACCAGCAGCTCCGGGTCGCCAAGCAGCGCCACCGCCAGCCCGAGCCGCTGGCGCATCCCCAGCGAGTACCCCTTCACACGCCGCCGGGCCGCGTCACCGAGCTCGACCAGGCGCAACACCTCGTCCGCACGTGAGTCAGGTACATGGATTGCCTGGCCGAGCATCCGCAGGTGGTCGCGCCCCGATCGGCCGGGATGGAAATCGGTCGCCTCGAGCACGGCACCGATCCGCCACGCCGCACGCGGCAACTGCGCGTAGGGCTGATCAAACACCAGTGCTCGCCCGCTCGTCGGCGCCACCAGGCCCAGGACGATCCGTAGCGTCGTCGTCTTGCCAGCGCCGTTGGGGCCGAGAAAGCCCGTGATCGTCCCCGCCTCCAACGCAAATGACAGGTCGCTGACCGCTGGGACCTCACCAAAGCGCTTGGTCAGCGAGTCGGTTTTGACGACCGCCGTCATCCGGGTGGCTGAGCGTTGAACGGGACCGCGAAGTCTGTGTAGGTACCCTGGTCCAGTTCGCTGGGCAGAAAGGTGGTCCGCAAACCCAGGTCGGCCATGCCTATGGCGAGGCGTAGGTCGTGCTGCTGCTCGCTCCAAGCCTCCAGCGATCGTGAGACCACTTGCCACTCGGCGCTGTCGACCTGGCCATCGCCGGCGTTCACGAACGCCTCCTGGTGGGCGGGCTCGGTTCGCAGGGTCAGCTCCGGGCAGCGGGTGGCGAGCGCTTCCGCCTCGTCTGGCGGGACGGGTCGGCACCACTCCATCGGGCCGTCGCTGTCCTCGCTGACCTCACCCCAGTAGATACAGAAGAACGCGCCGGCGCGCCCCGCGATCTGCGGCAGCTGGTATTGCCGGAGCAGGGCGATGAACTCCTTGCCGAACGCCCATGCCTGGTCCCCGGTGACGTTGCGCTTCACGCAAAGTAGGCTGCGCTCGGGTATCTCCCTCGTGCTGACTTCGTACATAACGGGCCTCTTTCCGCTCAGCTCGTCGATCAGGTATGCGGCGAGGGCGCGGCGGGCCGTGTGCCCGGCCTCGGTGGCGGCCCAGATCGCGCGGACGCGCTCCGCCGCCTGGGCCGGCTCGAGCGGCAGGACCGCCTTGATCTCCGCCAGCGGGACCTGCAGCTGGCGCAGCGCCGCGATCAGGCGTGCCTGCTTGAGCTGGCCGGGCTCGTAGAAGCGGTAGCCAGAGCCCTCGTCCACCCGTGCCGGCGGCCGCAGGCCTAGCTCGTCATAGAGCCGCAGCGCCTTGGCCGATAGCCGCGAACCTCTGGCGAACTCTCCGATGCTCATCTGGTCCACGTGCTCGCTCCCCATCGACATGGCACTCACATGACAAGTCTGCGGCTTCCCCTAAGGTAAAGGTCAAGCCGCCCCTAGGAAACGTAACATCGGGACCGCAGCCCTGGAACTGCCCGACTGGGTGCGGTCGGTGATCGCACGGAACAGCGAGAAGTTCGCGGCCGGGCTCGACGTCCGCGGCACCGCGGTTATCCGCGCCCGGTTGGCCCCGGGAGGGCGGTGAGCTGTTCGACGTAGTGGCCCGGCTCGACGCCGACGGGTGTGCTCGCTACGTCGTTACGGACGTGCGCTGCGATGGCACGCTCAGAGGCCCGAACCTCGACTTGCTACGCGAGGTACGCGCGGCGACCGACCGTCCGGTGATCGCGAGCGGCGGGGTGAGCAGACCTCAACAACCTCGGCGCGATCGCCGTCCTAGTCGCCGATGGTGCCGAGGGCCCGATCGTCGGTGAGGCGCTACGACTAGATGTCCTCGCCCTTGTAGCAAATGTGCTACAATCGGAGCATGGTGGAAGTTGCCTCCCGTGAATTGCGCAACGATACGCGGGCGCTGCTACGCCGGGTGGAGGCAGGAGAAGACGTCGTGATCACCGTCGACGGGCGCCGGGTCGCAGTGCTGCGGCCGATCGGCTCCCGGGCCAGGTGGATATCGCGTACTGAGTTCGTGAACCGGTTCTCAGGCCGCCAAGCCGACCCCGCTCTGGCCGAGGACCTCCTCGCGCTGGCCCCCGACACGACCGACGACCTGGATTGAACCGCGGCATAGCCGACACGAGCCTGTTCATTGCGAGAGAGTCCGGGCGACCCCTCACCCAGACCGACTTACCCGACGAGCTGGCCATCTCCGTGATCACCGTCGGCGAGCTGCGCGCGGGGGTATTGGCGGCCGTCGACCTCGAGACCCGCGACCGACGGCTGGCAACGTTGAGCGAAGCGCTGGCTTTTGATCCCCTGCCCGTAGACCAGTCTGTGGCCGAGGCTTGGGCACGTCTACGCGTTCTGCTGCGCGACATGCAAAAGCGGATGCCTATCAACGACTCCTGGATCGCGGCGACGGCCATCTCGCTACGGGTACCAGTGGTAACCCAAGACGAGGACTTCGTCGAAGTTCCCGGGCTCACGATCGTCCGGGTTTGAACCGCCACCCTCGCGACTCCAAACGTTCGGGGCCGGTCGGGACGGTACGGGCGTCGACCACCCACCAGCGTCCCTGGCCGTCTCGCCGCCACTCTGACCTGACCGGGGCTCCGGGCAGGTGGCCGGGCGGCTGTCATCCTCGGGTGTAGACGGACCGGGGCCCGCTCACCCGTCCAGGCCCCGGCTAAGTCCTGCACGGCAACTCATGCTACCGAGGGCCTCCGACCGGTAACGCGCCCCGGCCAGGTGGCTCCCACACGTGAGAGCCTCCTCAACTCAGGCGTTCGGGCCTCCTATAAATCGAGGCGTGCAGAGCGCGTACGGCACCGGCTCGGCGAGCGACGCGGTGCGCGCTTACTGCGAGGCGCGGCTGCGCTCGGCCGTTGCCAACGGGACCATAACCTGGGAAGACTTCGAGCGGCGGCTCGACGCCACCTACAGCGTGGACACCCTGGCCGAACTGGACGAGCTGGTTAGGTCCCTACCCGACCTCCCGGACATCCCAGCGAAGGCGATAAGCCCACGGCGCAAGAACGGCGTCGGAGCGGCCGTGATAGCCGCGACCCTCTGCGGGGCCATGCTCCTGGTCTTCCTCGTCGTCCATAGCAGCCCGAAGTCCCCGTCAGTGTCGGTGCCCACTACGGCCTCGGAGGCTCGCTCGGCCAGGCGTGGACCGACCCGGGCCCGGCCACCTACGGTACCGACGAGCGCGGCTAAGGGCGCAGGCCTCCCAGGTGCCCGGGCCAAGGCCACAGGCTGGAGGGTGGGCTGGGCCTACCAGGCTTTGCCCAAGGGCTTCACGGTGATAAGCGGCGGCTCGTCGGACAACCCGATCTCCTGTACCCCGGGGACCACCTTTTGCGTTGCCGTCGTGAGCGCCCCTACTGCCACTATGAACGGCTTTGTCCCCCTGGGCGACGTGGTCACGACCGACGGCAGGACATGGACGGGCTACAGGGGCATCCCTTCGGTGTTCGCCGTCGTCAATGGGATCTCTTGCCCCACGACTTCGACTTGCATGATCGTGGGCGACGGGCAGCCGCGGGACGGCCCGGAGATAGCGGTGTCGGACGACGGGGGGAAGTCCTGGGCGCTCTTGGCCCCACCCCCACTGTCCAGCGTCTGGCTGTTCAATTCCGTCGATTGTGTCTCAGCTTCCACCTGTTGGGTAGCCGGCGCCAACTCCGCCAACCCGGAGACCCCACTGGTCATGGAGTCGACCGACGGGGGCCAGCGATGGGCGGTCTTCTCCAACCTTCCGGCCTTGGAGCAAGCCGTCCTGGCCGACATCTCGTGCGCCTCGACGACCACCTGTGTCGCCGTGGGCACCACGACCGACGCAGATCCCGAGCCGGCTGCAGCCGTAGTGCTCCGTACCGACGACGCTGGACAGCACTGGAGCGCTCCCACTTCGACGGTCCTTCGGAGCAGCAATGGTCTCAGTGGCGTGTCATGCCCTGACACAGCCCACTGTTTTGCCGTCGGTGGCGTCCAAGGGGGCGGGTCAATAGTCCTGCGCACGAGCGATGGCGGCGCGACCTGGGCTGGCCACGCCCTTTCGGCGGACAACGGCTGGCTGAACTCGGTAGATTGCCCGACGCCAGCCGACTGCTGGGCGGTCGGTACGGCGACCACCCTCGCCCTGGTCGGCACGGCCAACGCCGGCGCGCTCTGGACAGATGTCCCCGACGACCACACCACCACCTCCGGTGGCACCGTGTCCTGTCCAACAGTCGACCGCTGTTGGGCCACCCAGGAGAACGGGTTGTGGGCCACCAGCAATGACGGCGACCTGGAACAGGCAGTTGTAGCTGTCCTCACGCCGAGGGGGGTCTCTGTACCTCTGGTCAATGCTGGCCCGGGCAAAGTGGACATACTCGTCGAGAACACCGGTCACAGCTCTGTTGACCTCGAAGTACGAGCGGCGAGCGGAAAACTGGTCAGTTCAGCGACCGTCCCGCGCGGCGGGAGCGAACTTACGCTGGTGCTTCGGCCCGGCGCTTACTGGATAGTCGTACCGGGGCCAGGGTCTGCGAGGTTCGTCGTGCCGCGCTCGCTGCCCAAAGCCGCTACCACACCGGCACCACTGACCACCCCCGTCTACAACGGCACAGCCGACTACGACCGTTCCGACAACGAGCCCGTCCACCAACGGCGGTGCCGGGACGACGAAGACCTCCCTTCACAATGTCGACATCACGACCATCAGCGGTGCGCCCCAGGGGTACACCGACATTCAGACCAACCAGTCCTTTGGCGCCGAGGTGTTGGTCCGGCACTCTGGCGATCTCACAGGCGTCATCGTGCCGGTGAGCTACAGCCTGTGTGGCACGTCGTGCCCGGGGCCATGGCAGTTGTCCGCCCTGAACGTCGGTATCTATTCCGATGTCAATGGCTTGCCCGCCGCCGAACTGACGGACGTGGACATCGCCCCGGCCGCGGTCGATGAGCAAGGGGCCATCAGCCTGGTCCAGGCTCATTTCCCTCAGGCCCAGCCTGTGACCGCGGGCGAGCCCATCTTCGTCGTCCTCAGTCTCGCCCGACCCTCGGGCGAGATGTACTACCAGTGGTACAACTACTACAGCGGCGTTGCACAGGTTACAGCTCAATCGGCCGGCGTCGGAACGGTCTGGCGACCGGCCATCACCTCTGTATCGGGCGTGGGTTACTCGATATTGGGCCTGAGTGTTCTCATAAGCCGGTAGGCGGTGGCCGTTGGACGGGCAGGCGCCGGCCCTCCCGACATGGTTCGACAAGATGGCGCGCGAAGAGGGCCCAAAAGGTATAGAACACCCGCAACTTGGCTATCTTCTTCGTTGGCGGGCACACGGCATTCGGCTCTTGGGCAAGGTTCCTGTGCCATTACGCAGTCCGGTTCGCGCTGTGTTGCGACGGCCAAGTGCTTGACCCGTACAGGAGCTCCAGGTCCTGTAGCCCCGCCCCGAGGACATCCACCGTGCCCCGGCTGTCCAGTTCAGCGGCGCTCGCTCTGGAACCAAGCACGGGGGCGCCGCCCCTTCTAAAGGGGCCGTGGCCCGATGTCGATTAGGCGGTATGCGCCCCTATCCCGACCGCCTCCAGGCCCGGTCGCGCCAGGCAAGCCACCAGCCGCACATATGAGTGGACGCCGACGCCCGGTCGCCGCTGGCCTGGTGTGCGCCGTGTTCGCCGTGGTCAGTGCGGCGGGACCGACATCGGCCCGTGCAGTTGCGCCCGAAGTGCCAGCCGCGAGCAGCACCAGTGGCGGCTGGAGCTCCCTCTCGGCACCCGGTTGGTACCAGGTCCCGCTCGACCACCCGGTACCGGGCAACTACCCGCTGCCCGAGGCCCTCATGCTGGGGAGGTCGGGCACCGGACCAACACCGGTCATCGACGTCGCCCAAGCCCAGGCCGTGTTCGGCGCAATGTGGGACCTGCGCGACGATGCGTTCCGGGTCGGCAGCAATACGCCCGCCGGTCGCAGCTTGATGGCTGAGTTCGAGTCCGGGCCGGCCCTGGAGTCCGACGAAGTGACCTGCGGCTGCACTTGGCGCGCAGTGCGAGGCCCAATATCGGCCGAGAGCCTCCTAGTCACGCGCCAGACCACCTACCCAGCGACGTTCCTAGGTGAAGCGACCACCAACCTCACGGGCTCCCCGTATGTCCAGTACCTGATCATTTCCCGCCAATCAGTGTCTGAACCGTGGAAGGTCGTCTCTGACCCCGGCTACCTCGGCCGAGGAGCCCTTGACGGTCCAGGCGCCGTCACCGACGGTTTCGACACGGCGGTTCCCCCAGGCCCGGCCAGCCGGGCCCTCCCACAGCAATTGGCCTCGTACTGGCAGGAGTGGACCATCACCGGCCATGTGCCGGCCAGTTCGGACCTCGCGCCAGGCCAGTGGACGACACAGGCCGGTGCGCTGATGGCGACCACGCCGGACGGGGCGATCAGGCATTTCAACGGGCTGGCCGGCTATTACTTCTACCACGGTGGTAGCCCGCAGGAAATATGGCAGTTCGGCACCGCCACCGGCGGGCTTACCTGCGGCGTGGTCCGCGAGGAGACTTACTGGGACCTTCCCGAATATACGCTCTATCAGCCCAAGGCGCAGAACAACTGGGGCCGCACGATCGCGCCAGGGCTCTACGCCGCGATCGTCGACAGCTCCATAGCCCAGCCCTGTTTCCTCCAAGGGCCGGGCTCGAAGTTGGGGGTCGTGTCGGGGGAGCTCGACGATGACAGCATGTTGGGGCTGGGCTGGCAACCGCTGCCGCCGAAGGCGACGACTGACACGACCACGGGAGCTTGATGCTGCTCCGCGCTTGAACCTGCCCCGGTCTGTTCGCGGCAACGATCGTGGCAATTGCTGGCGCGCTGCCACCCTCGAGGACACTGCCCCCCCGACTCAAGTCTCGCCCATAGGAGGGAAGTCGGGCACAGGCAGAGATGGTTTAGCGCCCCAACGGCAGGTTGACGGGCCCACCTGACGGGTCACCAGTGCTGGCAACGTCATAAAGCACCGGCCTTCTTGGGAGTAACATGTGCGGCGGTTCTGTGTTGTAGTAAAAGGGGCATTGGCCTCTGCAGACGATTCAATAAGGTACCGATATGGTCGGAACTCACGTTGAATCTCCAAGGTTTTTTGTCCAGGCACATCAGGGCGTTACGCACGCATTTGCGGCATCGGGTTGCGCGTGGTACGGGCGCTGCCTAACTCGTGGCTTTCTGGGCAGACACGCAGAACATCGGTACCCAGGCGACGCGCCCTCGGCGCTTGCGCGAGGCTGTGCACCACGTCTGCTACGACTGGGGCTCAGAGCCGACCTTGCCCTCATGTAAATGTCCAGTGCGGCCTCGTCGCCGCAGGTAATACGACGCTGGCCAAAAGCTCGCCGGTGAGCCGCCAGCTCTTCGACTTTCGCGGGACAAGTGGGTACTGCGTTTGTACGCCATACCGTACGACGACCCACGGTACGTTGCAGCCCCAGCGGGATGCTCATCGGGCGGTCGGTGCTAGGGTGAGCACAGCCGGAAATCAAAAAGGTCTAGAAAATAGGGAGAGACACATGGTGACCATCCCGAAACACGTCCAGGAATTCCTGCCGGGCAAGCTGGCCTGGGTGGCAACTGCTGGGAGCGACGGCACCCCCAATACCACACCCAAGGGCTCGGTGCGGCTGCTCGACGACCAGCACATTGTCTTTGCCGATCTGTTCTCCATCAAGACGCGGCGGAACCTGGAGCAGAACCCGAAAGTTGCCGTGACGGTCATAGACACGGCTACGCGCGTCGGGTACCAGCTCAAAGGAACCGCCGAACTGCTCTCGAGCGGCATGCTCTTTGAGCAGACTGTGGAAGAGCTGAAGCAGAATTCCTTGGCGCTGCCTGCGCCGACGTACGTCGTCAGGATTAACGTTGAGGCCATCTACGATCAATCGGTAGGGCCGAACGCGGGGAAGCAGATCGTCTGAGTAGTCGAACACCGCGTATGCGTCGCGCCGCTCGTTACCGAGGGGGCCGTGCCCGGTCAGCGGTACCTAGAGCGCACCTGGGCCCTAGAAGGCGCTGGCGGCTTCGCTTACCCGCTGGCCCAACAAATTTGGTGGCGGTGTGCGACGCGCCGGAGGCGCGATATTTCGATCGGGCGCGTCGCCAAAGCGTGCGAACCTTGGGTCATGGCGAGCTCGTCATTCCCGCTGAGGTTGGGCAGGTACCTCCTTCCGTACCCAGCCCCCTTTCGACGCCCACGCGTTCGGCGCGCGGCGCGTCTCCTGCCGCTCCTTCCCGCAGACCGCAGCCACCGGCGACCAGTTCGCTCAGTTGGGCCTGCTCCGGCTCCTCTGGCTTCAGCGAGAGACGAGAAGTTCGGTCCGCGCTGGCCACGCCGAGGCGGCGGCGATGCTGGCGAGGGCCTGCGTCGACACCTGCCTCCTCGGTCTGTTCTGCCTCCACGTCCCAGACGCCCCGAGCCGGTTGGAAGGTCAGAGCCTGTGGTCCATGAACCAGCTCTTCGCCCCCGTCAGCGACCGGTCGACCTTCCCCGGAAGCGTGCTCAAGGGACGTGATGGGCCAGATGGGCTCGCCTAGCGTCCGCCGAACATGAGGGACGTGGTGGACGCGGTGACCAAGGCGACCGGGCAGCCGACGGCGGAGGAGCTCTACCAGCGGCTGTACGAGCCGCTGTCGATGCTCTTCGTTCACTCGGGGTCCCTGTCACTGGCCCGGCACCTTGACGGACGGAACCGTGTTGGTGCCCGTCGGCACCCGACGAGCCCGTGGACGAGCCTCGCCGCCCTTCGGACCGCGGACGCGTGTGTCGGGTTGCTCGCGGCCGCCGTCGCAGGTCGGTCCGGGTCGGCCAGCGCCGAGTTCGTCGCCTACGCCTCGGACCACCGGGAGCGGACGCTGGCGCCGCTGGCCGTGATCTTTGCCCGAGCGGCACCGACCTCGATGGACTGGCCGAGGGTGCCCGAGACGGTCCGGCAGTTCCTCGACTTCGCGCGGTACTGCAGGTCGGGTGAGGCCCGCCGCCGACCTATCCAGCGCCCGAGAGGCCCGGATCCGAGACGTCGGGAAGCGGCTCATCAGGACCCTCCGCCCGTCCGCAAAGGGCCAGACGCTCGACGTTTGGATCGCGGGCCTCCTCAAGGAGCTCGCCGAGCCCCAGCCGTCGCCGACCGATGCGCCTTAGCCCGCCGCTACGGCTCCCTTGCTCCACGTCGAGCGCCTCATCCCCTGGTCCCCGAGAGAAAAGCTCTGACGCGTCCCGCTTCCTTAGCCGCACGACCACCAGCGGGCGAGGCTCAGGGCCCAGAGAGACAGCGATAAAGGTTGGCATCGAGGACGAAGTAGGAGCGCCGAGGCCGACTACGACTTTCGACGCCGATGAAGGCGACGGGGGGTTTGTCCCGTCGGCCCGCTAACGAGCCCACAATTGCACTCAGATTTCGGGTCCCTGTCCCGCAAGTCTCGGTCGGAGCCCCTCACGGCTCCGGTAAGTCAGCGGGGCGTTTGGCCTGAATAATGCACCTGGAGACGCAGGCGACGGCTACGCCTTCAACGAGCTCTAACGTCCGTCGCAAGCCCGGTCTCGCTGGCCTACCTGGCCGGTCCTGGCTACGGCAGCAGTGTGTGGGTCTCGAACCCGGTCTCCTGAGGCGGGCTTGTGAAGCCACCCTCGATCCCGGCCTGCATGAGCGGGACGAGTACGCCGTCCCGGAACTCTTCCCAACTGGCTTTAGACTCGTGGACGGCAACCACCGTCCAGCCGCCCTCGGTCGCTCCCGACATGTGGAAGACCTGACCCTTGGGTAGTTCAAACTCGCCCGGGTGTACAGCCTGTAGGACGGCATCGTACTGCTCCTGGGTGCCGCCCGGGAAAAAGTGCACGATTCCATAAGCCATTAGTTGTCCCCTTACCCATTACCTACCGGCCGCGCTGACCGCGCCGAACAATACACCAAAGCTCGCGGAACCGTCGGACCTGATGGGTCCAGCCAGGCCCCGCGCCCGTCTGTTATCTCGCGCGCACCGGCGAAATCGGCGCGGTTTTGCTGCTGGTGTATTGGGCGCTCAACCTTCCCGCGCTTGGCCAGGAGGTGGCCCTCATCGCGTGGCAGTACCCTTCGTATCGCAACATTACGCTGCGCCTGCTGGAGCCTCTTGGTGCGCTCGAACGCATCAAACCAAGCTCGGCTGCCATTTCGGAACCCGTTTCGGGCCCGGCCGCGCTCGCCTTTGAGGACGTCAGCGTTACCGTATCGGGCCATTCCGTACTTCATGACATCGATCTTGCCATTGAAGCTGGAACGCATGTCGCCATCGTCGGTCCATCGGGCGCTGGCAAATCGAGCCTGGTTGGATTGTTGCTCGGCTGGTATCGGCCCGCGAGCGGACGCGTTCTTGTGGATGGCGTGGAGCTCGACGAAAAGGTGATCGAATCGCTACGCCCGCATATTGCCTGGGTGGATCCCGGCGTGC
>JBKQUU010000178.1:0-3232 GCA_052325485.1 Acidimicrobiales bacterium | reverse complement strand
GGGCCAGGTGGTGCTGGAGCGCTCAACAGCCCCTCTCGACCATTTCGCCACGCCGTCCGTCGGTGACGGGATGGTCCTGGTCCCCACCCAAGCCGGCGTGGAGGCGTGGAGCACCTCGGGCTGAGGGCCGGCCTTACCGCCTTACGTCGCTGACCGACAAGAGCGTGTCTTCGCTCACGTCAGCCCAACCGTGCAACGCGCCTGGGGCGAAAATGAAAAGCTCGGGGGCTGAATATTCGATCTCGCGGTCTCCGGGGAGGACCAATTTCCCGCGCCCGGCAACAATCTGGCAGAACGCGTAGTTGCTGCCGGCATGGATAGGGACGGTGCAGCCGACGGGAATGCTGTACAGGACGCCGGTGCCGTTGGGAGAGCGGAAAATTTCGGCTGCAGCCTGTCCGAACTCATCGGGTGCGGCCCAGGGGGGCGCTTCCGAGCTTTCAGGTTCGATGCGCCCTTCGACTACATTGAAAACGGTCGTTCGCACAATGTGACCTCCGATCATTAAGTGGGACTTTTTCGGCCCGAATTTCACCAGACGGTGTAGCCCCCGTCAGCGACCACCGTTTCGCCTGTCACGAAGCTGGCGGCGTCCGACGCCAGGAACACGACGACGTTGGCGACCTCCTCGGGGCTGCCCAATATAACCGGGCGCCACCGCGTTCACCCGGATCCCGAAGGGGGCCCATTCGGCCGCCAATGACTTTGTGAGCATGACGATGCCCGCCTTGGACACGTTGTAGCCGACTTGGGGTTGGGGGCGGTTGACAATGAGGCCGGACCTGGAGGCGATGCAGACGATGTTGCCTGAGCGTGCCTCGATCATCGAGGCGCCGAACACTTGGCTGCAATAAAAGGCGCCCGAAAGGTTGACCTGGAGCACTCGGTCCCATTCCTCCACGGCGATCTCGTGGGCGGGGGCGTTCGAAAAGATGCCGGCATTGTTGACCAGGACGTCGGCCCGGCCCCAGCCGCCCTCAAGGGCTTGGCGGGCGGAGCAGACGCTTTCGTAAGAAGAGACATCGCAGACCTGGACGACGATCTCGGCCCCACCGGTGTGGTGACGGAGCTGGGCGGCGGCGTGCTCCAGGGCTTCTTGTTGGAGGTCGAGGACCGCCACGGATGCGCCCGCGGTGGCCGCCGCCTCGGCGATGGCGAACCCGATGCCGCGGGCGCCGCCTGTCACTACGACCTTGCGCCCGTCCAAGCGGAAAGTGTTGCTGTCGGTCATGGCCCGTCCCCTTCCTTGTTGTCCGGGCAGTGTCGAGCGTAGTCGTCCGGATGTACACTCACCGGCAACCAAGTCAACCGATCAGTGCCACGGGACTGAGGTTGGCGCGACTAACAGTTAGGCCCGCCTAATACCAGGTAGGGCCCCGGGATAGAGGTGCAAGTGACCAAGATCGTGACTCTCGGCGAGATCCTGGTCGAGATCGTGGCGGAAGACCGCGGAGAGGGGTTCCGCCAGCCGGTCCGCCTGGTGGGGCCGTTCCCGAGCGGCGCTCCGGCCATCTTCATCGACCAGGTCGCCAAGCTAGGCCAGCCCTGCGGTATCGTCAGTTGTGTCGGCGACGACGACTTCGGCTGGGTCAACCTGAGGCGGCTGGGGGACGACGGGGTGGATGTCCGCGCCGTCGAGATCAGCCCGGCCTTCCCCACGGGGAGCGCCTTCGTGCGCTACCGCGACAATGGCGAGCGCGATTTTGTCTACAACATAAAGAACAGTGCCTGCGGACAGGTGCGCTGGACCGAAGCCGTGTCGCAGTTGCTCGAAGAGTGTGGTCACCTGCACGTGTCCGGGCCGTCGCTTTTCTCGGCGGAGATCATCGAGATGACGACGAGGGCTATCGAGGTGGTGAAAGGCACTGGCGGCACGGTCTCCTTCGACCCCAATATCCGCAAGGAGGTCGTGCGCGACCCCGAGGTGCGGTCGGCCCTGACCGCCATGCTGGCGTCGTGCGATACGTTCCTGCCCAGCGGGGACGAGCTGACCCTTCTGACCACGGCCGGCACGCCGGAGGGGGCGATCTCCGAGATCCTCGGTCTCGGGGTCACCGCCATCGTGGTGAAAAACGGTGCCGAGGGGGCGACGTACTACGACGCGGCCGGCGCCGTGGCCGGGCCGGGTTACCGGGCCGAGGAGGTAGACCCGACCGGTGCCGGCGACTGCTTCGATGCCACCTTCGTCACCTGCCGCCTTCAGGGCCGTAGCGTGCCGGAGAGCCTCGCCTACGCCAACGCCAGTGGTGCCCGGGCGGTGGCCATCAAAGGCCCCATGGAGGGCACATCGACATTCGCCGAGCTCGACGTCGTCCGTTCGGCGGGCGGGGCCGGGACCAAGCGGCGCCTGACCTCGCTCATCTCCCGTGGCGCCGGCGGCGGTCACGGTCCGGCCGGCGTCACCTCGGTATGCTCCGCCCACCCGACGGTGGTCGAGGCGGCCATGCACCAGGCGGCCGCCGAGGGGACAGTGGTCCTGATCGAGGCCACTTGCAACCAGGTCAACCACCAGGGTGGCTACACGGGCCTGACCCCGGCCGCCTTCCGTGACCAGGTCTATGGCATTGCCGACCGCGTCGGGTTCCCTCGCCGCCAGGTGGTCCTCGGCGGTGACCACCTCGGTCCCAACCCCTGGCGGCACCTGCCTGCCGAGGTTGCCCTCTCCGAGGCCGAAGCGATGGTGGCCGCCTACGTGTCCGCTGGCTACCAGAAGATCCACCTCGACACGAGCATGGGCTGCCAGGGCGAGCCCGTGCACCTAGCCGACGCGGTGACGGCCGAGCGGGCCGCCCGCCTGGCGGTGGTCGCACAAGCCGCCGCTGGGGTGGGCGCCCCGTCCCTGCGTTACGTCATCGGCACCGAGGTACCGGTGCCGGGCGGGTCGGTGGAGGAGATCGAGCACCTCGAGGTGACCCGGCCCGAGGCCGTCGCCGCCACCCTCGAAGCACACCGCAAGGCCTTTGCCGCCGCCGGTGCCGCCGCCGCCTTCGATGCGGTGATAGCCGTCGTGGTACAACCCGGGGTGGAGTTCGATGACCGCAACGTCGTCGTCTACGAGCCCGAGCTCGCCGCGGGGCTGAGCGGCGCTCTCAGCGCCATGCCCGGGCTCGTGTTCGAGGCCCACTCCACGGACTACCAGCCGCCGGGAAGCCTGGCCAACCTAGTGGCGGACGGCTTCGCCATCCTGAAAGTGGGGCCCGGCCTCACCTTCGCCCTGCGCGAGGCGCTCTAC
>JBKQUU010000177.1:0-20223 GCA_052325485.1 Acidimicrobiales bacterium | reverse complement strand
AAGAAATACGACCTGGACATGTTCTATATCGCCGGGCCCGGTCACGGTGGGCCCGCCCTGGTGGCCAATACCTACCTGGAGGGCACCTACAGCGAGATATACCCGAACGTCAGCCAGGACGAGGTCGGGCTGCAGAGGCTGTTCAAGCAGTTCTCGTTCCCCGGGGGCATCTCCAGCCACGTGGCGCCGACTACCCCGGGGTCCATTCACGAAGGTGGCGAGCTCGGGTACTCGCTCAGCCATGCTTTTGGGGCCGCGTTCGACAACCCCGGCCTGGTCGTCGCCTGCGTTATCGGCGACGGCGAAGCCGAAACCGGCCCTCTGGCCACGGCGTGGCAGTCCACCAAGTTCTTGAACCCGGCCACCGACGGAGCGGTGCTGCCCATCCTGCACCTCAACGGTTACAAGATCAGCAACCCTACCGTCCTGGCCCGCATCGAGCACGAAGAGTTGGACCAGTTCATCCGGGGCTGCGGCTGGGCCCCTTATTTTGTCGAAGGCGACGAACCCGAGATGATGCACCAGGCGATGGCAGACGCTTTGGACGCTGCCATCGAGGACATCGGCGCCATCCAGGGCAACGCTCGTAAGAACGGCGAGCGCACCCGGCCCCGCTGGCCCATGATCGTGCTGCGCTCCCCCAAGGGCTGGACGGGGCCAAAGGTTGTCGACGGACTGGCGGTCGAGGGCACGTTCCGCTCCCACCAGGTGCCACTGCTAGTGGACTCCGAGCACCCTGACCACGTCGAGGCACTCGAGGCCTGGATGAAGAGCTATAAGCCCGAGGAGCTGTTTGACGACGACGGCCGGCTCGTGGCCGAGCTGGCCGAACTGGCGCCCGAGGGCGACCGGCGGATGGGGGCCAACGCTCACACCAACGGGGGCGTCTTGCTGCGGGACCTGAGGATGCCGGACTTCCACGCCCACGCCGTGGCCGTGCCCTCTCCCGGAGCCATGGACGCCCAGGACACCCTGGTGCTGGGCCGGTTCCTCCGTGACGTGACCAAGTTGAACCAGGAACAGCGCAACTTCAGGGTCTTCGGTCCCGACGAGACCCTGTCCAACCTGCTCGGCGCTCTCTTCGAGGTCACCGACCGCCAGTGGGAGGCCCCCATCGTGGAGAACGACGAGTTCTTGGCCTCCGACGGCCGGGTACTGGACTCGATGCTGAGCGAGCACCAGTGCGAGGGCTGGCTGGAGGGCTACCTGCTGACGGGCCGCCACGGGCTGTTCAACTGCTATGAGGCCTTCATCCATATCGTCGACTCGATGTTCAACCAGCACGCCAAATGGCTGAAGGTCACCTCCGAGCTGCCGTGGCGACACAAGATCTCCTCGCTCAACTACCTGCTCTCCTCGCACGTTTGGCAGCAGGACCACAACGGCTTCACGCACCAGGATCCCGGGTTCTTGGACCACGTGGTCAACAAGAAGGCGGACATCGTGCGGGTCTACCTCCCCCCCGACGCCAACTGCTTGTTGTCGGTCGTCGACCATTGCCTGCGCAGCCGCAACTATGTCAACGTCGTGGTGGCAGGCAAACATGCGCTGCCGCAGTGGCTGAGCATGGACGACGCGGTCGTGCACTGCACCGAGGGGATCGGCATCTGGGACTGGGCGAGCAACGACCAGGGAGCCGAGCCGGACGTGGTCATGGCCTGCTGCGGGGACACGCCCACGCTCGAGGTCCTGGCTGCCACCTCGATCCTGCGCCAGCATCTCCCCGATCAGAAGGAGCGGGTGGTCAATGTCGTCGACCTGATGAAGATGCAACCGAGCACCGAGCACCCCCACGGGCTGAGCGAAACCGACTACGACTCGCTGTTCACCAAGGACAAGCACATCATCTTCGGCTTCCACGGCTACCCCTGGTTGGTACACCGCCTCGCCTACCGCCGCACGAACCACAACCTGCACGTGCGCGGTTACAAGGAAGAGGGCACCATCACGACCCCGTTCGACATGCGGGTGCAGAACGGCCTCGACCGCTTCCACCTGGTCCAAGACGTGATCGACCGCCTCCCGGACCTGGGGTCGAAGGGCAGCTACCTAAAGCAGATGGTGCAGGACAAGCTCGTCCAGCACAAGGCCTACATCGACCAGTTCGGTCAGGATATGCCCGAAGTCCGGGACTGGAAGTGGGGCGCGTCATGAGACAGCTAGCCACGGACCACGTGGCGCTGTACCCGCTGCGCTTCGAACCGATTTACGAGTACCGGCCTTGGGGTGGCCGCCAGTTGGCCGGTCTGCTCACTCAGCCGCTACCGGACGACGGCCCCATCGGCGAAGCCTGGGTACTGAGCGACCGCCCTGATTACCAGAGCCGCGTCGCCGATGGACCGCTCCAAGGCCAGACCATCAGCCAATTGCTGGAACAGTTCCCCCAGCACATGTTGGGGCCGGTAGGCCCCTGGACCCGCCGGTTCCCCCTGCTGTTGAAGTTCCTCGATGCCCGCGAACTGCTCTCGGTCCAGGTGCACCCGGCCGACGGCCAGACGGCCTACCTGCCCGACGGCGACACGAGCAAGACCGAGGCGTGGGGCGTGCTGGAGGCCGACCTCGACCGGGAGAGCATCTGGATCTCCTACAGCCCGATGGCGCTGGAGGGTGACGGGCCGTACCGACTGGGCCCGTTCCGCTCCCATCACCGCCTGGCCGCCCCGGTGTCACCCTGGGAGCGGGTCAAGGTCGGCGGCACCCCTCCCGTGCTGACCAGGCGTGGCTGGTTGATTATCTATCACGGTGTGATCGAGGTGAAGGGCCCGGCGACGGCTGGGCACGGTTGTGCTACTCGGCCGGGATGATGGTGCTGTCCCGGGAGCACCCGCGGGTGCTCGTTTACCGCTCGGCCGAGCCGGTGCTGGTGCCGGAGCTGCCGGCGGAGCGGTCTGGGACGGTGGCCAACGTCGTGTTCCCCACTGGCATCGACCGGCGCGACGACCTTGGCCCACCAGAGCGTTTCAACGTCTATTACGGCATGGCCGACGACCGTATCGGGGCGGCACGCCTCGAGGTGCCAGACCATCTGCCGACGGTAGGGGCCCCCGGCTCGCCGGAGGCACCAAGGACAGGAGGAGCGTCACCGTGACAGCCACCACAGTCAAGCCGGGCCCGGGCGCAGGGCCCGACGAGAAGGACGACTTGAAGTCCCTCCCCATGGCGGAGGTGGAAAAACGGCTCGGGTCCTCGCCCGACGGCCTCAGCCAGGCCGAGGCGATCAAACGCCTGGCCCAGTACGGGCCGAACGAGATCGCAGAGGAAAGGACCAACCAGTTCTTGAAGCTGCTCAGCTATTTCTGGGGCCCGATCCCCTGGATGATCGAAGTGGCGGTGGTCCTCTCGGGCGTGCTCGCCCACTGGCCGGACTTCTTCATCATCTTGGTCCTGCTGTTCGCCAACGCCCTGGTCGGCTTCACAGAAGAACGCTCGGCAGGCAAGGCCATCGACGCCCTGAAGGCCCAGCTGGCGGTGAAGGCCCGAGTGGTGCGCGACGGCAAATGGACGACCCCGGCGTCGGCGGAGCTGGTGCCGGGCGACGTCATCCGCATGCGCCTGGGTGACATCGTGCCGGCCGACGCCCGGCTGCTCGACGGCGACCCCGTCGAGGTGGACGAGTCGGCGTTGACCGGGGAGTCGTTGCCCGCCGAGCGCGGCCCGGGCGACGCGGTGTTCTCCGGCTCTGTCGTCCGCCAGGGCGAGATCAGCGCCATGGTCTATGGCACTGGCGCCAACACTTACTTCGGCAAGACGGCGGAGCTGGTCCGGGGCGCGCAGAGCACCAGCCACTTCCAAAAAGCGGTCCTGCGGATAGGCAAGTTCTTGATCCTGCTCGCCCTGGGCATGGTGGCCCTCATCACCGTCGTGTCGGTCATCCGCGGCGAGCCCATTCTCACCACCCTGCAGTTCGTGCTGGTGCTCACCGTTGCCGCCATCCCCGTGGCCATGCCGACGGTGCTGTCGGTGACCATGGCGGTCGGTGCCCGCCTGCTGGCCAAGAAAAAGGCCATCGTGAGCCGCCTGGTGGCCATAGAGGAGCTGGCGGGCGTGGACGTGCTGTGCTCGGACAAGACGGGCACGTTGACCCAGAACAAGCTGACGCTCGGAGAACCCTTCGCTATTGGCAAGGTCACCGTCGAACAGGTCACCCTGAGCGGCGCACTGGCATCGCGGGCTGACGACGACGACACCATCGACCTCGCCGTGCTCGCCGGCCTCGGGGACGACAAGGCACTGACAGGCTACGAGGTGCTCCACTTCGCCCCCTTCGACCCGGTGGGCAAGCGCACCGAGGCGACCGTCAAGGGCCCAGACGGGAGCACGTTCAAGGTGGCCAAAGGGGCGCCCCAGGTGGTCCTAGCGCTGTCATCCAATGCCGGCCATGTGAAGGCCTCCGTTGACACTGCCGTCAACGAGTTCGCGGCGCGCGGCTTCCGCTCGCTCGGGGTGGCCCGGGCCGAGGGCGACGGTCCCTGGCAGTTCATCGGCGTCCTGCCGCTGTTCGACCCGCCGCGGACCGACGCCAAGGCGACCATCGCCACTGCGGTGCAGATGGGCGTGAAGATGAAGATGGTCACCGGCGACGCCATAGCCATCGCCCAGGAGATGGCCAAGGCGCTCGGGATGGGCAGCGACATCCTCGATGCCGCCGGCATCGGTGACGTGAAGGCCAAGGCGACGGCGGCAGAGGCCAAGTCGATCGAGGAAGCCGACGGCTTCGCCCAGGTGTTCCCCGAGCACAAGTTCCACATCATCGACGTCCTCCAAAAGCAGGGCCACATCGTGGGCATGACCGGCGACGGCGTGAACGACGCCCCTGCGCTTAAAAAGGCCGACTGCGGCATCGCCGTGTCGGGTGCGACCGACGCGGCGCGCGCGGCGGCGTCCATCGTGCTCATGAGCCCGGGGCTGTCGGTGATCATCGAGGCAATAAAGGAGAGCCGCAAGATCGTCCAGCGGATGAACAGCTACGCCATCTACCGCATCTCCGAAACGCTGCGGGTGCTGGTGTTCGTCACCGCCGCCATATTGATCTTCAACTTCTTCCCCGTCACCGCCGTCATGATCGTGGTGCTGGCGTTGCTCAACGACGGCTCGATCCTGTCGATCGCTTACGACAACGTGCACTATAAGGACCAGCCCGAGGCCTGGAACATGCGCCTGGTGCTCGGGATGGCCAGCGTGCTCGGCCTCATCGGCCCTGTCGCCGCCTTCGGCCTGTTCTTCATGGCCGACCGTGGCTTCCACATGGACCACGCCCATCTCCAGACGCTCATGTACCTGATGCTGTCGGTGGCCGGGTCGCTGACGATCTTCCTCACCCGTACCCGGGGCCCGTTCTGGTCCATCCCCCCCAAGCGCATCTTGCTGCTGGCCGTGCTCGGGGCCGAGGCCATAGCGACGCTGCTGGCGGTGTTCGGCGTCTTGATGACACCTCTCGGGCTGCGCTGGGCCCTGGTCGTGTGGGCCTATGCCCTGGCCTGGTTCCTGGTGACCGACCGGGTGAAGCTCCTCGCTTACCGGCTCCTCGACCCCGTGAAGGCCAACCCGGTGCCAGTTGGTGCCCCCGTGCCCGCAGAGGTCCCCTCAGCGGGGCCCGGCCCCGCCATCGACCTCCGGCCGGAGGCTGGTCCCAAAGCGCCGGTGGCCCCCAAGGTAACGGTGGCCCCTTTCCACGCCGGCTCAGGCCCCGACGGGGTTTACCACGACAACAGCGGCTGCGCCTACGGCCAAGAGCTCGAGGACAACGGTCATGCCAAGCCCGGCAAGGCCGGCCGGCGCCGGTGCGACTGGTGCGCCCAGCATGCTGCTTAGCCCAGCCGACCGTGCCATCTAGGGCGGCCGTGCCACTGACGAGCAAGGGAGCGAGAAGTGAAACTGGACAAGGCCACCATCCAAGAGCTGGTCGTCCGCCCGGGTAAGCCGGCTGCGCTCGACGCCCGCAGCACGGCGTCGACCAAGGTCGACTGGCTCGGGGCCACCAAGGCAAAAAAGCGCAAGGAGATGGCCGAGGAGGACCTGCAGTCCTTCGTCGACGAGCTGGAAGCGGCCCAAGAACGACTGTGGGCCAACGGCACTCACGCCCTGCTCGTCGTGCTGCAGGCCATGGACGCCGCCGGCAAAGACGGGACCATAAAGCACGTCATGTCGGGGGTGAACCCCCAGGGCTGCGACGTCACCGCCTTCAAGCAGCCCTCAGCCGAGGAGCTCGGCCACGACTTTTTATGGCGGGCCGCCAAGGCGCTCCCCGCACGCGGCCGGATCGGCATTTTCAACCGCTCCTACTACGAGGAGGTACTCGTCGTCCGGGTGCACCCTGAGCTCCTGGCCCGCGGAGGGCCCGTCCCGGCCAAAAAGCCGGCCAAGGCGCTGTGGCAAGAGCGCTATGCGGACATCAACACCTTCGAACGCCACCTCCACCGCAGCGGCACCCGGATCGTGAAGATCTTCCTGCACGTCTCCAAGGAGGAGCAGAAGAGGCGGTTCCTCGACCGCTTGGACGACCCGGCGAAGTACTGGAAGTTCTCGGCCGCCGACTTGGCCGAGCGCGGTCGGTGGGACGACTACATGGCCGCCTACGAGGAAGCTCTCACGGCTACCTCCAGCGCCTGGGCGCCATGGTACGTGGTGCCGGCGGACCACAAGTACACCCTGCGGGCCCTGGTGGGCGGCATCATCGTCCACAGCATCGACGAGATGGACCTGCCGGCCCCGCAGCTCGCCCCCGAGGGCCTGGAGGCGCTCGCCCGGGCCAAAAAGGAACTGTTGGCCGAGTGACGCGCCTGTCGGCGGCGAGGGCCATGGCCCCACCCCACCGCACCCCACCCCGCTTAGTAGGAGCGAGGCCGAGGACGCTGTTGATTTAAGGCCCGACAGTCTAATCAGGAGCACATCTAACACTTAAGGGTCCCCCAAGTGCCTGTTCCGGCCACTTAGGGTTTACAATGTTCACCTGTCCGAGACGGCTTTACCGTCGGCGCACTCGTCCGTGAGGTGAACAAACGTGCGCCACGGTTTCCTGTCAGCGTGGAGCTCTTGGTAGTGCGGAACCCTGTCTCATTACGTCGGCCGTGGGACAGAATCGACGATGAACCTATGAGGTCCGCAGCGTTGCGTTGGTCTCGAGGAGTGTTTTGAGACTGGAGAGGACGGCCGGCCAGCCTTCAGAGATACCTTGGAGAACGGCGCTACCGGCCTCGAACCCGTCGTGCACGACCGTGAGCTTGACGGTCCCGTGCCCGACGTCCTCAATGTCAAAGGTCACCTTGGAACGGGGTTCAGCGCGCCAGATCTCGGCGGTGGCATCGTCCATGCCGACCTCGACGGCCCACTCGGGCGTGATCGTGTGCCATGTGTAGGACAGCCTGTGGGGGAGATCAGACTCGAGGATCACCTGTTCGGGGTCGCTCACGACAAGCCCGACCTCCTCGTGCGCCATGTCGTAGGTGGAGCCCTTCTTCCAGTCCGAAATGAAGGTCTTCTCACCAGCCTTCTGGTGCCGCCAGTAGCGCTTCATCAGGGCGGGATCGGTGAGTCCCCGCCAGACCTGCTCAGGCGTGGCCTGGATGTAGATCGGGTAAGTGAAGCTCGTCATTTGGTTTGCCTCCAGTCGTCGGCGCCCGGTTGAGAAATACTGCCATCGGACTCATTACCCGTCGCCGAGTTGGGTGGAACTTCGCGCTGCCAGGCTGCCCCTGTACGCCGGCAGGGAGTCGCCCTGACAGGGACCGCGCACGGAGCGCTTGCTCCGACCAGCACGTCATGTGATCACGATCGTGATGGGTCACGCTTCGCCGTAGCGATCTGGGTAGTCCCGCCGCCTCTGTTTGTCGATGCGGCGACGGTGTTCCTGGGTCTCCTCGACCCGCCGGTACGAGTCGGGCGGATTTGGCACCCCGGCCAGCTCGGCCAGGCGCATCCGGCATCTGTACTGCCGAGTCTGGCCTGCCAGAGGCGGGCCGTCGAGGAGGTTTGCTGCACTCGTCGGGCGTACTACCACCGCCTCCGCCGCAGGAGCTGATTTGGAGCACGCACTCTCGCCTGGGGATGAGCGCTGGGCGTGGCTCCGTCTGACCGTCCCCAGGCCCTGGGATGATGCCCTTTCCCCGGTGACGTCCCAGACGGCAGAAAAGGGAGCTGCGTCGTCGCGCCGGCCACCGTTTTGGAGGTCGCAACGGAGCGGGGTCGTCCACAACCACTGGCCCTGAACGGCCGAGCGGGCCGACAAAGGAGATTGCCAACGTGGTCGAAGGTCGGCACGGGATCTCCATCTCAGAGGGCCGCCGGGTGGGCTTTGTTCCCGTGCGACGGCCGCCGTCGCGAGAGGCGGAGCGGTCACGGGCCCGGGCCCGGTCAGGGACTGGTAGTCCGCGCCACCTGTCCGAACGTTTCGGTTCGGTGGCAGCGAGGGGGACGGGCTGGTCGTGAGCTGCGCTAACCCTCTGACCCGGTCCTGACGTCTTCTTGAAATGGCACGTGGGACGGCATAATGTCGGCGGGCGGCCGGTCTCCTCTGTCAGGCGCCAGTGGCGAAGCCTGGTCGTGTGACGTTCGTGTGACGTGCTCGCCACCATCGTCAGAGGCCGACCTTCGGCAAGCAGACTGGAAAGAGGACCACAATGAGAGGTCGGAGAGCTGGGCTGGCAATCGCTGCGGTGCTCACCTTGGCAGTTCCCGCCATGGTCTTCGATGTGCAGGGCGCCTCGGCGGTAGGGCACCCGTCGTGCAGCGACTCGTGGAAGGCGCGCGCTGGCGGCCAGTGGTCGACTGGTGCCGACTGGTCGAGGGGCTCGCCGCCAACGTCGGGCGAAGGCGCCTGCATCACAGTGCCACTATCGGGCCCGGTGGTGCTGACCGGTCCAGGGTCGGCTGCCAGCCTTCTTCTTGGCGGCAGTACTGGTCCGGACGAACTGATGTTGGACGGTGGGACGCTGTCGCTCGCTTCCACCTCCACCGTCGCCCGGACGGGAGAATTGGCGAGCCAAGGGTACAGCAGCTCCGTCCAGGTGGGGACCGACGCGGTTCTGGCCAACCACGGCAAGGTGGAGGTCAACGGCTCTCTCGAGCTGTCGGGGGCCGTCACCAACGCACCTGATGGTTCGGTCTCGGTCGGCAGTGCCTCGTTGTATTTCGGTACCGGCAGGTTCACGAACCTCGGTGAGGTCTTGACTCATCCCAACCAGGGCATCGTCGCCCCCTTCAGTGGGACCACCGGAGCCGTGATCGACAATGCCGGCGGGACGATCCTGGACCTGGGCTCGGTTGCCGTCAACAAAGGGGCCACCTTTATCGAAGGGTCAGGCACGTTAGCGGGGGTAGCGCCTACCATCTCCGGGGCCCTGGACCTGGCCGGCGCGGGCGCCTCGCAGTTCGACCTGACGGGCTACCTCATCTCCCCGAGCTTGTCTGGCAATGTCGCGCCAGACCAGACCTTGCTGGTCCACGGCGGCCCAGGCGACCCAGTAGAGGCAACGGGTTCGTTCACGAACGATGGGACGATCTTCGGGCTCGGGTGCCTGAAGCTCCCGGCCGGCGGCACCTTGACGAACGCCGGCATGATCGTTGTCGCCCCGGGCGTCACTTTCTGCGTGGCCGCGAACGTGAAGAACCAGGTCCCGGGGACGATCGCCATGGACGGCAACAGCCCGTATGGTGCCGGGTTGGACCTCCAGGGTGCCGTCACCCTTACCAACGACGGGACCATCGACGTAGGGTCTCTCAACTCGTCCCTCAACGCGGGTAGCGCCGGCACCATCTTCAACCAAGCCGGCACCATCTCCAACGGCGGGACTGTTTCAGTGCCCGTTGGCGCCACCTTTGTCGAGGGCGCGGGTACGACCAGCGGCGGCCCCGTCCTGGTCGCCGGAGCCCTGCACCTGGTCGGCAATGGGCCGTCGAGCTTCGACTTGCTCGGAAGTGATTTCAAAGGGGCGACGCTTTCGGGCGATATTGCGCGAAGCCAGACACTCTGGGTGGACGGGACCAGCCTCTCTCCCACCCACTCCTTGAACAGCTTCACCAACTTCGGCACATTTATCGGTAATGGCTACTTCAAGCTGCCCTCGGGCGACACTCTTACCAACGAGGGCACCCTCGAGGTCGGCCATGGCGGTCTTGGCTCAGACGGACTGGACCTGGAGGGGGACCTAGTCAACGCGCCGAGCGGCGTTATCGGCGAGGAGGGGGCAGGTCTCAACATGGACACCATCGGCACGAGCTTCCTCAACGAGGGGACCGCCTACATGCTGCTCTACGACAACTACGTCCTGGCTGCCGGCGACCCCCAAAGCGCTATCGACAGGGACGTCACGTTCCGCAACACCGGAACCATATACCTCGGCGTCGGCGGCGATGTCGCCTGGGGCGGCTTCGGGCTCGCATCGTCGTTCCTCGCTTACAACGGGGACACTGTCGAGATCGGCGGCAAGGTCATCCCCGTCCCGGCCAGCGAGCCTGCCCCCGGCCTCACACCGGGCGGCGCCAGGATAACGTACGGCCTCACCGGCCTTGGAACGGACATACCGGGGACCAGGACGCCAACCTGGGCTCTGTCGTGCTCGGCCAGGGTCACGGAGGGCTGGAGCCTGACCTGCGGGACCAACGCAACGCTGACGGAACCGAAGGCAACGACGCTCGTGCCAACGAAAGTCTCTGTAACAGGCTCGGGCGCGCCCAACGGCAACTCGGGCTGGGAAACGTCATACGGCCAGCCGGTCACCTTCACCGCAACGGTCTCGGCGCAGGACGGCAGTACCCCCACCGGCAGGGTGGCGTTCTTCGGCTCCATCGGCCTCCCGGCGGGGTCCAACCCGGCGATCCACCCAGACCTGCTCGGGACCGCCACCTTGTCAACAAAGGGGGGCGTCACAACGGCGAGTTTGACGATCTCGCGCCTGCCGCCCGGCCTCTACCAGTTGCTCGCCCTCTATTACGGCGATGCCAGCCACCTTGCTGCCAGCACCACGTACGGGGCCCCCGGTGGCCAGACCTACGGGGACCAGGAAGTGGCCCCGCAAAAGACGACCGTCACTCTCAGCTCCTCCAGTGACTCAGCCAGGGTCGGCGCGCCGGTCACGTTGACCGCCAACGTGATGCCCGCCGGTCTCGGGCCTCTCGACCCAGGAGGTGTCGTAACTTTCTTCGTTGGCAGCACCCCGATCGGGACCGCTGCGGTCACGACGCGGGACCGCATCATCAGCGCTCAGGTGACCACCGCCAACCTACCGGTTGGCAGCGACTCGATCACCGCCGGCTACAGCGGCGACTACAACTATGCCGGTGCCACGTCGGCGGCCCTGGCCGAGAGCGAGACGACGACCTAAGCCGTAACGGTGACGCGCCCGCGGCCTTCGCCCGGGCACGCGATGGCAGCGTTCTGCCGGCCGGCAGCGTCACGGGTGCTGAAACAACCGGCTGAGCGTGCTGGCCAGGCCCTGTGCTTACGCAAGGAGGCGCGGGCGCCCGCGGCATGGGCACGCAACCCATGGGCTCCGGCACCACGCAGGCGCCGGACAGCCGGTCGACAGGCGCCGATGCAAGCGCTGCCGGCGTGGTGGTAGCTACCCGGGGAAAAGGGTGGTGCCCTCATTGTGGGCCAGATCGCCCGAGGGGACCATTGTGAATGCAAGAAGCTGTCAGAACCATGGCACCCGGGCAAAAGATAGAAAACCATGAGGTAGTCGTTGTGGGAGCCGGTGCCGCCGGGCTCTCCAGTGCGGCTGCCTTGCAAGGACGTCGCTTTCAGACCCTTGTCCTCGAGGGCTCGGGCGCGGTGGGTGCACGCTGGAGGTCAAGGTACGAGGAGCTACGGCTGAACTCGTGGCGGGCGATGTCGAACCTGCAGGGCTTCCGCATGCCGCGGAGCTACGGCCGCTACCCGCGCCGGGACGATTTCGTCGCCTACCTCGAAGCGTTCGTATTGCACCACCAGCTCAGCGTCCGTTTCAACACAAGGCTCCTCAGGATCGAACGCGCCGGCGACACGTGGCTCCTGCAGACCTCGGAGTGCCAACTGCTCGCCCGGTACGTCGTGGTCGCCACAGGTTGGGACGCCGTACCTGTGCTCCCCCAATGGCCTGGACGGGAGCACTTCACCGCCCGTCTCCTCCACTCGTCGGAGTTCCACACGGCAAAGGAGTACACGGGCAAGTGCGTCCTTGTCGTCGGCGCCGGCAACTCGGGCATCGACATCGCCGGTCACCTCGTTACTGCGGGCGCCCAGGTCGAGCTCTCGATGCGCACCCCGCCCAACTTGGCCAAGCGTGACATCTTCGGCCTGCCGGGCCAACCCCTCCTCGTTCTCGTCGCTGACCACCTGCCGGCCCGGCTCAGCGACCTCAGCTTCTCGATTACGCAGAGGCTCCTCTTCGGCGACCTGGCGCCCTTCGGCTTGCCTCGGGCGAAAGACGGTCCCTATGCCAACTTCCACCGGCGGCTACGCAACCCCGCCATCGACGACGGTTTTGTGGCTGCGCTCAAGCGCGGCAAGGCCAAGGTCGTCGCCCAGGTAGAGCGACTTGACGGCCCCACGGTTTTGCTCGCCGACGGGACGCGGCTCTGCCCCGACGCCGTCATCTGCGCCACCGGGTACCGCCGCGGACTGGAAGACATCGTCGGCCACCTGGGTGTCTTGGGCGCGGACGGCGTGCCCTTTGCCTATCAAGGAGCGCCAGAGCACCTAGCCGCGCCGAGGCTGTACTTCGCGGGCATGTGGGGACAGTTCAGCGGCGAAATCCGCCTGGGGCCCCGTCATGCACGGCGTATAGCACGAGCTGCGAGCCGCGATAGGGCAAGCACGGCAGCAGTCAGCTCCCCCTCGGTCAAATCGCAGGTGTAGCTGTGGGCTCCGGGACCAGATCGGCAGTTAATGTTGGCCCCTGTTCCTTGTCAAGACTTGCTCCCCGCCTCGAGAGGACGCGTTGGTGGTGGCACGAGCCAGCGAGGCCAGCCAAGAACCGCGCCGTCGCTGACCGGAGCACCCAGACTGTAAGGATCGCAAGCAGGTTGTTACGCCAGCAGAAGTACATGGTCAGATGAGGTCGCCCCTTCGGGTCGCCTGGTACCGGTCCCGGACCACGTTCGCTCGGCGGTGGACGGGCTATATGAGCATCGTCCTCCTGGTGGGATTGGTGGGTGGGTTGGCCATGGGCGCCGTCGCCGCCGGCCGGCGCACGCAATCCTCCTTCAGTGCCTTCGCCAAGGCCACCAACGCTTCGGACCTCGCCACCGTGGTCAGCATCTACAACCCGCCCATAGGCCTGGTCGCCGGCTACTACCCAGCGTTGGTGCGCAGGATCGCCCACCTCCCGGGGGTAACCCGAGCCGAAAGCGAAGTCGGCCTCACCCTCCTCCCCTTGGGAACGAACGGCATCCCACTGCCAGGGTCGGAACCGGTCACCTATGGAAGTGTGGACGGCTTCGGTTTCGATCAGGACCGGCTGGTTGTCACCCATGGCCGCGCGGCCGATCCTGACAATGCCGGCCAGTTCATCATGGACTCGACGACGGCTAGTTCTTGGGGGCTCCACCTGGGAGAAGTGGTGACCTTCGGAGCCTATACCGACCCCCAATCACTGACCACGGGGTACCAAAATGATCAGCTGCGCCCGGCCTTCCGCCTAACCGCCAAGTTGGTCGGCGTCGGGACCACCGGTTGGGCCGGGGTCGTCGAAGACCAGCAGGACGCCTCTAGTTCGGCGGTGGTGCTCTTCACCCCTGCCCTTACCCGGCGACTGCTCAACTGCTGCGCATCGCTCACTATCGTCGGTTTGACGCTCAGTGACGGGACTCGCTCCGAGGCCGCCGTCCAGGCTGAGTTAGCTCGGGTACTGCCCAAAGGTGTGCCTTCCGGTGCGGGCACGACCCTGTCGGTGGTATCGGCCCGGGCGGAGCGGACGATCAGGCCGGAGTCTCTAGCTCTGGGCGTCTTCGGTGCTATCGCCGGCCTGGCCGTGTTCATTGTCGCGGGACAAGTCATCGGGCGGCGCCTGCGGTCCGAGGCCGACGACCTGGCGGTAATGCGAGCTTTGGGTGCTGACCCCTCCATGACGGTCCTTGATGGGCTCTTCGGTGTTCTCGGCGCCGTGGTCGTCGGGTCTGTGCTGGCCGGCCTGGTCGCGATCGCCCTCTCACCCTTGGCCCCGATAGGTCCCCTACGCCCTTACCTCCCCATTGGGCTGAACTTTGACTGGACGGTCCTCGGTGCCGGGCTGGCGGTACTCGTCGTGGGCCTCAGCGCGGTGGCAATGGTCATCGCTTACGAGGGCTCGCCCCAGCGAGCGACCGTGCGCCCCGCTCTGCCGGGTGACCGCCAGTCGCGCATCGCCCGAGCAGCCACCGCTGCCGGCCTACCTGTCGCCGCGCTGACGGGGATCCGCTTCGCCCTCGATCCCGGAGCGAGGCGCGGTTCGGTGCCGGTGCGATCAGCCATCATCGGTGCTGTGCTGGCCCTTATGGTGGTGACGACCACGTTTACCTTCGGCGCCAGTCTGAACAGTTTGGTCTCTCACCCCGCCCTGTACGGCTGGAACTGGGACTATGAGCTGGGTGGTCAAGGTGGCGACCTCCCGAGCCAAATAGAGCCTCTCCTTGACCAGGACCACCTCGTGGCCGAATGGTCGGGTGTGTACTTCGGGGAGCTGTCCGTAGACGGCCAACTGGTGCCGGTGATGGGTGGCACCCCAGGCGCCGCCGTCGCTCCCCCCGTGCTGTCCGGGCATGGGCTCGATGCGCCCGATCAGGTTGTACTGGGTGCTGCCACTCTGGCCGAACTGCACAAGCAAGTCGGTAGCACCGTTGAGGTGCGCGCGGCTGCGAACGCTATCCCGACACGCTTGCTGATTGTGGGGACGGCGACCATGCCGGCCATCGGAGGCATTGGTGGTGGCGGTGGCACCCACCTGGAGATGGGGAGCGGGGCGCTCGTGGCTTACCAACTGATCCCAGCCGGTGAACGAAATCCGTTCGACCAGCCCCAGCCCGGGCCCAACGCCATCCTCATCCGCGTTACTTCGGGCACGACGAGCGGCGCGCTCACCCGGTCGGTGGACGCCATCATCGTCAAGCTCGGCGGGCAGCCCGGCAACGGCCCGGTCCTCGGGCCGCAGCGCCCGGCGGAGATCATCAACTATCGCAACCTCGGCAGCACTCCAGCCATATTGGGCGCGGCTGTCGCCGCGGGCGCCACGGCTGCTCTCGGGCTGACCCTTCTGGCCTCGGTGCGCCGCCGCCGCCGTGACCTGGCTTTGCTGAAGTCTCTCGGCTTCACCAGGTCCCAGCTGGCTGCAACGGTGGCGTGGCAATCGACCGTCGCCGTTGTCCTCGGCGTCGTCGCCGGGGTGCCCCTGGGTATTGCCCTGGGCCGCTACTTATGGGATCTTTTCGCTCGAGAGATCAGTGCCGTACCCGCGCCCACCGTCCCGGTTGTGTCGGTCATGCTCATCGCCCTCGGGGCGCTCGTGCTTGCCAACCTGGTCGCCGCCTTCCCCGCGCGCGTCGCCGCACGGGCTCCGACGGCGCTCCTCTTGCGAACCGAGTGAGCGGCATTCCCTCTCCTCACACCTCCAGTCATTGTCTCAAGCTCTTGTTCGCTTCCGATGGCTTTCGCCCAAGCAGACCGCCATGGCAATCGGCCGCCAACGCTCATGACGCACGCGCACCACTAGTTGGCCCCCTAAGTCGACAAAGCAAAAACGCGTCCTATGGGTGGCGATATCGCGGGCGAGGTCTCTGCGAGAAGACGTAGCGGTTCCCATTGTTCTCTCCACGACGGCGTGCACCTCTCAATGCTGGCCGTTGCCGACAGCCTCACGAGAATCGTTGCCAGACGGGGCGCCAAGCCGCGTCATAGGCGCGAGCTGCACCACACCTGCACCACAACCGACGGCCATTTACGGTCTCGAACGCTCGCTATCGGCCACCTAAAAATGGCTGTTGAGCTGCCTAACTACACGAAGGTGCTTCTCAGGACCTTACCCCGGCACAGGTTCGCATCGTAGGGCCGCTGAAGTCGCCCGGTTCGCCAAGGTGATGTCTTTGAACCTGCCGTCGGTCAGCTGGCGAGGAGCTGTTGAACGCGCTGGTGAGACAGGCCGAGCACGTCCGCCGCGTCGCGGACGCTTAGGTGGCCGTCCTTCACAAGAGCGCGGGCCGCATCACGTGTGGCCCCTGCGGCGGCCTCCTGGGCGGCCTGGGCGTGCTCGCGCTCCTGGCGGGCGAGCTCCAGGCTGGCCTTGACCGGGGCTGGCAGCCGTATGTCCTCGACGAGGTTCAGCTCCTCCGGAGCGACCTCGAACCACAGCGTGCTGGCGTCGAGGACGTGCTCGCGGGCTTTGGCGAGCGTGCGCCCGTAAGAGTGGACGCGGGGTTCCTCCTCGAGCTCCACCAACCAGTAGCCGTTATCGTCGCGTTCGAACACAGCCGTCAATTTTCTCAACCTAGCCACCTCTTCCCGAGGCAGGGCTCCAAGTCCCGCTCGATGCTCCTCAATATGCCGGGCCGGATGTCGCCACCGTGCTTGGGCGCGACGGTTTGGCACAATCCCCACCGTACGACCACGTGCGAGCCGCTCTGACAGAGCTCGGTGCAACCGAGCCGTACCAGGACCTGACGCGGCTGTCTGAAAGTCGTACCATGATACTATCATACTAGACGGCTAGCGGCTAGCGGACTAGACAAAGGTTTCAGAGGACACGTCCAAGTGCGCTCTCAGCAGACAGGGAGACAATGGCTGAGCACGACTTCGAGCTGACGATCAAGGAAAACCTGACCGACGCCCGGCTTGACGCTCTCGTCGAAGCCGGTTGCGACGACGCCACCTTCTCGGCCAAGGACGATCTGACCTTTGCTGCTTGGTACGTCGCATGCCCACACGTTCCACGTCCCCGCTGGTCGCTCGCAGCCGGGCATGGGACTTGGCCACACGCTGGTTTAGGTCGACCCGCAGTAGTCGTACCAGTGCCGGAATTGGGAGTGGCAGTGTCGGGATGACCCCCTCCGCCTAGAGGCGCCCGACCTCGCTCCGCGGCACCGCACTGCCGGCAAGCAGGACTAGGGCGGCCAGGGGCGCCCCCCGTCCGACTAGAGCCGTTGCCGTGAACGCCCCTTCACCGTGCCCGATCGCGCCGACCCGCCTACCGTCAGCCTCGGGTAAGCCCACCAGGAAGGCCAACGCCGCGGCGGCGTCGTCGACCGCATCAAAGAACCCGGCAGCACGCTAGTCCCCACCCTGGCTCCTGCCTACGCCGCGCTTGTCGTAGCGCAGCGATGCAGTACCGGCCGACGCGAGGACGCCAGCGATCTGGCGCGTGGCATCGATTCGGAGGAGCCCGTAGTTCTCGTCCCTGTCGACCGGGCCAGATCCGAACAGTGCTGCCGGGAAAGGGCCTTTCCGGCTCCGGGGAACGGCTAGTGTGCCTGCTAAGCGGAAGGCGCCAGAGTTGAAGAGGGCTTCGCGCTCGATGACGTCGAAGTCGACTGGGCCCGGGACCCCTCTACTACGCAGGTTTCGAGCTCGTGGCGCCCGGCAGCCCGCTGAGGGCCCGAGCCGGCTTTTGTTGCCTCGCTCATATCAGTCTCGCTTATCTGAGCCTCGGGGGGACCAGCCCGGTCATGCCAGCTCGGAGGCGATGGTAACCACCGTGCCGGACAGCGCCTTGCTCACGGGGCAGCTCCTTTTTGCCCGTTCCGCCACATCCGTGAACTGCTCGAGCGTTAAACCGGGCACCAACCCGACGACGCGGACGCGCACCGAAGGGATCGATGCGCCGTCGAGCTCGACTTCAGCTGAGCTGTGGAGCTCTTGGGCGGCGTGACCTGCCCTCTCCAGCAGGACAGCGATCATGCCGCAGACGCACGAGGCCTCTGCCGCGGCCAGCAGCTCCATCGGGCTGGTCTGTCCCGGCGGAGGGGCCTCGGTGACGGCCGGGGCAACGCCGAACGGCCCGAGGCCGGAAGAGCCGAACGAAACCGTGGCCTCACCTCCGTGATAAGGCCCTTTCCAAATCGTCGTGGCTCGTCGGAACGTGCTCATCGGACCTCCTTCGACTGGTCCAGTTCGGGCCAGCCAGCAATATTGCTCAAGTTCTTGCTCGGCTCCCTCTTGGCAGTGACGAGCCAATGGTGAGGCAAGTCGGGCGCGGCCATGGGGACCACGGGGTACCGCCAGCGCCCATAGTCGGCGTCGGCACCACCGCATTGTGTCAAGCTGGCACGCCAGCCCAGGGCCGCTACGTAGTCGGCAGGGCTTTCCATCGTCCCGGTCCACGGGGCACCAGCTTCAGCTTGCATCTGGATCCAGGCCTGCATGGCAGGGTGGACCAGCATAGCGCGGTTGGGGATGTCGAAGCCGAGACAGCCTCCGTTGCTCGCGAGTGCGGAAACCCGCGCCAATAACGTCTTAATTGCATCGTCGGGAAAGTAGAAGAGGAACCCCTCTGCCAACCAAACGGCCGGTGCTGTCGGGTCGAAACCGGCGTCGACCAGCTGAGCCGGCCAGTAGGCCCCCCGCAGGTCTGTCCGCAAGTAGACCTGGCGCTCGCAGCTCGGGTGTGCGCCAGCGAGCAGGTCTTCCTTGTAGCTCAGGACGTCGGGCTGGTCCACCTCGAATACGGTTGTGCCCGCGGGCCAGCGCAGGCGAAGTGCCCGGGTGTCCAGGCCCGAGCCTAAGAGCACCACTTGGGCCATCCCCTCCTCAAAGGTTGCGCGCCTGAGGAAGTCGTCGAAGAAGCGAGTTCGTATGACCATCGGCGCGAGACTTTCGGGGTGGCGTTGCTCGGCCCAACGGGCGCCCTCCCATCCCGCGAGCGCCGCCGCCCACGGGTCGTCGAACAGTGCATCAGGGCGGCGCGTTTCCATGGCGCGGACCGCTGCGACCCAATATGCAGTTGCCCCTAAACCGTACATAGCTCCCTTTCCGTTAGTTGAGCCCTCATGGCCGGTTACGCCAAGGATGTCACCTTCGCTGAGGCTGAAAGGGGCGTTCTCGACGCCGAGAGTAGAGCCGAAAGTTCTGCGAAGGTGCGCGACTTCGACCGCACAGTCACCGGAAGGCGTTGACGAGAGAGCCGTCACGGTACCTCGCCCCCCCGGGGGTGGGCGCTGCCGCAGTAGAGCGCCAGCGCACCAGCTTGGGCCTTCGCGTCAGTCACGCCAGAGCTCTCGCGGTAGCCGTTCAGGAGGAGCACGGCGATGTGGGTGCCCGTCAGGTTGTAGTACACGTAGGAACGGCTGGCGGCGCCGGCGCCTTCGCCGAGGAAGGCATTGCCGGGGCAGCCTGGCGAATTCGTGCCAGAGCGGCCGTAGAAGAGGAGGAAGTCCTCCCGGACACCGAGCTGGTCGTCCACCAACGCCCTCACGAAAGTGGCTTCGTCGACAGCGTCAGTGACGATGGCACCGTCTGCGCCTTTCCCCCAGGTCCACGCGGTCGCGTCGGTGAGGGTGGCGTTGGGGCTGATGTCGTAGCCCTCAGCGTGGGGGCCGACGATCCAGCCCTGTGGCTGGAAGCTCGTGTGGTGGAGCCCGAGCGGCGTGAAAATACGCTGCTGGTACAGGAGCGGCAGCGGCTCGCCGCCGGCACGGGCGGCGATGAGGCCGGCGATGTTCCAGCCGATGTTGGAATGGTGGTAGCCGGTGCCGGGCGGCAGCACGAGCGGCTGCCAGGCGGCGAGGCGGACCAGCCACATCGGGTCGACGTAGGTGTCGCGGTTCTTCCTGAGCTTGGCCCCGATAGCTTCGAGCTCGGCGCGAAGCTTTGGGTCCTTCACGTTAGCCATGGCGAGGTCCATGGCCGCCGTCGACTTCATCATGTCGTTGTCGTCGATCAACCCGCTGGTGTCGCTCATAAGCTCTTGGACCGTGATCTCGTCGCCGTAGGGCAACAGCCCCGGCCACCACTTCGAAACGGTATCGGCCAGAGAGAGCTTCCCCTCGTCGGCGAGCTGAAAGACCACTGCCATCAGCCAGGCCTTGCTGTTGCTCTGGATGCGCATGCGGGCGTCAGGCCACATGGCCTGGCCGGTCTTCACGTTCGCGGTCCCAGCCGCGCCGGCCCAGGTACCCTGCGGCGCCAGTACATAAGCCGTTGCGCCAGGAGCGACTCGCCCCGGGCCGGTCACGAGGCCGTCGAGGACACGTTGGAAGGCCGCGCCCGGCACGGCCGCCGCAGCTCGTGGTGCTCCAACACTGATCCCGCCTGAGGCCATTACGGCCGCACCGATCGCGGCAATAACG
>JBKQUU010000176.1:0-18921 GCA_052325485.1 Acidimicrobiales bacterium | reverse complement strand
TGGTGAACACGTACGCCCGGCCCAGGCCCGGTGTCAGAACGGATACTGATGGTGCGCCGACGACGATGGTGCTACCCGAGATGGCGACCGCGTCCCCGAACCAGTCGTGGGCGATGCTGCCAGAGCCTGCCAGTTCGCCGCTCTCATGCCAACCAGTGGCCGTCCTGGTGAACACGTACGCCCGGCCGATACCCGAAGATGCATCGGCCACCGCCGGTGCGCCGACCACGATCGTACTGCCCGAGACGGCGACAGAACTGCCGAACCAGTCGTAGCCGCGGCCGTCGGGGCCCGCCAGTTCGGCTAGCTGCCTGCCTAGGGGCGCCGTGACCTGATGGTCAACGGCGCCAGCCCCAGCGGCACCGGTGGCTGTCAGCCCGACGGACCAGAGGGCGGTAGCAACCAGGAGGGCGACCTCCCTCGTCGGTACCACTGCTCCGCTCACTATAGAGCAACCGGCTCATACGGCCCTGCCTGCCGCCGATACAAGCCTGATGGCCAAAAGAGCCACGGTGGCCGACCGTGAGGAGCAAAACGGGTCGGTGCCGCGCCTGGACCGGCAGGTCCTGGAGCGCCTATGCATGAGCAACTTGTTGGCCAACCCCGAGGAGCGGGTTTTCTTTAAGGACCTGCAGAGCAAGTTCCTCCTGGTGAGCACGGGCTTTCTTTTGGACCAGGCCCACGCCTGCAGTGCCGACGAGGTGGTCGGCAAGTCGGACTTCGATTTCTTCAGTGATGAGCATGCCGTGGCCGCCTTCGAGGACGAGCAGAGGATCATCCGCACCGGTGAGCCCATAGTGGCCAAGATCGAGTGCGAGACCTTCCGCGACCGCCCGAACGCGTGGGTCTCGACTACCAAGCTCCCTCTGCGAGACGATGACGGGTGCATCATCGGGACATTTGGCATCTCACGGGACGTGACCGCACAAGTGCTGGCCGAACAGGCCCTGGCCCATCAGGCCCTGCACGACGCCGTCACCGGGTTACCGAACCGGCTAGCGCTCATGGACCGCCTGTCCCAAGCCTTGGTGGCCCTGGAGCGCAGTCGCGACCGGGTCGGGGTGTTCTTCCTCGACCTCGACAACTTCAAGGTCATCAACGACTTGCACGGCCACGACGCCGGTGACCGGGTGCTGGTCGAGGTCGGCCGGCGTCTGTCCCGCATTTCTAGGCGGGGGGACACCGTAGCCCGCTTCGGGGGCGACGAGTTCGTCTTATTGCGCCGGGGGCTGCGGGACGATGACGACGCCCGCTTGGTCGCCAGCCGGGTGCTGCGGGCCATAGGCACCAGCTTCGTGCCCGACGGCAACGACCTCAGCGTCACCGCCAGCATCGGCGTGGTCGTGACCGACGACCCCCTGGCCGACCCGGGCGTGTTGGTCCGCCAGGCCGACACGGCCCTGTACGAGGCCAAGGGTGCCGGACGCGACTGTTTCCTGCTGTTCGACGTCGACCTGCACGCCCACGCCCTGGGCCACCATGACTTCGACGCCGCGCTGCGCAAAGCCATCGACGACCACGAGCTTTTCCTTCTTTACCAACCGCTGTTCTCGCTCGAGGACCACTCGCTGCGGGGCGCCGAGGCGCTGGTCCGGTGGCGTCATCCTGAGCGTGGGGTCGTGCCCCCGGCCGAGTTCATCCCCTTAGCTGAGGCCCGGGGCCTGGTAGGCGCAATAGACGCCTTTGTCCTGGAGGAGGCGTGCCGCCAGCTGGCGGAGTGGAGGCTCGACGGCGGGTACCCGGACAACTTCACCATCTCGGTGAACCTATCGGGCCAGGAGCTCTGTGAGCCCGCTCTGGTAGAGCGTGTCGCCTCCTCGATCGAACGCCACGGCATAGTCCCCTCCCAGCTGTGCCTGGAGGTCACCGAGACGGCCCTCATCGGCGAGCTAGGCGAGGCGGCTACGACCCTGGCCAAACTGTCCGAGCTCGGGGTGCGGCTGGCCCTGGACGACTTCGGCACGGGCTACTCGACCCTGGCCCACGTACAGCGCCTGAACGTGAACATCTTGAAGATCGACCGCAGCTTCGTCGAGCAGGTGACCGGTAACGACCGTGACCGGGAGATCATCGGCGCCATTACCGCCATGGCCCACGCCCTGGGGATGTCAGTCGTCGGCGAGGGTATCGAGACGCACCACCAACTCGGAACGCTTACGGCGCTCGGGTGTGATGAAGGCCAGGGGTTCCTGTTGGCCCGGCCCGTCCCGCCCGGCGAGTTACGGGCGTTCAACGCCCCCAGAGGGGAGCCCATCGGCCGCTGATCAGGCCCATCGGCCGCTGATCAGGCCCATCGGTCGCTGATCAGGCCCATCGATCGCTAATCAGGCAGGTCCCCCGTGGCCGATCCCGCGTTTAGGTCGAATGCTTGTTCCCGGAAAAGCCTGACGCAGGCGTCAACCGCACCGGCGTCCAATTGCCGGCCGCGCTGGTCCCCGATCTCGTCCAGGGCCAACCCGATACCTTTGGCGGGCCGGTAGGGCCGGTGCGACGACATGGCTTCGACCACGTCGGCCACGGCAATGATCCGAGCTCCCGGCAGTATCTGCTCGCTCGAGAGGCGAGCAGGGTAGCCCGAGCCATCCAGGCGTTCATGGTGCTGAAGGATCATTTGCGCCACCGGCCAGGGGAAGGCGATGCCGGCCACTATGTCGTGGCCCTGCTGGGGGTGTTGCTTGATGATCTCGAACTCGGGGGCGCTGAGCTTGCCTGGCTTGCTCAATATCTCCGCCGGTACCCCGATCTTGCCGATGTCGTGGATGCCGGCGGCCGTACAGATGCCTTGGACATCGGCGTCGTCCAACGCCATTTCGCGCGCTATAGCCGTGGCCAGGTAGGCCACCCGCGTCTGGTGCCCGGCGGTGTAGGGGTCCCTGACCTCTACCGTGGCGGCGATGGTGTGCACCAGGGCATCGAGGTTGGCGGCGAGCAGGCCCTCAGCCCGGCGACGTTCGCTGATGTCTACGACTACGACGCCCACCCCGATAACCTCGGTGCCGACGCGCACCGGGTAAAAGCTGCTCAGGCAGTGGTCCGTACGGCCCGGCTCCGCGGCGCTGGCCCGCGTCACCTCCATGTTGAGGACCGCTTTGCCAGTGTCCAGGACTGAGCGGTAGACCGGTTCCAGCTGGGGCCAGATGTCGGGGGTCAGCTCGGCCACCGGGCGACCGAGTTGGTCCTCGACAGGCAGGCCGGTGAGCCTGGCCAGAGCGTCATTGACCCGCAACTTGCGTAGCCGGCGGTCGACGAAGGCCAATCCCACCGGTGCCGTCGTCTGCAGGGCCTCCAGCATCGCCACGCTGGCAGCCAGTTCGTGTTGGGACTCCCGAAGGTGCCGCTCCAGCTGCTTCTGCTCGTCGATGTCGGTGACCGTGCCGACCCAGGCCACCACGGCTCCGGTTCCCCCGCGCACCGGTTCGCCCCGGGACATCACCCAGCGGTAGCCGCCACCCGCGGCACGGACGCGCATTTCCGCCTGGTAGGTGGCCCCGGCCGCCAGGGCCTGGTCCCACGCCGCTCGGGCCAGGACCACGTCGTCGGGGTGCAGCAGGTCTAACCACGACCACCCGTGCGCCCGCTCGGCACCGTGGCCGATAAAGTTGGTGTACCGGGCGTTCACGTACTCGGTGGCGCCATCTGGCCCCTTTACCCAGACGGCGTGCGGGAGCGACTCGGCCAGGGCCTCGAAGCCCATGTCTTTAGACAAGCCTTGCGTGAGCGTGCTCAAAGGGCCCTCCCCAGGGGCGCCTAAGTTAAGCCCCTGGTCCGACGCCGTCCACCATTCTACGCGCGCAGTCTGCCACTCAAGTTGGCGTTCAGGTGGGCTTGGGGCCGCGGGCCGTTCATAAAGAGAGATAAATGACCTAAATGGGCCATTGGATTTTCCGCGATGACGCCAGGGGCGGTCGTCCGTCAGGCGCTGGCACCGAGGGAGCCCGCACTGCCGAGCCCGGGCCGCTGTTCTTCGTCGACCGCCAAGGTGTTGGCGTCGGGACCGATGCTGCACCAGACGGTCTTGCCTGAAGCGTGCCTGTCAATGCCCCAGGACGCTGACAGCGCGCCCACCAGGTCGAGACCTCGTCCTGTCGTGGCTTCCGGGCCATGTGCCTTACGCAACGGGAGGCGCGGAGAGCGGTCGGACACGGATAGGCGCAATTGGCGCCCGTCGTAGAAGAGCTCGACGGCGAACGGCGTCCGGGCGTGCAGCACAGCGTTGGTGGCTAGCTCGGTCACCAGGGCGCTGACCGGGTACTCCCACGCCTCGGCGTCCCAGCCCAACAACGTCTGACGTACGAAGCGGCGCGCGCTAGGGACACTGGCTGGGTCAGGGCTGAACTCGGCCTTGCATTCCAGCACGCCGTCGAGCTTAGGTGACGGCCCTAACGGCGCGTAGCCCTAACGGGGCTCGCCGTCGATGGCCCCGGATCGCGTACGGAGGACTTCTCAGTACTGTACTGAAAAACTATCAGTACAGTACGGGGCAACCCGTTGCTCCGACCTCTCACCATTTCAGCAGGATACTTTCGCCACAGCGAGCTCCCACGGTCGTCGTCAACCTTTGCCCATCTGTCTGCAGAGCCGTCCGTTCGCGCTCGTCGGGTAGGACCGCCCAGGCGCCGCTCAGGGGGATCCCCAGGTCGATCGTCACCTTTTGGGCATGGAGCTTGAAGTTCAGCAAGCGCACCACGATCCCCGTGCCGTCCTCGGAGATTTTTGAGCCGAGAACAATATCGGCGCCTTCGAGCACCTCCAGGACGGCGCCGCTCTCGGGTGAGATCCGTGCCCGGTCACGCAACACGACCGGCGGTGTTATGACCTCGGCGGCAAAACGCATGGCCTCATCAACGTCGAGGTGGCCGGACATACTGGTCAAACTGTAACGAAGACGAATTTTCCCGTCCTGTTGTGCCTTAAAGTTCACGAACCAGTGGTTGTTGAGGGCCCAGGACATGATGACTGGAGTCGCTGGGTCCAGGTGTTCGACGACGCGCCCCGTGTTCACCCCGCCCAAGTGCACGAGCGGGGCGTCCAGAGGTACCAGGACGACACTGTGGTCGGTCCCGTCCACCCCGACCCAGCCCTGGACGGGGTACCAGCTCCGCACACTTCCCGGCAACTGTTCAACGTCGGGCTGACAGGGTATGCCATTGAAGTCCCCGAGGAAGGACGGCTCCTGAACGGCAAGCGGGAAGGCGAAAAAAACGCTTTCCGGGTCATCGACAGCGATCTTGTCGAAACTCCATTCGACGTCCAATTGGCGCCGGCCTTGCCATAGCGTGAAAGTGCAAGTCCCTGACCGCACACCGGGACCGACCACGTCTACGACGAGGCTGGCGCGGCCGGCACCAACCTTCGCCTGATGGACCTGCACCCCCGTCGGCCCGTTATAAGCGAACTCAGCGTCGTCGCGCCAAGATCCGAAGTCCTTCGCCGAGAAATCCGGGACGAACAGTGCCACCCGGCCTTCCTCCGAAATCACACGCTCGTAGACGTACTGTCCGAGCACCCAATCCCTATGTGGGGAGGTGAGCTCCTGCCCTGAGGTCTTGTCGACCCATCGAGCCAAACCCCCCCGAGCGGGGTCGACCTCGATCCTGTACGCCTCGTTCTCCGCCCAGTTGGCCCCCCCGGCGATCTCCGGGCTGGTGGTGCAGCGCCCCTGCAAGTAGGCGTAACCCAAGGCGGGGACATCCCCGGCGAAGGTTATCCGCTCCGCTTCAGGCTTATCCCCACCCCAGGGCACCCCCGGCGGGAAGAACATGTCTAGCATGCCTACCGGCGCCGCCCCACCCCGCTGCACGGGCTCGTCCACGATGAGCTCCCGGGCCCACGGAAGGGTATTGAGGACTAGCAGGCCCCGGACGTCCGACAAGGGGTACGCCTCTTCCGGCGTCAGGTCGCCAAGGTTGAAGCGCCCGCCGGGAGTGCCTTCGCCCAAGGCGCCGGCGACTTTGTTCGCCGTCTTGGCTAGCATGTCGTGAGCGGCGGCAGAGGCGCGAAAGGCGAAGCTCGCCTTGGCATTTTCCTGGCCCTTGGTCCAGGGGTCGTGGGGGGCCACCACGCTGGCGTACGCCCCCCACGTGTGCTCGTCGTACAGGCTCGACTGCTCATAGGTCGAGCCGGCTTCGGAACGGGAGTACGGCACTTTTCCCCAGTCCTTGAGCTCTATCCAACTGCCGATCGTCTCCGCCATGCCGAGGAGCTGATGGGATTGGCGAGCTACCGCCGTCTCGTAGGCCGTGGAGCCAACGCCGTCACACCACCAGTCCATCCACTCACCTTTCATCACCGGGAGCTCAGTCCTCTGCTCGTTCAGTAACCGGGCAAATTCCCGGTGGGCGACGAGCTGGAGCCGAGGGCTGTTCCCGAGCTCGTTCCACTTCCGTACGAAGTCGGCGATACCGATGTCAGGAGGCCCATTGTCTACGCGCATGGGGTGAGTCGACTGAAAGAACAAGAAATCAAACGGGTAGCTCTCTCTGGAGCTCAGCTTCTTGACGCAGTCGGCAATCTCCTTTTCCGCATATCTCCAGTCACCAAGCTTGAGCACACTTCGGCCGAACAGGTAATGATAGCCGTTCCACACGAGCAACCTTCGCCCACTTGGAGCCTCCCACCAAAAGGCCATCGGATAGGGCTTGGGGACACCTCCACGCACGGGGTTGATAGACATGGAGAGGAAATCGACGCCCATATCCAACAGGAGATCGGCGAACAGCCAGGCGATGCCGTTGACATCGGACTGCATCGCGCTGTCGATGTCCAGGCCCCAGCGTTCTCGAAGGCGACGAACAGGCAGCAGGCTCCGGTACATTTGCTCGACGCCCAGCAGCGGCGTGAAGTTGTACTGCATGGCCCCGACGTCAAGGCGCCCCATCTTGTGCCACTTCATGAACAGGTCCAGCTTCGCCTGCCCGGCGCTCTCCAGGTAACGCTCTGTTGTCCCGGTGACTTCGCACGTCCACCGATATTGCGCTTCCAACGGGTAATCGGCGGTCTTCTCGCAAAGCTCGATAGCCTGGTCGATAAAGTCAGCGTGCTGGCGAAATACAAGATCCTGATGGTCAGTAAAGCCGATGTCCGTGTGACTGTGATTAAGTATGTAAAACACTTCGATATTGCCCACTAAATCTTCTCCTTGTCACCGCTTGGTCACTTGTGTGCTCGAGGCGTCGCGTCCGGGCCGACATCAGATAGGTCCACGCCCCTCACGAGCGGTCCCTTCGGGCGGGGCCACCGCCTCGGCAGACGACGAGGGAACGAGGGCCCACGATGAGCTCTTGTCCGGCGCTCAGAGGCGTCCCCGCCGTCTTGGGGAGGGGGCCCGAGGTGTCTAGTTCGACGGCCCAGGCCTGGCTTGGCCGTAGCTCGGGTATGCGGAAACCGATCGGTTCCCACCAACTATTGACCAGGACGAGGAAGTCGTCGTCGACCAGGTAGGTCCCGTCGGGGCCTCTGTCGGGGTCGTCGCTGCCGTCCAGGAAGACAGCAACGCAGCGGGCGTTGGGGTCGTTCCAGTCGGCCACGGTCATGGGCGTACCCGAGGGGGTGAACCACTCGATCTCGGAGGCCTCCACGCCGGCCAGGAACCGCTTCCGGCGGAAAACTGGGTGCTCTCGGCGCAGGGCCAGGACCTTCTTGACAAACGACGTCATCGCCGCGTCGGCCTGCCCCCAGTCGTACCACGAGACCGAGTTGTCCTGGCAGTAGGCATTGTTGTTGCCGTTCTGTGTCCGGCCCAGCTCGTCGCCGCCGAGCAGGAGGGGCACGCCGAAGGACAGGACGAGGGTGGCTAGCAGAGCCCGCTGTTGGCGCCCCCGGAGGGCGATGATGGCGGGGGCGTCGGTGGGGCCCTCGGCGCCGCAGTTCCACGAGCGGTTGTCCTGGGTGCCGTCCCGGTTGTCTTCGCCGTTCGCCTCGTTGTGCTTTTGGTCGTAGGACACCAGGTCGGCCAGGGTGAACCCGTCGTGCACGGTGATGAGGTTGACCGAGGCGGTGGGCCGTCGCCGGCCGGGGCGGTATATGTCCGCTGAGCCGGTGAGCCGGTCGGCGAACTCCCCGATCAGACCGGGCTGGCTGCGCCAGAAGTCCCGCATGGTGTCGCGGTAGCGCCCGTTCCACTCCCGCCACAACGGGGGGAACCCGCCCAGGTCATAGCTGTCGGCCTGGCCGACGTCCCAGGGCTCGGCCACGAGCTTTACGCCCGAGACCACCGGGTCCTGGGCCACCAGGTCGAAAAAGGCGGCCACGTGGTCGAAGCCGCCCTCCTGGCGCCCGAGGGTGGCGGCCAGGTCGAAGCGGAAGCCGTCTACCGCCATGTCGCTCACCCAGTAGCGCAGCGAGTCCATGATCAGCTCCAAGGTCAGCGGGTCGGCAGCGTTGAGGGAGTTGCCGGTCCCCGTCGTGTCGAAGTAGTGGCGGGGGTTGCCGGGCACCAGGCGGTAGTACGCCGGGTTGTCCAGCCCCCGGAAACAGAGGGTGGGACCGAGCTCGCTGCCCTCGGCCGTGTGGTTGAACACCACGTCGAGGAGCACCTCGAGCCCGGCGGCGTGCAAGGCCGCCACCATGGCCTTGAACTCCTGCACCTGCCCGCCTCGTTGGCCGGCCCGGGCCAACGACGAGTAGCCGTCGTGGGGGGCGAAAAAACCGATCGTGTCGTAGCCCCAGTAGTTGGTGAGGCCCCGGTCGGCCAGGAACGAGCCCGTGAGGTGCTGATGGACCGGGAGCAGCTCGAGGGTGGTCACCCCGAGGTCCACCAAATGGGCGATGGCCGCTTCGTGGCCCAGGCCGGCGTAGGTCCCCCGCAGCTCGGGCGGCACGCCGGGATGGGTCATCGTGAACCCCTTGACGTGCACCTCGTAGATGACGGTGTCGGCGTAGCTGTGCTCGGGGCGGCGATGGGCGCCCCAGGCGAAGGCGGGGTCGACCACCAGGCTCAAAGGCACGTGCCCGGCCGAGTCCAGCCCGCTGGGCTGGTCCGGGTGGGCCACGGAGTACCCGGCCAGCTCGGGGCCATGGCGCAGCTCCCCCCAGGTGGCTCGGGCGTACGGGTCGAGCAGGAGCTTGGCCGGGTTGCACCACAACCCCCGCCCTGGCTCATAGGGCCCGCTAACGCGGTAGCCGTAGGCCTGGCCCGGGCCTACACCAGGGACAAAGCCGTGCCAAACACCGGCGTCGTACTCCAGCAATGGGACCTGGGTCTCGGCTCCGGACGTGTCGAACAAGCAGAGCATGACCCCGTCGGCCACAGAGGAGGCGACGGCGAAGTTGGTCCCGCCACCGCTCGGCGTGGCACCGAGAGGCCGTGGACGGCCCGGCCGTGCTGATGTCCCGGCGGGCCTGGCGCCAGTCACTGTCCCTCCTCGTGCCCTGCTACCAGGCCGGGAACGGTCGAGTCAGTCCTCGTAGCCGAGCGCATGGAGGAGCCCCGCATAGGCGATGTCCCTTCTTTCGAGAAATCCTTGCGCGACCTCCTCGCTGTATGAGCGGAAGCCGCGTCCCGATTTAAGGCCCAAGGCACCCGATCCTACCAGCGACCGCAACGTAGGAGCGCCGGCGAAGCGGTCACCAAAACGTTGTCCCAAGGTGTCGAGGATGCTGGCGTAAACATCAAGACCCGCCATGTCTGCCAACACAAACGGCCCAAATACGGGAAGCCGAAATCCAAAGGTCGAGGACACAACGGCGTCGACCTCCTCCGGCGAGGCCAGCCCTTCTTCGACACAACGAAGGCACTCGGCAAACAGAGCGAGCTGCAACCGGTTGGCTAGGAACCCCGGGCTACTTTTCACAAGCACCGGCACTTTGCGCCACAGCCTCAAGACCTCGGACACCTGTGCTATTACGTCCGGGTGTGTCATAGGCCCGGGGACTACCTCGACACCGGGGATCCATTCGGCCGGATTAAAGAAATGTACACCGAGAAAGGCACTCGCGTCATGAACGTGCTCAGCGAGCCTTTCTATCGGGAACGAAGATGTGTTGGTGGCGATAATCCTGGGACGGGCGGCAGAAATAGCTTCTAGCACCTCTGCCTTTATCGTCCAATCTTCGGGCACGGCCTCTATGACCAAATCGGCGCCGCCACAGGCATCTGCCACACTGTCGCCCCCTCGAAGAGCGCCAACGGCGTCGAGGAGACCAGCCGGCACGAGGTTCGCTCTCACCTGCCTCGCTATGCGCTGGCGGATCCGCTCTATGCCTTGTGCCGTCGTGTCGTCAGAAGAATCAACGACGCGGACACGGGACCCATGTAACAGCCCAGTCTCTGCGATCCCACAGCCCATGGTGCCCAGGCCGACGACGGCGATCTCCCGGACAGTACCTTCGGCGGTCATCGAGATAGCGCCATTATGACGGGGGGCTCCGGTACCGAAAGCGCGGGCTCAGTGGCACGGCGAACGTCTCCGACGGTCACACCGGGAGCCAGTTCTCGTAGTACCGGGCCGCCGGCGGCCAAATCGATGACGGCCATATCGGTGATCACCCGGTTCACGACGGCTCGGCCCGTGAAGGGCAAAGTGCACTCGTTCACGATCTTGAACGAGCCGTCCTTGGTGAGGTGCTCCATCATCACTATGACCCGCTTGGCCCCGTGGACCAGATCCATGGCACCACCCATTCCCTTGACCATCTTCCCGGGTACCAGCCAGCTGGCCAGGTCGCCGGCCGCCGACACCTGCATGGCGCCGAGGACGGCCACGTCGATATGACCGCCGCGGACCATGGCAAATGAGAGTGCCGAGTCAAAGAAGCAAGCACCGGGGACGACTGTCACCGTCTCCTTCCCGGCGTTTATTAGGTCGGGATCTTCGCACCCGGCCCAGGGGTAAGCACCGACCCCAAGGATGCCGTTCTCGCTATGGAGCACCACCCGAGCCTCCCTTGGCAGGTGGCCGGGGACCAGCGTGGGCAGCCCGATCCCGAGGTTGACGTACGCGCCGGACGGGAGCTCCAACGCAACTCGCGCCGCCAGCTGCTCACGGTCGAGGGTCATTGGCCTCTGTCGCTCCCCTCGCCCGGACGGTCCGGCGCTCGACCCGTTTGTCCTTGTCGGGGCCGGCCAGGACGACACGTTGCACGAAGATACCGGGCAAGTGGACGTCGTCCGGCTCGAGCTCGCCCGTACCCACGATCCTTTCCACCTCAGCCACGGTGACGTGCCCGGCCATGGCACAAACGGGGTTGAAGTTGCGAGCCGACGCATGGAAGATAAGGTTGCCCGCCTCGTCTCCCACGGCCGCCCGGACCAAAGCAAAGTCTGTAGTGATGGCATGCTCCAAGACGTACGTACGTCCGCCGAACTCCCTTGTCTCTTTAGGCGCGGAAGCCACGGCGATGGTGCCATCGGGGTTGTACCTGCGCACAAGACCACCCTCGGCCACGACGGTGCCGACGCCCGCCGGCGTGTAGAAGGCTGGGATCCCGGATCCCCCCGCCCGCAAACGCTCAGCCAGGGTCCCCTGGGGCACTAGCTCCACCTCGATCTCACCGGAGAGGTACTGACGGGCGAACTCATGGTTCTCACCTACATAAGAGCTGGTCATCTTGGCGATCCGCCTTTCCCTTAGCAACAGGCCGAGGCCCCAGTCGTCAACTCCGCAGTTGTTGGACACCACCCCCAGCCTCTGTGCTCCGGTTTGGAGCAGCGCCCGGACCAGGTTGATGGGCACACCGCACAGCCCGAAACCTCCCACACAGATAGTGGCCCCGTCCCCGATGTCCGCCACGGCACCCAAGGCGCTCTCGAAAACCTTGTCAGGCGCGTCGTCCGAGAGAGCCACGGGCGACCAGCATGGCCGACCGGTGGGACGTGGTCAAGCCCGACATGAAGGTACGCTGACGCCCCGGAACGGGCCCGCCGAACCGGAGGTCGGCACCCATTTCGGCCGGGGACGGTACTGGAAGGACAGGCGCGGGCGGCCACAAAGCCGTCGCGGCCCTCGGCACGAGGGCGTCCGGGTCAGCTTGGCGTCGGGCGAGGTCATCGCCTACGACCGTTCGCTCTTGACCACCGGGGCGGTGCCTCGTCGCCTGGCCGTGCCCGGCGCCGACCTCTCCGGCGTTCGTTACCTGCGCACTGTCGCCGATGTCCCACTTTGAGTGGCCGTTACAACGGTCAGCGCGTTAACTAGCAGGCCAGCAACCCCATGCCGGCCGTGCTTGAAACTCCTGGCCTCCGATGTTAGCGTTCCCATTGGGGGAGGAAACCCTTTGCCCAGGGAGAGGGGACAGAGGTCAAGTGGCTGACGACAGGCTGCGGGAAGTTCGGTTGCGTGAGGGCCCGGTGCGTCTCTCGGTCGACCCGAGCCGGCCCATTGGCCAGCTCGACCGCAACGTCTTCGGCGGCTTCGTCGAGCACCTCGGCCGCTGCATCAACGGAGGCCTCTTCGAGGAGGGCTCCCCGTTGAGCGATGGGAGAGGGTTCCGCCGTGATGTGCTGGAGCTCCTGCGCCCGCTCAAACTGTCTGTGCTGCGATGGCCAGGAGGAAATTTCGCTTCCAATTACCACTGGAAGGACGGGACCGGTCCTCGTAGCTCTCGGCCCACCCGGGCCGAGCTGGCTTGGGGAGGCATAGAGCCGAACCATTTCGGCACAGACGAGTTCTTGGCCTACTGCGCCGAGCTAGGCGTGGCCCCGTACATCTGCCTCAATATGGGCACCGGCACGCTGTCCGAGGCTCTTGATTGGGTCGAGTACTGCAACTCGGCAGCTCGCACCTTTTGGGCCGACCAACGCCGCAGCAACGGCCGTGAGGAGCCCTACGGCGTCATTTACTGGGGCCTCGGCAACGAGATGTACGGTGAATGGCAGGTCGGCCAGCTCTCCGCCCCTGAGTACGCCGCCTTGGCGGTGCGATGGGCAAGGGCTATCCGCCGCGCCGCCCCCGACGTCAAGCTGGTGAGCTGCGGCCTGAACGGGTGGAGCGACTGGGACCGCACCGTGATCGAGAGCCTTGTCGGCCTTGTCGACTTGCACTCAGTGCACCTGTACACGGGGTCCTCCGATTATTGGACCAACGTCCTCACTCCGCACCAGGCCGAAAGGGCCATCACCTGCGCCTCTGCCATGCTGTCCCAAGCGGCGTACAACCAAAAACTACGCCACGTCCCACGCATTGCTTACGACGAGTGGAACGTCTGGTACCGGACCGACGACGGGTTCCTGGAGGAGCACTACGACTTCGACGACGCCCTGGCGGTCGCCACCTACCTCAACATTTTCGTCCGCCACTGTGATTGGGTGAAGATGGCCAACCTCGCCCAAATGGTGAACGCCATCGCCCCCGTCCTGACAAATACCCAAGGTGCCGGCAAGCAGCCCATATACGAGCCGTTCCGGCTCAGCTCGGAGGTGGCGCTCGATGAGGCGGTCGACGTCGCCGTAAGGGCGCCTGTCGTCCCGGCGCCTGAGCCGGATGTCTCGGACCGTTGGGGCCACCGGATCGGTGACCTCGCGCCGTTCAGCGTTCTAGATGTTTCGGCGACATGTGACCACCAAAGGGGGCGTATTGCTCTGACAATTGTCAACCGCGGTCTCACAGACCTCACGTCCGCGGAGGTCGTCCTCAATGACGTCTCGTTTTCGGGCCAAGCGCGCGTGAGGATTTTGACCGAGGGGACGGGAACGCCGTCCGAGGAGCCAGTGCCGGGGCTCGTCCAGATGCAACTCGATGAGGGTACGCAGGACTGTAAGGGGGACCGTTTGGTCTTGAACCTGCCGGCGCGGTCCTTTTGCACCATAGAGGCACCTATAGGAACAGGAAGCTAGGCAGGAGCAAACGACGACGTCTTGCACGAGGAGGCTGCGAGCCCAGGAAAGGAGGACCACAGGATAGAAGGTCGAAATGCGCGATATGAGGGGAGCCAACAAGAGATTGGCCAGAAGATTATTAATCCGTCCATGGGAAGGCTCGCCTAAGGCAGTTTAGGACGCCTTGAGCAAAACAGGTTTACTTCTCCAAAGCAAATCCGACACGATAGGAGTTCATCTCGAAATGAGACATACTTGGTTCAAGAAAACACTGTGCGGGGCGACGGCCCTAGTCACGGCGGCGTCGCTGGTGAGCTTGACTCCGATACTAACGCCGGCAGCCTCCGCCGCTTCGAGCACGGGCGGCTACAGCGCCAACACGACGTCGTACTGCAAGAGCGGAGCGACGCCCATCACCTTCTGGGGATGGGTCCCGGGCATATACAGAGTGGTGGACGTCTTCAACCAGACCCACCCGAGCATCTGCGTGGACTACGTGACCAAGGTCGGTGGTTCGGGCGAGTACATCCCGCTACTTAACGCCTTGAAGGCCAATTCGGGCGCTCCTGACGTGGCGGAGATCGAGTTCGACGTCCTACCTGAGTTCGAGACGCTCCACTACACAGTCGACCTCGCACCCTACGGGGCGGCGATGTACAAGAACGACTTCGTGAACTGGGCCTGGGGCGAGGTTACCCAAGGGAGCCACATCTGGGCCATGCCCGATGATGGTGGTTCTATGGGCCTGCTCTACAACGCCACCCAGCTCGCCAAGTACGGGATCACCTCCCCCCCGACGAGTTGGGCACAGTACGCCGCGGACGCCGCAGCTGTGCACAAGGCCAACCCGAAGGTGTTCTTCGGCGACTTTGCTGCGGGCGACGGCCAATGGGTCCTTGCCCTCATGCAGCAGTACGGCGCGTGGCCGTTCGTTTGGAACGGCGGTGCCAACGTCACGATCAACTTCACTGGGCCCAAACAGATGGCTTTTGCCAACTGGTGGCAGACACTCATCAGCCAGGGCTCGATCGACCATGCCAACGACCCCTTCACCAGCGCCAGCCCCTTCTTCGAAGGGCTCAATAGCGGCCTCTACCTCACGTGGCCGACTTCGGCTTGGGGGCCGTCGTACTTCGCCAGCTATGTGACCAGCAAGTCCGCTGGTCAGTGGGTGCAGGGTGCCCTCCCGGGCAGCGCCACGTCTTCTGGTAACTGGGGCGGCTCGACCTACCCCGTCTTCACCGAGAGCAAGCACCCGGCTCAGGCGGCCACGTTCGTCGAATGGCTCTGCGGATCGGCCCAAGCCTGGAAGATCGAGGTCACCCCGCCGTCACTACTGTTCCCCAACTTCAAGCCTGAGCTGTCCGCCCCTGGGCTGCTGAGCTTGACCATCCCGATGCTGAAGAGCGGCGGCTCGCTGTTCGCCGCCCCCGCCAAGTCGGCGCCCGGGATCCCGGCGGTTACCTGGCCCCCCTTCATGACCTACTACCTCAACAGCACGACCGCCTGGGCGTCGAAGTTCTTCGCTGGCAAGATGACCCTGCCGCAGTACTTCCAGTTGCTGCAGACCAATATGGTCAGCTATGCCAAGTCGGAAGGCTTCACGGTCAGCACCTAACCAAAGCGGGTAGGTACCGGCCTGGCCCGGCGTCACCGGCCCAGCTACGTTTGAGGCGCTGGGGACTGGGAGGGGTTGTACCCTCCTTGCCCCCAGCGGCCAGGCCTGAGCGGCTATGCGAGTAGAAGCTGTGCCAGCCAGTAGAAGCTGTGCCAGTAGGCAGCGTAAGATCCTGAGGAGCGGGACCGAGCGAGGTGTCCGTGCATCCTCCGAGCGTGGGGGCAAGAAGTGGCCCAGGTCGCTACAAGTGGGGTCAAGGACCCCAGGGGGGCACCACCCCCATCCACGGCCGGGATCGCGGCCCGGGCGCGGCGCCGGACGTTCCAGCGGCGCCGCGACCGGCGCGGGCTATGGTTCGTCCTGCCGTTCTTTGTGATCTTCTTGATGTTCCTCGTCGTCCCGCTGGCCTATTCTGTCTACACCAGCTTTTTCACGACACGCATGATCGGTGGCACAGTTTTCACCGGGTTCTCCAACTACACTCATGCCCTCGGCGACGGAGCCTTCTGGACCGGGATGGGGCGCACATTCTTGTTCGCGGCGATACAGGTCCCCGTCATGGTGATCATCGCTACCTTTTTCGCGACGATCTTCGACATGGGCGTTGCCAGGTTCGGAGGCGCCTTCCGGGCAGTGTTCTTCCTTCCATTTGCCGTGCCTGGGGTAGTCGCCACGGCGATGTGGGGGTCGATGCTTCAGACCCGGGTGGGCGTGTTCGTCCGTGTCTTCGCCGACCTCGGACTGCCCGACCCTAACTTCTTCGGTCCGGGCCATTTGCTCGGGGTGATCATCGCCATCGCCATCTGGGAATGGACGGGTTTCACGATCATCCTGTTGTACACGGCCCTCAAGTCCGTCCCGCGCGACGTCGTCGAGTCCGCCATCGTCGACGGGGCCAAGTTCAGCCGGATTATCACCCGGATAAAGCTCCCTATCATCCGGCCCGCGATCGTCCTCGTAGTCATAATCAACGTCATTGGCGCCTTGCAGCTGTTCACGGAGCCGTTCCTGCTGTCGCCCATGGCGCCCAACATCTCCTCCAACTACACGCCCACTGTGTACATGTACAACGAAGCTTTCTCCGCCCAGTTCTATAACTTCGCGGCGGCGATCGCGGTGGTCCTGGCCTTCATCATCATCCTCATATCCGCGGCGTTCCTGCTCTCGCAGCGCCGGAAGGGAGCGTTGGTGTGAGCACGGCAACAGTCCCAGTGCGTGCTACCAAGGCCCAGCCCAAGCGCCACGTCGGCATTACCGCTGATACCCCGCTGCGGCTTTATGGCCTCCGGCGAAGCACCATCAACCTCGTGACCCTGGCGTGCGCGGTCTTCGCCGTGTTCACCCTGATCCCCATCTGGTGGCTCGTCGTCTCCTCGACCAAGACGGCAACCAACGTGAACTCCACGTTCGGGTTCTGGTTCGCCCATCCCTTTGCGCTGTGGTCGAACCTGAACGAGGTCTTCACCAACAGGGAGGACGGCTCGTTCTTGCAGTGGTTGGCCAATACCGCAATATATGCCGCCATCGGAGGTATCGGGGCGACGGTGCTGTCGGCGATGGCCGGCTACGGCTTCGCCCGTTTCAATTTCCGCGGCAAGAACGCTTTGTTCTTGTTTGTAATGGGAGCCCTCCTCATACCCATCGTTGCCTTCGCCGTCCCGCTCTACCTCGTGTACGCCAAGGTCCACATGGACAGCACCATGCCAGGCATATTCATCCCCTTCATGATCAGTCCGGTCAGCGTCTACCTGATGCGGGTCTACGCCGGCGGCTCGGTGCCGCGTGAGCTGATCGACGCCGCGAGGGTCGACGGCGCTGGGGAGGCGGGGATCTTCATCCGCATCGCTGTCCCCCTTATGGTGCCGGCCTTTGTTACAGTGTTCATGCTCAACGTCGTGAGCTCGTGGAACAATTTCTTCCTGCCTTTTATCGTGAACAACAGTGCCAAGCTGTACACGCTGACTCAGGGGCTGCAAATATGGTTCTGGCACACCAACATCTCGGGCAGCACCGAGGACTTCACCGCCATCACCATCGCCGCCAGCATGATCAGCATCATGCCCCTACTTATGATGTTCATTGTGTTGCAACGCTATTGGCGCGGTGGGCTCCTCCTCGGCGGTCTGACAGGATAGCCGGGTGGCCGGGCAACTATGACGCCCAGAGAGGTGATCGGGGGCCCGGTCGAGCCACGACTGTTCGACCACCTGGCGCTCCAGCCCCTGGAGGCGGGCACGCTCCGGTTCGAGGGAGGGTTTTGGGGAGAACGCCAGGTGCTCAATCGCGAGGTCACCATCCCCCATGGGACCGAGATGCTCGAAGAATGGGGGAGCCTCGACAACCTGCGCGCCGCCGCCGGGCGCTCCACCAAGGAGTACCGGCTCCCCCTGTTCATGGACTCGGACGTGTACAAGGTCCTCGAGGCGATCGCCTGGGAGCGCCAGCACGGCGTTGTCGCCGAGCAGGAACGTTTCTTTGCTGACACCGTGGACCTGCTCGCCGCCGCTCAAGGGCCCGACGGTTATATCAACTCGTACGTCCAGGTAGTGCGGGCCGACAAGCGCTTTGGCGACCCTGCCATGGGGCACGAGCTGTACTGCGCCGGTCACCTTTTTCAAGCGGCCGTGGCCGAAGCCCGCAGTGGCGTGAGACCGGCGCGAACGCTCGCCCTGGGCGATGTGGCGGACCGCTTCGCCACGTACCTGCTAACGGCGGTGCCCGAGATGCCGAGCTATGTCGACGGCCATCCCGAGGTGGAGACGGCCTTAGTGGAAAGGTACCGCCAGCAAGGTCACACGCCGTTGCTGGCGATGGCGGAAGATATTATCGGCAGACGTGGGCACGCCGGCCTCCGCTGGGCGACTTTCCACTCGGACTATTTCCAGGACGACGTCGCCGTCGTGGACACCAAAGCGATAAGGGGCCATGCGGTCCGCGCCCTGTACTTGCTGAGCGGCGTAGCTGACACCTATATCGAGACCGGGCGTGAGGAGCTCCTGCGCTCGTGCCTGGCGCAGTGGGAAGACATGGTAGGGGGTAAGACCTACCTGACAGGAGGTGTGGGGTCGCGCCACGAGAGCGAAGCCTTTGGGGACCGTTACGAACTCCCGCCCGATCGCGCTTACTGTGAAACCTGCGCCGCTATTGCCAGCATTATGTGGAACTGGCGGATGTGCTTGATAACGGGCGAGGCGCGCTTTGCAGAGCTATTTGAGCGGACGCTTTACAACAGTTTTCTTTCGGGCTGGGGCCTCGATGGCAAGACCTTCTTCTATGTGAACCCCCTCCAAAGCAGAGGAGGCGTGACGCGCCAGCGCTGGTACCGTTGCGCGTGCTGCCCCCCGAACCTTATGCGCTTGGTCGCCAGCCTGGAACACTATGTGGCCACCCGCACCCGTGACGGTTTGCAGCTGCACCAGTTCATGCCGTGCCGGATCGACGCCGCTGTCTGCTCTGGGCGGCTGAGGGCGCGCCTGCAGACCGGCTACCCCTACGACGGCTCGATGGTCCTGGTCGTGGAGCAGGCGCCGCCGGCGCCAATGGACCTGGC
>JBKQUU010000175.1:0-4272 GCA_052325485.1 Acidimicrobiales bacterium | reverse complement strand
CACGCCTCGGTCCTGGGTGATCGCCTGCAGCTCGACCGCAAGGTGACGGAGCTGGATCTTGACGGCGGGACGGTCGTTGCCGGAGGGCAAGCCTTGCGGACCCGTTGCGTGGTGATGGCCACCGGGTCGCGCCGTCGCGAACTTGAGAACGCGCCTGAGGGGTCCTTCGGGGGTGCGGTGACCTACCTGGTCGAACCCCATATGGCGCGCTTCGCCGGCCGGCCGATGGCGGTCTTCGGTGGTGGCGACAGCGCGGCGCTGGACGCACTGGCGCTCGCATCGGCTGGATCGCCGGTGACGCTTGTCCACCGCTCGCCGCACCTCACGGCGAGACCGGACCTGGTCGACCACGTCCGATCGGAAGGTCGCATCACCGAGATGGCCGGGTGGGCCCTCGACACCCTCGTTGGGCCCGGACAGCTCGAAGGGGTCGAGGTGACCGACAACGCCGGCGAGCGTCGGCGGCTCAACGTCGACGGCGTCGTCCTCAAGCTCGGACGCGAGCCGTGTGCCGACCTGGTGCGCCACCAGGTGGACCTCGGTGCCCACGGTGGCATCGTGGTGGACGCAGCCCTTTGCACCTCGCACCCGCGGGTGTTCGCGGCCGGCGATGTGGTCGAAGGCGCCTACGAGCGCATTGCCACGGCAATCGGCCAGGGTGCTCTGGCCGCCCGCTCGGTCCTTATGTACCTCGGGTCGCGCCGATGAGGGACGGCCGAACGGCGCCCGGCCCTCCCATGTCTATGAGAGCTCAAGCTCTAGGGCCCGGGAGACCCCGGACGAGCCGGCTCAGGGTGCGCAACGGCACCACGTGCAGCCGGTAGCCGCCCCGATTGAAGCCGATGACGAGTTGGTCACCCACCACTGCGGCATGGGCAATGCCCAGCGGGTGCGGCGCCAGCTGGTCGGTGACCCGAGTGGTCACGCCCGCACCGGCGGTCAGCGCGTGCAGCTCGCCGGAGCGACCCACGCCGTAGGGCACGCCGTCGGCGACGACCAGTGCCGTGCCCCCGCTCCCCCACGCCAGGTCGTCGCCGAAACGGGCGGACGCCACCGCGGCCCCAGTGGATAGGTCGAGCTGGGCCAGCCCCCCTCCACCCAGTTGCTCCCAGTCGTAATCGTCGACGCCGGCACCACCGCTGGCGCTGCCGGCCGCCCAGAGACGGGGCCCGCAAGCCACCAGCACGGCGCAGCAGAAATCGACGGCCGTCTCCCACCGGGTGGTACCGAGACGCCCGTGGTGCGCCTCGACCAACCGGACCCGTCCCTCGCCGCCTAAGGCAACCCAGCCCGTGCCCGCCGGCGTGGACCGGGCGGCGAGCGCAGTGACGAAGCCGAAGGGCTCTTGCGCGGTGCTCCACCCCAGCCGCTGGTGGGCGGCGCCGATGGGTTCGCTCACCATCAGCCCGCCCAGACGCTGCCCGCGGGGCCTGGAGGTCACCAGGCGGTCCCCGAGGCCGACCGCCCGCTCGATGTCGTCGACGAACTCGAGCTGGCCCACCTCGTTGAGGTCGGGCCCCTCGACCCGAACAGGCGCGCCTGACCAAGGGGGCTCGAAGATGCGCACGGCGCCCAAATGGTTCAAGACGGCGACCTGCCCGGTGCCGGCGAGCTCGACGATGGCGTGGATGTCGAGGTCGAACTGGGACGCCTCGTCGTCGTCGGGGAACATCGTGTCCCCGAAGATGGCCAGCGGGCGCAGCAAAGCGTCGGCAAACACGACGTTGCGGCCCAAATTGTTCCAGGCACACCGGTTGCCGAGGCCGACGAGCCGCCCGATGCCTGCCGGCTGCGAGTTCTGCGCCCGGCTCAGGGGTGCCGAATCGATCAACAGAGCTCCGCGAGGGCCTTGAGCACCGAGCCGGGCTCGATCACCTCCAGGCAGGCCACTCCTGCCGGGCACACCCGTGGCACTGGGGGCGTCGCGCTCAGGTCCACGAGCCCGTTGTAGGCGTACGCCTTTTCGACGCGTTGGCACTCCGGAGCGCACGCAGCTCCGGCGACCAGGCGGGTGTGGTCCCAGGCCCGGAAATAGACTGCCGGCGTCCGGCAGATCGTAACCGACGGTGTCCGCTGCTGGGCGGCGATGTGCGTCAGGCCTGTGTCGACGCCGACGACGGCCCAACACGAGCTCAGTGCGTCGACGGCCTCACCGGGCGTCGCGGCCACGATTTCGGCCAGTCCTCGCTCCACTACGGCATTGCGCGCGCCGCCGCGGGTCACGACGGCGCAGTCGAGGCCTCTGCGTCCCAGCCCGGCGGCGAGGGCGACCCAGCGCTCCGGCGCCCACCGTTTCGTGGCACCGTCGGCGCCGACAACGAAGAGGACCAGGCCCTCGGCGTCGGGCCGACGCCGGGACTCGAGCGGAGCGGGTGCCGAGAAATCGCCGACGACCCCGAGATCGGTCCCGATACGGGCGATGATCTCGTTGATCGACAGGGATCCATGAGCGGCGGCGAACTCTGGCGAGCCCCACCAATAGTCACGTTGCAACGGGTGGTCACGCAGGTCGATCAACTCGTCAGAGGGCCCGACAGCGAGGTCGCTCTCGGCCACGGTGCCGGCGAGGCCACGGACGCGTTCGGCTAGCGCCGCTTGGCCAGGCGAGCGGGCCACCAGCCAAACCTCGGTGCCCGAGCGCTCGCCGGCGCTCACCGCCGCCTGCACCACCGGGAGGGAGACGACGAGATCTCCCAGGCCGAACGACACCGGCGCGATGAACCGTCGACGCATAACGCTCATGACGTGGCGTACTCGGTGGCGTCAGAAATGCCCAGCTCATTGAAGGCGAGTTGACGCTCGGCACACTTGTTGCAGCACCCGCAATGGCGCTCCGAGCGCGGCGCGATGCAAGAAAAGGTCAGGTCAAGGGCGAACTGACGACCGGTGTCGAGCACCTCGCGCTTGGCGCGGCCAGCGAAGGGAGTGACCACCTGCAGGCCACAGCCGAGCGCCCGGCCGACCAGTGCCGAAAAGCCGGCGAAGAACTCCCGGTCGGCGTCGGGGAAAGGATTGGCGGCCAGCGTGCCGAGGGCGATGGTCGGGACCCCGTTGAGCGCGCACCAAACGCTCGGCTTGGCCAGCAACAGGAGGTTGCGCCCGGGCAGATAGACCGCCTCGTCGGGGGAGTCGCGGTCAGGGACGTCCCGACCAGTCACGCTCCAGTGCTCACCATAGATGTCGGCGACGGGCTGCTCGAGCACGATCAGAGGCTTGGTCTTCGAGGGCGCCAACGACGTCAGGAACTCACGGAGACAGCGGAGCTCCAGTTCTTCCCACGCCAGACCAAATTGCACGTAGATGGGGGTCACTTCGCGCCCTTGGCTCGCGAGCTGACCAACCAGGATGGCGCTGTCGAGGCCACCGCTCACCAAGACGGCGACGGCGTCTGTGTCGGCCACCGGGGCCTAGAGCTCGCCCCGGTAGGCGCAACCCGACGTGCACGTCTCGCGCACCACCACCTCGGAGAGCTCCGGTAGCGTCACGCTCAGCCGAGCCCAGATCCAGCGGGCCAGCACTTCGCTCGTCGGGTTCTCCAGGCCGTCGATATCGTTCAGGTAGTAGTGGTCGAGCACCTGGAGCAGGGGAGCCATGGCAGCGCCGATGTCACGAAAATCGCGGACCCACCCGCTGTCGGGGCCGATCGGGCCGGTGAGGTGCACCGATACCCCGAACGAGTGCCCGTGCAGCCGGGCGCATTTGTGGCCCGCTTCGACGTACGGGAGCCGGTGGGCGGCCTCGAACGTGAACTCCTTGAAGATCTCCACACCAAAACCATAACCCGGGCCAGACCGAACACTGTACGTGAGCTCCACCGAGCCGTCCGAGGGCAAGGGACGACGAGCCAGGCTGGACCGTGCCCGTCCCGGTGGCGCCGCGGGAGCCTTTCGGGGACCGTCCCCGCGGCGACCAGCCCGGGGCACCGCCCGACCAGGCCCATGGCTACGGACCTGTGCCGTGGGACGTGGCATGCTTGTACCCGAAAAGAGATAGGCACCGAGGGCGAAAGAGTGAGCAGATGCGGATACGGGCCGTAACCTGTGAGGTCCTGGCGCGAACCGTGTACCAGCAGGCCGCGTTGGCGCCACATGTGGTAGACGTAGAGCTGCTCGAACAGGCGCTGCACGACGATCGGCCGGCCTCCCGGCTGAGCCGGCTGCAGGACCAGGTCGATCGCACGGACGCGGCAAAATACCAGGCTGTCGTCCTGGTTTACGGTCTCTGCAACCTCGCTCTGGAGGGTTTGCAGGCCAGGGACCTACCCGTCGCGGT
>JBKQUU010000174.1:0-2872 GCA_052325485.1 Acidimicrobiales bacterium | reverse complement strand
CTGGCGGGGTTGCAAAGTATCCCCGAGGAGCTGCTCGAGGCGGCCGAAGTTGCCGGAGCTACCACTTGGCAGCGGCTCAGGCTGGTGACCATACCCTTGCTCCGGGAGAGCTTTATCGTCTCGGGTTCCCTGGCGCTCATCATGTCGCTCAACGTGTTCAACATCATCTATGTCATGACCCAGGGCGGCCCCGGTGACTACACGCAGGTCCTCGGCACGCTCACGTACTTCGACAGTTTCCAGTTCGGTGAGTTCGGGCAGGGCTCGGCGGTGGCGGGCGTGCTCGTCCTCATTGTCCTCCTCCTCGGCGTGAGCTTCATCCGGAGAGCGGCGAGGAACAATTATGCTTGACGCTGCCGCACTGGCGACCCCTCGAGCGGCAGTGGCGAGGCGGGGCCGGGGGGCCCGCAAGAGCGGCCACTGGGCCTGGAAGTACCTCCGGGTCGCGGCCGTGACCTTACTGTGCGTCGTCTGGCTGCTGCCTGTCATCTTCGTCGTGATGGCCTCGGTGAAGAACTCGGACGCCATGTTCAGCAAGCACGGGCTGATCTCTATCCCCACCAGTATCACCTGGAGCAACTTCTCGCAGGCCTGGAGCGAGGGCAGCATGGGGATCTACATGCGCAACAGCGCCATTATCACGCTGATCAAAGTCCCATTAGCCATAACGGTGGAGTCGCTCCTGGCCTACGCTCTCGCCTATAGGGAGAGCCGGTTGCGGACCTTCATCTTCGGTTTCGTGCTGGTGGGGATGATCTTCCCGCCCCAGGCCGCCCTTGTCCCCTTGCACTCCCTGCTCCAGGACTGGCACATTTTCAACAGCTGGGTGGGGTTGATCCTGGTCTACCTGGGCTTCGGCCTCCCGTTCGGCACCCTTCTCCTCCGGGGCTTTTTCCGCACCGTCCCCCGCGAGCTGCACGAAGCGGCCCGCGTGGACGGTGCCGGGCCCCTGCGCATCCTCTGGCGGATCGTGGTGCCGATGAGCTGGCCCGCCATAGCCGCCCTGGCGATTTTCGACACGGTTTGGACCTGGAACGAGTTCCTCTTTGCGGAGCTGTTTATCACCAACAGCAACCTGAGGCCGGTCCAGGCCGGACTGGTCGCCCTGAACGGCCAGTACAGCATGAATATTACGCTTCTCAGTGCGGGCGTTGTCCTTTCCATAATCCCTATAGTGGTGGTGTACGTCATGTTCCAGCGCAAGTTCGTGAGCGGCCTGAGCGGGGCTATAAAGGGATGAATTTACGTGGGTGTGGCCGGTGACCGGCGCGGAGGCCCAGAGATGAGAGGTCCGGTGTGAAGGTCCTCATATTGGGAGGTACGGGACTGATCAGCCAGTCCATTGTGCGACAGTTGGTTGAGCGTGGCGACGAGGTCCAGCTGTACAACCGGGGGGTGACGGTGGCCGAGCTCCCCGCGGGCGTGCAACGGATAACAGGCCAGCGCGACCAGGTTTCCGCGGCGCGGGGAGAGATTGAGCGCTGGCGCCCTGATTGCGTCATTGACATGTGCGGGTACACGCCCGCAGAGGCGCAGTCCCTTGTAGGTGCCGTGGGGGGGATAGTGCCCCAGGTCATCTTCTGCAGTACCACAGATGTATTTGTAAAAGGGAGTGGTCCGTACCCCATTACGGAGGCCTCACCCCGGGGGGCGCGTCCGAGCTTCCCCTACGCCGTGGGCAAGGTCGCCTCTGAGGAGCTCTTGGAACGGACGGCCCGTGAGGGGGCGTTCGCCCTCACCATAATCAGGCCGGCGCAAACCTACGGGGGGCCCAACCACGGCCCCAACCACCCGTTGGGCCACCGGGGTTACCACCTGGCCCGCGTCGCCTCCGGGTTGCCGGTGTTACTGCACGGCGACGCTAGCTCGCTGTGGTGCGCGTGCTTCGCCCCCGACGTGGCCGCCGCTTTCGTGGCCGCCGCCGGCAATACGGGTGCCTACAACCGGGACTACAACGCCGCCGGCGATGAGGTCGTCACCTGGCGGCGGTACTGGGAGATAGCGGCGGAGGCGTTCGGGGGTGCCCCATTGAGGGCGGTCACCGTCCCGACGGAGGTCTTGGCCCAGCTCTTCGGCGACGAGGCCTTCGTGCTGGTCGAGAACTACCAGTACAACAACGTCTTTGACTGCCGCCGGGCCCGGGACGAGCTCGGTTTCAAGTACACGACGTCGTTGCGGGACGGCTTCGGGTGGGTGGCGGAGAGGTTCGGGCCCATCTGGAGCCAGGAGGGACAGGCGGAAGAGGGTAGCGCCTTCGCCGACCTCTACGAGCGCTGCCTTGACTGGTGGCAGCGGACCACAGCCCGACCCGTCCTGGGCAATTGACCACCGGCGGCGCCCCCGGGCCGGCCCGGGCCGGACTTAGCGTCGACGGGACGCGGCTACGCCTGGACGGGAGCCCGTTCCGCTTCCGGGGCCTCAGCTTCTTCAATGCCCTGTTCAACGCCTCGTTCAACCGCGACGACCAGGCGCGCCGGGCCTGGCTGTCGACGTTCCGGCGCAACGGCGTAACGGCCTTGCGTGCTTGGTGCCAGTGGGACTTCCAACCGCCTCACCTCTTCGCCGACGTCGGTCCCGGGCAAAGCCTCTTCCAGCCGAGCGGTGCCCTGGCCGACCCCTTTGCCAACCGGCTGGTGGCGCTGGCCGATGCCGCCGCCGAGCTCGGCATGGTGCTGGAAGTCACCCTTTTTTCCCAGGAACGTCGTCCCAACCTGGACCGCAACGCCCTGGCCGAGGGAGCTGTCAACGTCGCCCGTCTGCTGGTGCCGCACCGCAACGTGTTACTGCAAATATGGAACGAGCATGCCGAGGCGACCGAACGGCTTTACAACCTCATCAAGGACGCCGACGCCGAGCGGGTGGTCACCAGCTG
>JBKQUU010000173.1:0-10548 GCA_052325485.1 Acidimicrobiales bacterium | reverse complement strand
TGCCGGCCACGGCCGAGGCGCTGGCCAAAGGCCAGGTGCCCCTGAAAGAGGCGGCCGAGGTGGCCCGGGGCGAGGCCGGACGCCCGGGCAGCGAAAAAGAACTGGTGGGCCTGGCCCAGGACCAGGGAGTGCCCCTGCCCACCCAGGCGAACGGCTGAGGCATGCCGCTCGGTGCCCTTGTGCCAGGCGGCGCGTTCTCCCTGTTGGGGCGGGCCTTGGGCCCTGGGGGACGACGACGCCTTGACAGCACGAGCTATTTCTGCAATGGTTTCCATTACGTTGATGGATTAAATCAGGAATCGTCACGGCGGCGTGTCAAGGAGGCCGGTCCATGGCAATCGAAAGGTCCTCCCCTGGTGTCCCGGTCTCTCACCCGGGGCCCGTGGGCTCGATGTCCTTGGTCGAGCGCGACGCGGCCGCGGACTGAGGAAGGGACCGGGACCAGATGGCATCGGCTGTGGGGACCTACGCTCTCCCGGAGACCGGCAAGCGGGCTACCGGAGTCGACCAGCCTGACGAAAAAGTCGAACTCAACGGGCGGCCCGATCTCGGCGGGGCAGAGGTCGGCCCGTCTGGCTACGACGGAACCGGGGTTGACGGGGGCGAGGAGCTCGCCCTGCGCTCGCCGCTGCCGGTAAACCAAAAGCGCCGGCGCTGGCTTGACCGTCGCGGTTGGCGGCGCTGGGTCAGCCCTCTGGGCATCCTGGGCATCTGGCAGCTGGTTAGCGGCCTGGGCATCGTGTCCGCCCAGAAAGTGCCTTCACCCGCCACCATCTGGACGACGGCCGTACACCTGGCGACGACCAATTCGGCGGCCTACGGCACCTTGTCAGGAGACATGGCCGCGTCGCTAGAGCGCATGGCGATCGGCTTCTCCGTGGGCGCGGTCTTCGCTCTGGTGCTTGCCACCGTCTCCGGTCTCAGCCGGCTAGGTGAGCACGTGGTCGACCCGCCCATGCAGATGCTGCGGACACTCCCACTTTTCGGCCTGGTGCCGGTGTTCATCGTCTGGTTCGGGATCGGCCAGCTCCCCAAGGTTGTCCTCATCGCCCTAGCCGCTTCGATCCCTCTGTACCTCAACACCTTCGCTGGCGTCCGCAGTGTGGACGTGAAGCTGGCTGAGGTCGCCCAGGTCCTCAAGCTGGGCCGCTGGGAACGGCTGCGCCACGTCGTCTTCCCCGGGGCCCTGCCCCAGGCCCTCGTGGGGCTGCGCCAAAGCCTCGGGGTGGCTTGGCTGGCCCTGGTCGTGGCCGAACAGCTCAACGTCTCGAACGGGCTCGGCTTCATGATCAACCAGGCGACCCAGTTCCTGCAGCAGAACGTCATCTTCGTGGCACTGCTCGTGTACACGGTGCTGGGCCTGCTGACCGACAGCCTCGTGCGCGCTTTAGAGCGGAGGGCACTGGCATGGCGCCGCGGGTTGCTGAGCTGAACGGGGCGTACCCGGTGGCCGCGACCGTGGCCGACGGGAGCGGGGCCGACGGGAGCGGGCGCCGCCCGGTGGTGGCGAGAGCCCGCAGCCTCGGCCGTGCTTTTGAGGGGCGCCAGGTGCTGTCTGCGGTGGACCTTGACATCGTCCCGGGAGAGTTCGTCGCCCTTCTCGGCCGTAGCGGGTCGGGCAAGTCCACCCTCCTGCGTGCGCTTGCCGGGCTCGACCGTGAGGTGACGGGCGACCTCGTCGTCGACGGCACGGTGGCGGTCGCCTTCCAGGAGCCCCGCCTACTGCCCTGGAGGCGTGTGCTGGCCAACGTGTCGCTCGGCCTGCGGACCGGGGATCCAGTGTCGGTCGCCGCCAATGCCCTGGCGGAGGTGGGCCTGACCACGAGGGCCAATGCCTGGCCCCTTACGTTGTCAGGAGGGGAGGCCCAGAGGGCCTCCTTGGCCCGGGCCCTTGTCCACGAGCCGCGGCTGCTGCTCCTGGACGAGCCGTTCTGTGCCCTGGATGCCCTCACCCGAATGGCGATGCACGATCTGGTCCTCAAACTCTGGACGTGCCACCAGCCGGCCGTCCTTATGGTCACCCACGACGTCGACGAGGCTCTCGCCCTCGCCGATCGCGCCATCGTCCTCAGTGGCGGGCGCATTGCCAAGCAGTTCGCGGTGCCGTTCGGACGGCCCCGTGACCACGACGAGCCCGAGCTCGTCGCTTTACGCAACCAACTCCTCGCCGAGCTCGGCGTGAAAGCGAAAGGAAAGATGTGAAAACCAGCCATCTCCGGAACGACCGCCGCTCCGTCCGCACCGCGGGGAGGGCCCGCTGGCGACCGCTTCCCGTGGTAGCTCTGGGCGCCGCAATGGCTACTGCCGCCGCTACCACCGGAGCCGGCCCCGTCAACGCCGCCGCCCTCCAGGCCGGTGCCAGCAAGGCGGGCGTCGGCGCCGCCGAAGTCACGCTCCACATCGGCGACCAGGCCGGTTCGGGATCCGAGTCCCTCTTGCAGGCGGCCGGGCTGCTTGACAAGCTGCCCTTCAAGGCCGATTGGTCCGATTTCACCTCCGGGCCCCCGATGCTCCAGGCGGAGGCCTCAGGGTCGATCGACATCGGTAGCGTCGGCGATGCTCCTCCTGTCTTTGCTGCGTCGGGAGGAGCCAAGATCGCCGTAGTAGAGGCCCTGGGGGCGGATCCTGACGCCGCCGCCCTTCTCGTCCCCAAGGGCTCGGGCATCACCTCGGTGAGCCAGTTGAAAGGCAAGACCATTGCCGTCGCCCAGGGGAGCTCGGCCGATTACCACTTGCTGGAGGTGCTGTCCAAGGCCGGGCTCACGGTGCACGACGTCACCCTCGACTACCTTCAGCCCGCCGAAGGCCTGGCCGCGCTGGCGGCGGGGAAGGTCGACGCCTGGGACGTATGGACCCCGTTCATAGAAGAGGCCGTCGGTAACGACGGCGCCCGGGTACTGGTGAACGGCACCGAGATCGGGACGACCTACAGCTTCGAGGTGGCCTCCCGGGCCGCTCTGGACGACCCGGCCAAGGTGGCCGCCATACGTGCCTACCTCACCGACATCAACAAAGCCTACGCCTGGGAAAAGACCCATACGTCCGCCTGGGCTACCACCTGGGCGGCGGCCACGGGCTTGCCCACCACCATCATGGACCAGGCCACCAAGGACGACGTGGACACGCCGTACCCCATCACGGCCCCCGTGATCAGTGCCGAGCAGGGCGTCGTCGATGCCTTTTACACCGCCGGCCTGATACCCACGAAAGTCAACTTCACGGACTATTCCTACACGGGTTTCAACAACCTGTTCCCCACCGGCAACTAAGAGAAGAGAGCGAAAATGACCGTAACCGAAAGCCGTCAACGCGCCCTGGCCGCGCCATCAGTTCGTGCCCTGTCACCGGTTATCGGCGCCGAGGTGGAGGGTGTCGACCTCGCCGATGCCGACGATGCCGCGGTGGCCGCCGTACGGGCGGCGTTGTTGGAGCACAAGGTGTTGTTCTTCCGCAACCAGTCCTTCTTCGGTCCCGCCGAGCACGTGGCCTTCGCCCGGCGCCTCGGGGAGCTGACCGGTGGGCACCCTACACTGCCTTCCGAGCAAGGCAAGGAGAACATCCTCGAGCTCGATTCCCTGTTGGGCGGCCGGGCTGACCATTGGCACACCGACGTCACGTTCGCCGTCGAACCACCGGCGATCTCGATATTGCGGGCGGTGAAACTCCCGCCGGTCGGGGGCGACACGCAATGGGCGAGCACGGAGGCGGCCTATCACCGCCTGCCCGAGCCCTTGAAGCGCCTGGCCGGCGACCTTCACGCCGTCCACACCAACGCCTACGACTACGGCCGGGCCCTCACCGTTAGCACCGACACCGACGCGGGCGCCCGCCAACACCGGGAACTGTTCACCCAGATAACGTTCGAGACCGAGCACCCGGTCGTGCGGGTGCACCCCGAGACGGGACGCCCTTCGCTGCTGCTAGGCGGCTTCGCCCAGCAGCTCGTGGGGTTGCCGAGCGATGTTTCGCGTGATCTTTTGCGCATTTTTGCCGGCTATGTGACCCGGCCCGAGCACATCGTGCGTTGGCGTTGGCAGCCCGGCGATGCCGCTATCTGGGACAACCGGGCCACCCAGCACTATGCCGTCAACGACTACGGCGCTGGTCACCGGGTGGTGGAGCGGGTAACCGTCTCCGGGATCCGCCCGGTGGGCCTGGACGGCTGGCAGTCCCAGGCGATCACGGGCGACAGTTCGGCCTATCAGACCGGTCGGAGCGCCCCCGTAGCTCGGGATCGGGACCACCGCGCCTCCACCGTCTCCAACGGCTGAGCACCGCCGCCCGAACAGGCCGCGTCGCGGCCCCCTCGCCGGTGGCGAGCCGGCCGGACGTCCCCCTTCACCCACCGGCTCGCCGCCGCGCCCGGAGCCGATGGACCGGCGCCATGAGCACCGTAGGTGCCTTGAGGGCCATGGGCACGTGAGTGCCGCCCTACCGGCCAGTTACCACTAAGTCTATGAACACTATAGGACGACGATGTTAAGGGCGAAGGGCCCCTAGAGCATGCCGTGCCTTGCTATGGTGCTGAGAGGTGGTATAGGATCCATCAAGTCGATGGATTTTTGGCTTTTAGGCGTCATGCCGCGCACACAGGAGGAAGTCAATGTTGAGACGTGCCACCGCTGCCGCAATTGTGGTGCTTGTACCGCTGAGCGGCGGCGCGTTCGCCAGCGCCCAGGCAACGAGGACCGCGGCCGCCCAGCACCAGTTGGCGGGCAAGAAGTCAAAGCCCAAGGCCGCCGCCGCCATCACGCTCGACGGGGCCGGTGCCAACTCGGTCGACCCGTTCTTCGAGAGCGTGTTCTACACGTACCACAAGGCCGACCCGAAGGTGACGATCAACTACGACCCGGCCGGTAGCAGCGTCGGCGTGACCGACATCGAGGAGAACACCGTCGACTTCGGCGATTCCGAGATACCCATGGCGGCCAAGGACCTGGCCCTGGCGAAGGGGACCGTTCTCCAGGTGCCGGTGGACCTGGGCGGGGTGGCCATCAGCTACAACATCCCCGGGGTGGCCACCGGCCTCAAGCTCGACGGCCCGACCCTGGCCGCCATCTACGACGGCTCCATCACCAACTGGGACGACCCCGCTCTGGCCAGTGAGACGGGGGACGCCAAGCTGCCCGACCTGAAGATCGTGCCCGTCCACCGGGCCGATACCTCGGGCCCGGGCTGGGACCTGGACGACTACCTGATCGAGACGGCGCCCAAGTGGGTGGCCTCCATCGCTACGACCAAACCGTCCAAGGCCTGGCCCATCACCTTCATCGGCGTGGGCGAGCAATTGAACAGCGGCGTGGCCACTTACATAGCCCAAACGCCGGGGGCGATCGGTTACGTCGAGTACGGGTATGCCCTCAAGGCCAATTTCACCAATGCCGCGGTGCTCAACGAGGAGGGGATCTACCAGGCCCCTTCGCAGGCCACGATCGCCCAAGCGGGCAAGACGGCTACCAAGCTGAGCTCCACGAACTTCTCCATAATCAACCAGCCCGGCTACGGTGTCTACCCCCTGGCCAACTTCAGCTGGACATTGCTCTACCAAAAGCAGGCCAGTACGGCTAAGGGCGAAGCGTTGCAAGCGCTTTTCAATTACGTGGTGACCACGGGCCAGGCCCAGGCGGCCGAGCTCGGTTATGCCCCGCTACCGGCCAATGTGGTCGCCCTGGCGCAATCGACATTGAAGCAGTTGGAAACGGCCAGCGGGAAGCTCCTGCCCTAAGCGCCGCCTGCCCTAAGCGCGCCCCTGCCCTCTGCCTGGGCGGGCCGCTTCAGCTGAAGGAATAAACTTCTGAGCGAGATGGTAGAAATTCCCCCCACGACGGGGGAACAAGTCAGCACCCAAGTACCTCCCCAGGACCGTCCGGGGCCAGAGCGCCAGCTCCCGTTGATCATTAGGAGCCCGGCCCCGGCCCCGGACGGTCCGTTCAGCGCGAGCGAGGAAAACGCCGCCGCCACCCGGTCGTTGCTCGCCCGCCGGCAAGCCTGGCGGGCGGGCCGGGGGTACGGGCCGGCGCGCTGGTTGGGCGCGGGTGTTTTTGCTGCCGTGGTGCTGGCCATCGTCGTCAGCATCGCCACCGGCTCGGCGCAGGCCTTCGCCCATTACGGGCCGGGGTTCATCTGGTCGACCACCTACTCGCCCAGCACCGGCCAGTACGCCGCCGGCCTCCTCATCGTCGGCACGGTGGTGACGACGGGGGTCGCCATCATCATCGCCGCCCCCATAGGGCTCGGCGCCGCCGTGGCTTTGTCCGAACTGGTGCCGTCCAAGATCGGCGCCGCCGCCTCTACCCTGGTCGAGCTGCTGGCCGCCGTCCCGAGCATCGTCGTCGGGCTCTGGGCCCTGCTCGTGCTGTCCCCTCTGTTCGCCCGGGACGTGGAGCCCTTCCTGCACTCGGTGCCCGTGCTGGGCCTGTTGTTCGGCGGGGAGGACCTGGGGCCGAGCATCGTACTGGCCGCCGTCGTGCTCGCCATAATGACCCTGCCCACGCTGGTGTCGCTGTCGCGTACCGCCCTGCGGGCGGTACCGGTGGCAGACCGCGAGGCGGCCATGGCCTTGGGCGCCACCCGCTGGCAGGTCGTACGGAAGGTTGTCTGGCCGGCCGCTCGCCCCGGTATAGCCGCGGCCACGACGCTGGCGGTGGGGCGGGCTTTGGGAGAGGCCATAGCCGTGGCCATGGTGATCGGCAATTCGCCCTCGTGGCCGCACTCGCTGGCGGCACCGGGCGCCACGCTGGGCTCGAGTATCGTGAACCAGTTCTCCGAGGCGCAGCCCGGGCTCGGGACGAGCTCGATCATCGCCCTAGGGGCGGTCCTTTTCGTCCTCACCGTCGCCGTGAACATCGGGGGCCAGATGTTGCGCCGGGCCGGGAGGATGTCGTCAACGTCGCATGGGGCGCCCGCTCTCCCCCCCGCCGCCGTCCCCGCCGTCGCCGGGGAGGTCCCCTCCGCCACCGGCCCGGGCCTCAGCGCGCCCGGTGGGCCGGGCCCCCGCCCCGGCCCGGTGGCTGAGGACCACTTCATCGCCCCCCAGTACACCTTGGCCCGCCGGCGTCGGTGGGGCCGGTCGGCCCAGTCGCTGTGCGTCCTGGCCCTGGTCCTGGCGGCCTCACCCCTGGTCGCCCTCATCATCTACACGGTGGCGCGCGCCGCGCCGGCGCTTTCGTTCGGCCTGCTCGTCCGCCCCGTCACCCCGCCGTTCGTCCCCGGGGGCGGTATCTCGACGGCCATCGCCGGGTCCGCCAAAACGGTCGGCCTGGCCCTGGTCATGGCCGCTCCGGTCGGTCTGCTCTGTGCCCTCTACCTCTACGAGAGGGCGGGGCGCCTGTCGGGGGCGCTGCGCTTCAGCGCCGACGTGCTGAGCGGTGTCCCGTCCATCGTGATCGGGATCTTCGCCTACGAGGTGGTGGTGCGCCCGATGCACCACGCATCGGGCGTGGCGGCGAGCATCGCCCTGGCCATTTTGATGCTGCCGATCATGGTACGGGCCGACGAGGAGGCCATCAGGTCCGTCCCCGTCGACCTACAGGAGGCGGGGGCGGCCCTGGGCGCCCCCCGCTGGCGGGTGGTGAGGAGGGTCGTCCTGCGAGGCTCTCTAGCCGGGCTCGTAGCCGGCAACCTGTTGGCCCTGGCCCGGTCCATAGGCGAGACGGCGCCGTTGTTGTTCACTCTGGCATCACCGACCTTTGCCATGACGCTGCTCATTTACACCGATGGGGAACAGCCGTACTCCTCGGTCCAGGGGGTGGCCTGGGCCACGGCCCTGGTCCTTTTGGCCGCCGTACTGGCGTTGAGCACCCTGGCGCGCGTCATCGCCTGGTCACTTACAAGGAGGGCGAGATGACTGTCCCGACCACGGGCGTCCTGGCACTAGCCGGAGCTCCAGGAGCCGACGGCAAACCGGCGCTCAGTTTCCGGGACGTCACCATCAGCTTCGGTGCCCACGTGGCCGTACGGGGCGTCACCCTGGACGTGCAGGCCCGGCAGGTGACGACCCTCGTCGGTCCCTCAGGGTGCGGCAAGACGACGCTGTTGCGGGCGGTCAACCGCCTGCACGACCACTCCGGTGGGCGGGTAGAGGGCAGCATCCAACTAGGTGACCTCGACGTCTACGGGCCCTCCACCCCGGCCGAGCTCGTGCGCAGCCGGGTGGGCATGGTCTTCCAGCGGCCCAACCCCTTCCCGACCATGAGCATTTTCGACAACGTCGTAGCCGGGTTACGTTTCGCCGGCATAAGGAAACGTGCCTTCCTGCACGAAGCCGCCGAAGTGGCCCTGCGCCAGGCTGCGCTATGGGACCTGGTCAAGTTCCGTATGAGCAGCTCGGCTCTGTCCCTTTCGGGCGGCCAGCAACAGCGCTTGTGCATCGCGAGGGCGCTGGCCGTGAGGCCCGAGATGCTGCTCATGGACGAACCCTGCTCGGCCCTGGACCCCATCGCCACGGCCAAGGTGGAGCAGCTGATCACCAACTTGTCCCGCCAGGTGACCATCGTGCTGGTGACCCACAACATGTTCCAGGCGGCCCGGGTCTCAGACAACGTCGCCGTGTTGCTGATGGGGGAGGACCGGGTGGGCGAGCTGGTGGAAGCAGGCCCGGCCGACCAGGTCCTGCACGCCCCCCACGACCCCCGCACCCTCGAGTACGTGAGCGGCAAGGTCGGTTAGGGCGGGCCCCCTAGGCGCCTGGCCCTACACTGCGGGGTGTGCAGATCTCCGCGAAGGTCGATTACGGCGCGCGAGCGCTCCTGGTTTTGGCCGCCGCCCACGAGCCCATGACGGCCGACGCCCTGGCCGCCGACCAGGGGCTCCCGGCGAAGTTCCTGGGGGTCATCTTGAACGACTTGCGTCGCGCCGGGATCGTGGTCAGCCACCGGGGACGCGAGGCGGGCTACAACCTGGCTCGGCCGGCGTCCGAGATCACCCTGGCCGATGTCATCCGGGCCCTGGAAGGGCCTCTGGCCCAGGTGAGAGGGCTGCGACCGGAGACGGCCACTTACCAGGGGGCGGCCAAGCACCTCCAGGACGCCTGGATCGCCGTGCGGGCCAGCCTGCGGGCCGTGCTCGAGCACATGACCATCGAACAAGTGGCCACGGGCGAGCTGTCGCCGGAGGTGGCTCAGCTCGTCGCTGACCCTGACGCCTGGACGGCCCGCCGGCTGGCTTGAGGCGGCCCGGCCCGCACCTACCAGTACGGGGGAGGGGCCTCAAAAAGAGCTCAGGGACGAACCTCTCTGGAGGTCGCGCAGGGACCGGTAGCTGGCGAGGGACACCCCGGCCCTGGTGGCCAGGGCGCGTACCTGCTGGGAGGCGGTGGCGATGTCGTGGTCCTGGACCCGGGCGGGCCAGTCGGGCATGACGGCGCGCAGCTCGGCCGTGTCGGTGGCCGGGCGCAGCACGAGCTCAGTAACGCCCGGAGGCATGTCATTGAGGAGCTGGTCGAGGCCCGCTCGGCCGCTGTGCCCCCGGGCCGAGCGCACCAGCCGGTCGGGGCTGAGCACGCCCGCCTCGGCGGCCAGTTGACGGAAGGGGAACCCGGTCTGGTACTGCTGGTCTGCCCCGGCCAGGCGCATGGGGAGCCGGAAATCAATGGCCAGCTCCAGGGCCACGTCGAAGAACTCAGGGCGCAGTTCGAGGGCGCCCAGATGGGCCGAGAGGTGGCTGACGTCGAAACCCCAGTAGATGGCTCGTTCGATCTGGGCCCGGCATTCCTTGTGCACCTCGTCGATATCGGCGTGCTCCCACAGGTCGACCAGGGTCCGGGGGAAGCCCCCGTCGCCATCGAGCAGGGAGGGCGCACGCGTCACCGGCGCCCAGCGGTAAAGGTCGTACTCGGCGTTGAGGGTCAGATGAGCCCCAACGTCCTCGCCCCGGTAGCTGGCCGCGGCCTGGCGCGCCCACGGGCCGGGGACGACCAGGCCGGCGGACGTGGCCACCCCGGTGCGCAAGGCGTCGTAGATGGCCGAATTGGACGCATAGCTGACACCCAGGTCGTCACAGGTGACTATCAGGAGCTTGGCGTCCGGGCCGTGCCCCAAGGCCTCGGCGAGCGATGTCACTCACCGCACGGTACTAGAGCCCCCGGGCCTAGGTGCCAGGTGTGCTCGTGACGGGCCGCGTGTCCGGTGGGCGCCTAAGGCGTGCTCGGGGCGAGCCGCGTGTTCGTGATGGGCCTCAGGCATGTTAGTGGCGGGCCTCAGGCCGCTTTACGTGCCCGTTCTTCCGCCCGCTGGGCCGCCTGGGCCAGGGCCGCCCGCGCCCGGGCGATGCCGATGAGGCCGACTTGGCGCCGGTGGTTGGTGGGGGCGGTGGCGCGAGAGCGGGGGCGCTCGGCAGCGGGGAGCAACTGGGGCTGTTCGAAGGTGCGGTCTGGCTCCATGTACTTCATCATGCCCAGGGGGTGGGACCGTTATCCCTGCCCGTTACCCCTGCCCGTTACCCCTGCCCGTTCTATCCCTGCCCGTTCTATCCCTGCCCGTTCTATCCCTGCCCGTTTTACCCCTGCCCGTTCTATCCCTGCCCGTTCTATCCCTGCCCGTTTTACCCCTG
>JBKQUU010000172.1:0-42791 GCA_052325485.1 Acidimicrobiales bacterium | reverse complement strand
GGTGTGAATAAGGCGGCCGGTCGAGTAGCCCACGGCGACCAAAGCCGCCGCCACCAGGGCCCCCGCGCTAACCAAGACGAACACGAGACGCACCAGGGAGCGCGCGATTTGAGCCATTTTCCTCACCCACTGTACCCACCCTCACGTCTACCCCGGACGACGGCGCCCAGGTCGGCTGGCTACAGGCGCTCAGTGGGCCAGCAGGCGCCGGGCAGCCTCTGCGATCTGGTCCACCTGGGGCAGCGTGGCCCTCTCGAGCAAGGGCTCGTACGGTACGTGGGTGTCGGCGGCGCCTATCCGGCACACGGGCGCGTCAAGGTCCCCGAAGCAGTGCTCGCCCGCCCATGAGGCCACTTCAGCGGCAAAACCGCAGGTGAGGTTGTCCTCCGAGACCACCAGCAAGCGCCCGGTGCGGCCGACCGACGACGCCACGAGCTCCTTGTCCCACGGCATTATGGTGCGCAGGTCTATGACCTCCACGCTGGCACCGGTCTCACGAGCGGCCAGCACCGAACGCTGCACCGTTGCGCCATAAGTCACGATGGTGAGGTCGCGGCCCGCCTGTACGGTACGGCCCTGGCCGAAGGGCAACCGGAAATGTGCCGCCGGGTAGACGTCTTCCGTGTAACGCTGGCGTAAGAGGTGCTTGTGCTCCAGGAAAAGGACCGGATCCTCGCCGTCCAGAGCGGTACGCAACAGGCCGACGGCGTCGAGCGCCCGGGACGGCATGACGATGACGAGCCCAGGTACGTGAGCAAATATCGAAACCCCGGACTGCGAGTGCCAGATAGCGCCTCCGGCCAGGTAACCCCCGATCGGCACCCGCAAGACCATGGGGCAGGACCATTCTCCGGCCGAACGCCACCTCACGGTGGCGGCTTCGCTCTTTATCTGCTGCATCGCCGTCCAGATGTAATCGAAGAACTGCACTTCCGGTACGGGCCGAAGCCCTCGTAAGCCCTGGCCGACGGCCCGGCCGACGATATTGGCCTCCGCCAGGGGAGTGTTGTAGCAGCGGTCCGAACCAAATTTGCGCTGCAGGCCGAAAGTGGTGCCGAACACGCCCCCTTTACCCTCGAGCTCGTCAAGGAGGTCGGGCGGCGCATCGGCTACGTCCTCGCCGAAGACGCGGACCCGCGGGTCATCGGCCATGGCCTCGTGCAGGGCCAGGCGGACCGCCTCGCCTAGGGCCACCACGGGGGCCTCGCCCGCCGTGACGTGAGCGGTCCCGTCACCGGCGCCCCTGGTCGAGTAGGCGGCGTCCTCGTCGAACTCGTCCGGCCGCACGTCCGGCAGGTCGAGCAAGTGCTGGGACAGAGTGGCCGGATCTGGTCGCGGTGCCGCCAGGGCCTCCTTGGCCGCCTCGGCCACCAGCAGACGGGCCTCTTCGCGCATCTGGACCAGATCGTCGGAGGAAAGCACGCCCCCCTCGACCAGCGCCCTTTCCAGGAGGGCAATAGGGTCATTAGTGATTTCGTCGTCCAGCTCGGACTGGGGGCGGTACTTGCTCTGGGTGTCCGCCGAAGAATGAGAATATGGCCGCGTCACCGTGGCATGCACCAGCGCCGGGCCGAGCCCCTGGCGGACACCCCTCACTATGCCGGGGGCCTTTTTGCGTACTTCGAAGTAATCACGGCCGTCCATCCGGTGGACGGAAAGCCCGGGGAACGACCTCACGAGCTCGGAAATCGGTGCCGGAGCCTGTTGGGAGGCAGGGACCGAGATCGCATAACCGTTGTCGGCTATGACGTACAGCACCGGGAGGCGAAGGGTGCAGGCGGTATTGAGGCTCTCCCAGAACTCGCCCTCAGACGTCGCTCCCTCGCCCATCGACACATAGGTGACCTCGTCCTCGTGGGAAGTACAACCGGCCAGCCGCTCGTGGCGGTGGGCGGTTATGTACCGGCTGGCCTCGGCACAACCGACCGCCGGCAGGCACTGCGACCCGGTCGGGCTCGACTGGGTGACGATATTAAGGCGGCGCGAGCCGAAATGGGACGGCATTTGACGTCCGGCCGACGCCGGGTCGGTAGCGGCGCCGACAGCCTGTAAAAGCAGCTCGGTCGGGCTGATCCCGAGGGACAGCACCAAAGACCTGTCCCGGTAATAAGGAAAGAACCAGTCGTAGCCGGGTCGCAGAGACCGCGCCAAACCCAGGCAGAGAGCCTCGTTACCCGCCCCGGAAATATGAAAAAAACCCCGGCTCTGCTTCTGAAGGGTAATTTCGCGGTCGTCGACGCACCGGGAGACCAACGCCAGCCGGTAATCAGCCAGCAGTTCGGCGACCGGTAGGCCCCGGTACTTTGTCGGCCCGCCAGAACGGTGGCCCGCCGTGGCCACCTGGGGGCCCGCCGTGGGCGTCCCACTGCTCGTCTCCGCGCCGGGCGCAAGTAGGGCCACAGGCAAAAGCTTAGCGTTGCCGGTCGCGCCTAGGAAAAGAAAAGCCCAGGAATTTCGAGCAAGAGCTTGGGTAATAAACATTATGGCGTCCAACTGATGTAGGCCTGGATATTCGGCCACCAGGGGCGGGGGCGCCCGGCACCGCTTCTTTAGGGCTGCCAGATCATGAGCGCCAAGGCCAAGAAGAACAACACGTCGCACACCGCCGCACCGCGGCTCGCCACCAGTGCGGCCCGGGCCACCCCGGCCCGGGCGGGGGCGTCGAGGTCACCGGGCCCGACAGTCCCGGGCCCACCAGACGCGGCCGGTCGTACCAGCGCCGAACGGATCCGGTGCAGGGCGGGGACTACGGCGAGGGCGGCGACCACGGCCGCGGCCGCCCACAGGACGAAGGCCCCCAGGTCCCATGCCTGGGCCACCCCACCACCATGGGGCTCGGCGGCCAGTGCCCCGAGACCGAGCCAGGGCACGGCCAGGAGGGCCCACCAAAGCCCCGCCGGCCGTCTGAAGTACCGCACCAGCTCCTCGGACGTCGTGCCCTCGGGGGCCCCAGACGGCTCGTCGGCCGCCGGGCCCGTGCGGTCGGCGGCACGGTCCGCCTGGTCGGTGACCAGGTCCCCCTGGTCAGGGGTGGCGCCGAACTGTGAAGCGCGCCCGGCGTACGTGCCGGCCAGGCCGATGCTGGCAAAACCGGTCAGCCCGGCGGCGACATGAAGGACCAGGAGCGTGTAGAAGAGCCCGTACGACCCAGTGCCCGACGCGGCCAGCACGGTTTGGAGCATCGGCACCGGTGCAAATATGACTTGCTCGCCGCCCGGCGCGCCACACGCGTACCGGGCGCGGCGACGCCTCGTGCCATGCACGGGCTGGCGCGCCCCTGCCATGATCACAGCCGTGGACAGGAGACAGCTGGCGAGGCTCTTAGCCCTGGCCGCTCTGGTGCCGGCCCCCTTTGCCAGCAGTTGCGGCCGGTCCACGCCCCAGGCTCAGACGTCGACTACTACTACCGGTGGCGCGGGGGCGGTGACCACCTCAACGGCGGGGACCACCACGTCAACGGCGGGGACCACCACGTCAACGGCGGTGACCACCACCAGGGCGATAGGGACCACCACCGCAACGACGGGGACCACCACCGCAACGGCGGTGACCACCACCACGGTGGGACCGCCATCGAGCGCGGCCCGCTCCGCACCGACGACCCCGCCCGCAGCCTGGAAGCCCCCGTCCCCGCAGCCGACGGCTTCGCAAGCGGCGTACGCACTGGTCGACGCGTGGGCGGACCACACCCGCAAGACGGCCCTGGAGGACGCCAGCCCCGGCGCGGTCGCCGCTCTGTTCGCCAATCCGTACCCTGCCGGGGGGGCTCAGTACCGGGGGTGCAGCACGCCCCCGGGCGACCTCCCGTCCAGTTGCGTTTTCCGGTCCGGCAACGACCTTCTCTCGCTAACGACGGTCTCGTTCCCCGACGGCTGGGGGGTCACCGCCGCCCTTATGGAGTCCTGAACCACCGGGGAGGGGCCCGGAACGGGCAACCCAGGCCGTCCGGGGCTGGCAGAATGGGCGCGATGCCGTTGCATGGTACTTTTGACGTCCTTGATTTCAGCTCCGTAATGGAGCTGCTGGCGGACCGCAACATGAGCGGGCGCCTGCATGTCAGGGGCCGCTCTTACACCGCCAACCTGTTCTTTGTCGACGGCGTCATCGTCGGCGCCGACCAGTCCGAGCACCAGGCGGCGGGGGTGGCGGGCGATGCCGCGCAACGCATCCAGGAGACTTGTTTCGAGCTGTTGGGCACCGACCGGGGCAACTTCGAGTTCCACCCCGGGCGGGCGAACGCCCCGGTCGAGGGCGCCAACGTCACGGTCCGCGCCGCCATTGAACAGGCCCGCCGCCGCCTGGCCGAATGGCAAGAGCTCCAGGCCCTCATCCCCTCTCTCGAGGTGCAGCCGCGCCTTGTCACCGAGCTCGACCCGGGACAGGTCACCCTCGACCGGGAGCAGTGGCGGGTACTGACGGCGGTGGACGGTCGCCGCAACCTCCGCTCCATCGGGCGAGCGCTCAACCTGTCCGACTTCGAGGTGTGCCGGGCCATGCGCCAGCTGCTCAACGCCAAGGTCATAGAGCTCGACATGAGGCCCGTGGGGATGTCGGGGATAAGCGAGATAGAGGCGCCTCTGGTTACCGAGCAGGTGACGATCAACGGGAAGCGAGCCACGCGCCTGCGTACCCATCCGGCACCGGGCAAGTCGGCTGGTCCGGGCGAGGAGGACGGCGCCCCGCCCGCTCCCACCATCGTCATTTCGCCCAACAAGCAGAGGCCCGAGGCGCGGGCGGCCGGGACGCCACCGACACCACCTGAGCTCCGCCAGGCGGACTAGCGGGGTGCCGCCGGGGATGCCAGCGTAAGAGGCCGCCAGAAGAGGCCGACGCGGGTGCCGGCCGGCCCTGGTTGAGGTCTCATTTCGCCGATCTGTAACGTGGCGGCCATGGCTGGGACCGAGGTAAGGCCGGCAGACAAACTGCCAGCCAAGCGCGTTTTCATCGACGTGCCGTTCCGTCTGCACGGGCACGACCGCAATTGGGTACCGCCGCTGCGCCTGAGCGTCTACGACCGGCTGTCCCGGCGCCATCCCGCCCGGGCCCACCAGCGTTGGGCACTGTGGACGGCGCACCGCGGGGGCAAGCCGGTAGGGCGCATCGGCGCGTGCATCGACTCGAGCTTCAACGAGCTCCAGGACGAGCCCTGGGCGTGGGTGGGTTTCTTCGACGCCATAAACGACGCCGAAGTGGCGGGCTCGCTTTTTGACGTGGCCCTCGACTGGTCCCGGCGCCAGGGCGCCAAGACCGCGGTGGGACCGGCCAATTTCACCACCAACGACGAGCTCGGGCTGCTGGTGGAGGGCTTCGACAGCCCGGCCACCCTGCTCACCCTGGAGAACCCGCCGTACTACGAGGACCTGTGGACCGGCGCCGGCTGGGAGCAGGCCATGGACCTGTACGGCTACCAGTTCAAGCGGGACTCTACGGCGTTGTCCGAGCGCCAGCGCCGCACGCTCCAGCGGCTGCGTGAGCGCGCCCACGTGACCGTGCGACAACTCGACAAGAAGGACTACGACGCCGACGTCGGGCGCTTCTTCGAGCTGTACAACGCCATCTGGCAACACAATTGGGGCTTCGCCCCCATGCCCGAGGCCGAGATCCGCCACTTGGCCAAGCAGATCAAGCAGATGATCAACCCTCGCTGGGCCTTCGCCCTGGAGCGCGACGGCGAGCCGGTAGCGGTGTGCCTGGCGCTGCCTGACGTCAACCAGCTCATGTTGAAGGTACGCAGCGGCCGGCTCATGCCCACCGGGTGGGTGCCTCTCCTGTTCGGCATTAAGCGCCTGAAGCAAGTGCGCGTCATCGCCCTGGGCGTACGGGCCGACGTGATGAGCGTGGGCATGGGGCCGATGCTCTACTCCGAGATCGTTGAGCGCCTGTACGACGACGGGGTCGAGACGGCCGAGGCGTCCTGGACCCTCGCCATCAACCACCGCATAAACAGCCAGCTGGAGGACATGGGAGCCCGCCGGTACAAGGTGTGGCGGCTCTACAAGAAGGACCTACGGCTCCCGGTTCAGGGGTAGGCCCTGCCAGCCCCGGGCCAGGGCGTCCGAGAGCACCTGCGCTGAGGTCCGCTCGGGTTGCCAGCCGAGCACCTTGGTGGCCTTGGTCACCGACAGGGCCAGCGGCCCGGTTATGAGGACGGCGCGGTCGGCACCGAACGGGGTGATGCCCAACCGCCGGCCCACCCGCGCCCCAGCCAGCAATGACCGGCGCGGCACCGTGGCGACGCGGCTGTGGGCGACGGCCGCCGCCTCCGGGGCGCTGAGCCAGTCCTGGGTGGCGATGTTGAACACCTCGCCGGCCACGTCCCGCCCGGGAGCCACCAGCGCTCGCCCGACCGCCTGTAGGCCGGCGACGGCGTCGGCTTCGTCCAGCCACTGCACGGCCTGGCGCACGCCCCGTACGGCCGGTACGGCCAGGCGGTAGCCCTGCACCGCCCGAGCCACCCTGGCATCGGCGTGAGGGCCGAGCACGGCGGCCAAGCGCACTATGGCCCAGTTGCTTTGTTCCTGGGCGCATATGGCTTCAGACAGCAGTTTGTGGCCTCCGTAGGGGCATTCGTGGTTGGGGCAGGCGGGGTGGTCCTCGTCCATAGGCAGCGGGTTGTCCGGCCAGGCACCGTAAGCGGCGGCCGAGGACACCAGCACGACGGCGCCGGCACGGGCGCGCAGGATGTTGCGGGTGCCGTCCACGTTCACTTCGGCCATCGTGGCCAGGCCGCCGGCGCCCCTGCCCTGCCAGACCTGGGCGGCCAGGTGGTAGAGCACGTCGACCCCCTCTAGCGCCCGGCGGGCAGCCGGATCGCGGACGTCGGCGCGCACATGAACGGAACGGCCGTGGAGCAGCCCGGTGACGGCCGGGCTCAAAGGGCGCCGGCCCACCGACCGCACCTCGGCCACTTCGGGGCTCGCCGCCAAGCCGGCCAAAAGCAGCCCCCCTATATGGCCGGTGGCGCCGGTCACGCCCACGACCAGGCCGCCCGAGCTCATCCCGCCCGCCGGCCGTCCGGCGCCGGGGAAGCAAGGCGGGCGCTCAAACGCTGCCCTCGAGCTCCAGCAGGCCCAGCAGGCGCTCGCGGCCCGCCTCGACCACCCCGTCGCGGGCGATCTCTTCGAACGCCTCGAGCGCTCTGTCGATCTGGTCCTCGGTATGGGTTGCCATCACCGAGGTCCGCAACATGGGCCGTTGCACCGCCGGCGGGATCGAGCAGTTGGTGTACACGCCGCGGTCGAGCAGGGCTCTCCACAGGATCCCCGTGCCCAGGAGGTCGTCGACGTGGACGGGCACGATGCAACTGTCGGTGCCGCCGACGCGGAAACCGAGATCGGACAGGCCGTGGCGGAGGCGCTCAGCCAGCGCCAGCACCGCTTGGCGGCGCCAGTCCTCGTCCCGGGCGATCTTGGCCGCGGCCAGGGCCGCACCCAGGGAGGCGGGGACGTTGGACGCCGTGAACAGGATGGGCCGGCAGTACAGCCGCAGGTACTCGATCACCTCGGCCGGCCCGGCAATGAAACCTCCGCAGCTGGCCAGGGACTTAGAGAAGGTACCCATGATGAGGTCGGCGCGCACTCCCCGCGCCGCCGAGGTGCCCGAACCCGACGGCCCCACCACCCCCAGGGCGTGCGCCTCGTCCACCAGCAGTCGGGCCTGGTGCTGGTCGCACAGGGCCCTGACCTCCACCAGGGGCGCCCAGTCCCCCTCCATTGAGTAGATGCCGTCGACGGCTACGAGCACTCCCCCGGCGCCGGGCTGCGAGCGCCACGACTGTAAGCCCCGGCGCAGGCTGTTGGGACGGTTGTGCCGGAAGGCCCGCAGCACCCCGTCAGCCAGCCTGGCCCCGTCCACCAGGGAGGCATGGGCCGCGGAATCGCAAAAAACGGCGTCGCCGGCCTGGACGAGGGTGGCTATCAGGCCCAGGTTGGCCGTGTAACCGGTGGTGAAGACCAGCGCCTGCTGCATGCCGACCCAATCGGCCAGGAACTCCTCGAGCTCGGTGTGCAAGGGTAGCGTGCCATTGAGCAGCCGGCTGCCGGTGAGGCCGGTGCCGTACCGGGCCACGGCGTCCACCGCCGCTTTCTTGACCCGGGGGTCGGTGGTAAGGCCGAGGTAGTTGTTGGAGCCCAACATGACCAGCTCTGACCCGCGGTACCTGATCGTCGGGCCGATCTCGCTCGAGAGCTCGCGGTAAAAGGGGTTGAGGCCGAGCGCCTCGGCGGCGGCCCACTGTTCGGGGACCGTACATTTCTCGAAGATGTCCGCCGAGACCGGCACGGGGGCCCCGACGGCTCCATTGCTATTGCTCAATTGCCATTGCCCCAGCGCAGGTTCTCGACGCGCTTCTCCCACGCCTCGTGGCGGTGGCGCGCGTCCTGAATGAACGGGGACCAGCTGATGGCCTTCATGAGGGCGCGGTTGACCTGTTCGGCGGGCGGGCGCAAAGGCCGCAGGATGTCACAGAAGAGCACGACCCGGACCCCGTCCGTGCCGTTCCACGCCTCGTGGGTGTAGCCGTCGTCGAACAGAAGGCTCTTGCCTTCCTCCCAGTGTGCTTCCTCCCCGCCGACCTTTATGCCCGACGCCAGTGCGGGCTCGGGGACCTTGAGGGCCAGGTGGTACCTCACCACGCCTCGCCATGGCCCCCGGTGCGGCGGTATGTGCTTGCCCGGGGAGAGGATGGAGAAGAACCCCGTCACCAGGCCCGGGATGCTGTCGAGCAGCGCCGCCGTCTTCGGGCAACGTCGGCAATTGGCCTCCGAACGGAACCCGTAGGCCAAGAAAAAGAACGTCTTCCAGCCGTCGTCGTTGCTGATAGATGCCTGGTCTATGGAAATGTCCTGGAAATTGGGCAGGTCTTCGCGATGGCTGAGCACCTCGTCAAGCTCGGCCCGCACCACGGGCACCATTTGTTCCATACGCTCGACCCAGGGGAAGGTCTCGAGCGGCAGAAAAGGCGTCGTCGGCACCACCGAGTGCCGGAGCACCCAGCTCTCGGTGCTGTGCAGCGCCCGGGCCCCCAGCTCGGTGGCGACGGTGACCGCCCGGTCCCGCAGGGCCACTGGCGGGGACGTCGCCGGCCCCGATGTGCTCGACATATAAGCGCAGGTTATCCCGCCGACCGCGGCCCGGGCGAGGATGGCCGTCCCGGACTGCGCACGCCGCCCGGCGGCTAGCGGTGGCCGGAGCGAGCCAGCACTTGGCCGGCCTGCGTCACCACTTGGGAACGTAGGCGCCCCGGCCCATGGAGGCGCTCTCTTCCCAGTCCATCTCCTCGTCGACGCCGCCGGAGATCTCGGTCACCCAGTCCAGGCGGTCCTTAAGGATCCGCTCCACTCCGGCCTGCAGCGTGGTGGCGCTGATGGCGCACGAACTGCAGGCGCCCTGGAGCTGCAGCTCGATCACACCGGACTCGACGTCCGCACTCAACAGCAGCAAATCCCCGCCGTCCTGCTGGATGATGGGGCGCACCATCTCGATGATCTCGGTCAGTTGGGCGAGGCGCGCCGACTTTTCCTCATCAGTCAGCTCCCCTTCACTGGTCAGCACATCGACCAGCTCAGGCGTGGGCAGCTCAGCTGTGGACAGTTCCTGTTCGTTCTCCATCTCATCCGCCATCATGCCAAACATGCGGCTACTACCGGCTCCCCGCTCACTGGCTCCCCGCTCCCGGGCGCGGCGGGGCCACCGCCCCGGCGTCACTGCCGGGAAGTGCGCCGCCACCGCAAGTAGGCCTCCATGAACGGGTCCAGGTCGCCGTCCAGCACGGCGGCGACGTTGCCGGTCTCGTAGTCCGTGCGCAGGTCCTTGACCAGCTGGAACGGGGCGAGCACATAGCTACGGATCTGGGAGCCCCAGCCGATCTGAGCCTTGGGGCCGGCCATGGCGGACATCTCGGCGGCTCGCTCTTCCCGGGCACGTTCGGCCAGGCGGGCAGCCAGGATCTGCATGGCCCGGGCCTTGTTCTGGTGCTGTGAGCGCTCGTTCTGGCAGGAGACCACCAGGCCAGTGGGGAGGTGGGTGAGACGTACGGCAGAGTCGGTGACATTCACGTGCTGGCCGCCGGCGCTGGAGCTGCGGTACGTGTCGACCCGCAGGTCTTTCTCGTCGATGTTGACCTCGCCGCTCAGGTCCTCGAAGAACGGCACCACCGTCACCGCCGCGAAGCTGGTCTGACGCCGGTGCTGGGAGTCGAAGGGGGACATGCGCACCAGGCGGTGCACACCGCGTTCGGAGGCCATCAGCCCCGTGGCGTAACGGCCCTTGATGATGAAGGTGGCGGAAAGGACGCCCGCCTCCTGGCCCAGGTTGACCTCGTCTATCTCCAGGGCGAAGCCCCGGCGCTCCACCCAGCGCTGGTACATGCGCAACAGCATCTCGGCCCAGTCCTGGGCGTCGGTGCCCCCGTCCTTGGCGTGCACCTCGCAGACGGCGTCGAGCTCGTCGTGCTCGCCGGTGAACAGCGAGCGGAGCTCGAGCTGGTGGAGCTCGGACGCCAGGGCGGCAACAGCAGCCTCGAGCTCACCGGCAACCGAGTCGTCCGCCTCCTCCTGGGCCAGTTGGTAAAGGAGCTCGGCGTCCGCCAGTCTGGCGCCCAGGCCGTCCAGAAGGTCGATGTCGTCCTTCAGCGCCGCGTACTCCCGGGTGGTCTTCTGGGCTCGTTCCGGGTCGTCCCATAAGTCCGGGCGCACGAGCTCGGGCTCTAGCTCCGCCAGACGCTTGCGGGTGGTCTCGATATCGAGGTATGCGGCCGCCTCGTCCAGGCGCCGGCGCAGGGCCGAGAGGTCCTCGGAAAGATCCCGCAATTATTTCCCGTGGCAGAACTTGAACTTCTTGCCGCTCCCACACGGGCACGGGTCGTTGCGCCCGGCGCGGTCAAACTCCGAGGCCGGCGAGGCCGCCACTCTCACAGGCTGGACGGCGCCGGGGACGGCGCCGTCGCCGTTGGCGCGGGCGCGGACCGAGCCTCCCACGAGGGTGCCCGTGTTCTCTTCGGCGGCGAAGACCACCTCTTCGCCCGGGGCCGGGCCGGCGGCCAGAGCACCGGCAATGGCCTGCGAGCCGAGCACGGGGCCCTCCTGGGCCAAGTACTGCGCCCCCACCAGGCCGGGGTCGATGGCGGGGCGGTCCATGACCTGGACCTGGGCGTGCATGACGTACTTCACGTAGTCGTCGTCGATGCTCGACATCATTTGGCCGAACATCTCATAACCGTCGCGCTGCCACTCGACCAAGGGGTCGCGCTGGCCCATCGCCCGCAGGTTGATGCCTTCCCGCAGGTAGTCCATCTCGGACAGGTGCTCGCGCCAGCGCTGGTCGATCAGCTGGAGCATTATCTCGCCCTCGAACTGGCGCATCGTGTCCTCGGGCACGCCGTCGGGAGCCGCCGGCATCGACTGCTCCTTCTTCTCGTAGAACTCGATCGCCTCACCGACCAGGGCCTCGTACAAGGCGTCGGTGCTGGCCAGGTCTTTCAGCGTCTCCACGCTTTGCTGGGTGGGGAAATAAAGCCGGGCCTCGGTCAGTAGGCCGTCGAGGTCCCACTCCTCGTGGAAGTCGGACGGGCAGTGCGCCCGGATCATCGAGTCGAGGGCCGAGGTGATGACGTCGATCGTGCGCTGGCGGAGGTCCTCGCCCTCCATGACCTGGATGCGCCGGGCGTAGACCACCTTGCGCTGCTCGTTCATCACTTCGTCGTACTTGAGGACGTCCTTGCGGACCTCGGCGTTGCGGGCTTCGACGTTGTGCTGGGCCCTCTCGATCGCTCGCGTCACCATGCGGTTCTCGATCGGGATGTCCTCGGGGAACCGCCCCATGGCCCACTGCATCATGCCCTGGGCGAAGAGGCGCATGAGCTCGTCCTCCAGGGAGAGGAAGAACCGGCTCTCGCCGGGGTCGCCTTGGCGGCCGCTGCGTCCCCGCAACTGGTCGTCTACCCGCCGGGCTTCGTGGCGCTCGGAGCCGAGCACATAGAGGCCCCCCAGGGCGCGTATCTGGTCTCCCTCGGCCGCGCACTCCTCTTTGTACTTGGCGAACAGCTCGTTGAAGCGGGCCGTGCCCTCTTCACTGGTGAGCTCCAGGCCCTCGGCCCGCACCGCTTCCTGGGCCAGGCCCTCAGGGTTACCGCCCAGAAGGATATCGACGCCGCGCCCGGCCATGTTGGTGGCCACGGTGACCGAGTGCAGCCGGCCGGCCTGGGCAATGATGGCCGCCTCCCGGAAATGCTGCTTGGCGTTGAGGACCTGGTGAGGGATGCCCCGCTTGGTGAACAGCCTCGACAGGACCTCCGATTTCTCCACCGAGGCGGTACCGACAAGCACGGGCTGGCCCTTCTCGAAGCGGTCGAACACATCGTCCACCACCGCGTTGAACTTCGCCTTCTCAGAGCGGTAGACGAAGTCAGGGTAGTCCTGGCGCACCATCGGGAGGTTGGTCGGGATGGGCACGACCTGGATCTTGTAGGTCGACCCGAACTCGGACGCTTCCGACAGGGCCGTGCCCGTCATCCCGGACAACTTGTCGTACAGGCGGAAGTAGTTTTGCAACGTCACCGTGGCCCAGGTGTGGTTCTCTTCCTTGATCGGGACCCGCTCTTTGGCCTCGACGGCCTGGTGGAGGCCATCAGACCAGCGCCGGCCCTCCAGCACGCGGCCCGTGAACTCGTCGACGATCTTCACCTCGCCGTCGGCCACGAGGTACTCCTTGTCCCTCTTGTACAGCTCCTTGGCCTGCAGCGCCTTGGTCAACTGGTGGACCAGGTTTGCCGTGCCCAGGTCGTAGAGGTTGTCGATCCCGAGCAGGCTCTCGACCTTCTCGATGCCCTCCTCGGTGGGGGCGACGGTGCGCTTCTCCTCGTCCACGTCGTAGTCGGTTTCCCGGGACAGGCTGCGGGCCACCCCGGCGAACTGGTAGTACAAGCGGGCCGACTCGCTTGACGGTCCCGAAATGATGAGCGGTGTGCGGGCCTCGTCGATCAGGATGGAGTCGACCTCGTCGACGATGGCGAAGGGGTGGCCCCGCTGGACCATGTGGTCCAGGCTGCGGGCCATGTTGTCACGCAGGTAGTCGAAGCCGAACTCGGTGTTGGTGCCGTAGGTCACATCGCAGTTGTAAGCGTCCTTCTTGTCCTGCCATTCGGGCATCTCCGGGGAGACCCGCCCCACGGTGAGCCCGAGGAACCGGTGGATCTTGCCCATCCACTCGGCGTCGCGAGAGGCCAGGTAGTCGTTGACCGTGACCACGTGCACGCCCCGGGCCTCGAGGGCGTTGAGGTATACGGGCAGCGTGGACACCAGCGTCTTGCCTTCACCGGTCTTCATCTCGGCGATCCAGCCGAGGTGCAGAGCGGCACCGCCCATGAGCTGGACGTCGTAATGACGCTGGCCGATGGTGCGTTTGGCCGCCTCGCGCACAACGGCGAAGGCCTCGCTGAGCAGGTCGTTGAGGTCCTGGCCGTTGGCCAGGCGCTCCCTGAACTCGATCGTCTTGTGGGCGAGATCCTCGTCCGAAAGGGCTTCTAGCTCTGCCTCCAGAGCATTTATGTCCGGCACGAGGGACTGCAGCGCGCGCAGCTTCTTCCCCTCGCCCATCCTCAGGAACTTGGTCAGGACGCTCATGGCTCCCTCCAAACTACCAGCAGGCTCTGGCGAACTCAGCCCACCGGCCCCCCAGGCGCCCAGAACGCGCAACTGTGGACCACACGTGCCCTCCGGGGACCGCACCTGGCCCTCGGGGGACCGTACCCGGCCCGCCGAGGCCCGTAGATAATGGTCTCGCCCTGGTTGAGGCCCCGGCGGCTGACCTGGTCTTTGCCCCCACACTCGCCTGCTGCGTCGCTCGGCGGACCGGCGGCGGCGGCATTTGCCCAACACCACCGGCGCCCCGCTCCTCGTCGTCTCCGCCCCGGGCCGACCATCGGCCCGCCGGCGGGCAGGACTTACTCCTAAGCCGCACCATGCTCAGCAACCACAGGTTGCCTTACGTGGGTCGTTTTGCCTGCGGCTGGCGTCGACTTGCAACCACAGACCCGTCGAGGCCTCCAGCTCAAGTTACACGCCGGCCCGATGGGGCTGGGCCGGTTGGGCTGGGCCGGTTGGGCTGGGCCGGTTGCCGGGGACGGGTGGACATGCCCGGGAGCGCTCTAGGTGTCGCGGGCCCCGCTCAGGCGCTTCTTCATCCACATGAGCACGTCGATCGGGCCGGGGTCAATGCCGGCGTCGGCCGCCAGCCAAAGCGAAACATAGTCACCGAAGTAGGTGAGGTCGAACAACTGGGCCAGGTCGCCGTCGCCCTGGGCCCGTACCTCGATGACGTCGCTCACCCAGGGCCGTACGATGTCGGCGACGATGTCGAACCGGCGCCCGACCTGAGGGTGCTCGCCGTCGTGGCGCAGGGCCACGAGGCACATGCCGGCGGCCACCTGCTTGGAGGGCTCGGCCCACCCGCAGACCTCGTTGTGGCACAGCTCGGGCTGGGTGGCCGAGAAGGCCAGGCGCTTGGCGTTCTCGTTGACCTGGGCCTTCCAGCGCTGGGCGGCGACGTAGCCGATCGGCCCCCCACTATGCACGACGGGGACCGCGGCCCCGATACGCCGGGCCACCTCGGCCGCCCCGGACGAGCTGCCGGCGGCGACCAGTTCGTCACGGCGCCGCTGGAGCTGTTCGACGGCTCTTTCGACCCACAGGTCGGCCCCGGGGAGGAAGCCCATGCGCCAGAGGACAACCAGCAGCGGCACCGACATGGCCCCGAAGGCGACCCGGGGCCAGGGCACGGGCGGCACCCCAATGCAGGGTGCCCCCCACGCTTGGGCCAGGCGGACCAGTTCGCCCCCGCCGGCCACGACCACCATCTTGGCGCCGGCCAGGGCGGCGTCGGCGGCCGCCTCGACCGTCTCTTCGGTGGCCCCCGAGCACGAGACGGCGAAGACGAGCGACGCCTCGTCCACAAAATGCGGGCACTCGTAGCCCTTTACGACCGTCACCGGGACGGGCAGCAGCGGCGAGGCGATGGCCTGGAGCACGTCGCCGGAGATACCGCTGCCACCCATACCGATGACCACCACGTTCTGGATGTCCTCACGCCGCGGCAGGCCGGTTATGGCGGCCGAACCCCGGAAAGCTTCCTGGACCTGTTCGGGGAAGATCTCGGCCTGGCCGAACATCCCGTCCGTGTCGAGTACCGGCACCTATCGCTCCTCGGATCGAGCCTCGAAATTGGGTTTTATGCCCTCGGCCTCGGCTTTGTTTACCAACCTCTCGTGCTCCGCCGCGCTGACGTCCTCGGCGTCGTCTATAAGCATGTCCGGGATGTCATCTTTTATCGAATAGCGCCGCCGCAGACGCGGGTTGTAAAGCGACCCCTCGTCGGCGAAGTAAAGCAGCGGGCCCTTGTCCTGCGGGCAGGCCAAGATCTCCAGGAGCAGTGGGTCGAGGGCCATGGCTATGAATGCTCCTTTATGAGCGCCTGCAATTGCTGGGTGTGGGCGGCACAGGCGTCCCGGTCGCCGGCCTCGACATTGAGGCGCACCAGAGGCTCAGTGTTGGAAGGTCTCAAGTTGAACCACCAGTCCCCGAGGTCCACCGTCAAGCCGTCCAGGCGGGACTGGCCGGCCTCGGGGTACCCGTCGGCGAACACCCGCCCGATGGCCTCGATTACAGCCGTCGGGTGGGCGGCCTCGGTATTTATTTCGCCCGACTGAGCGTAGCGCTCGAACGGTTTTCGCAACTGGGACAGGGGCATGCCGGCTTTAGAGACAACTTCCAGGACCACTAATGCGGCAATGGAACCCGAGTCGGCGTTGTAATTTTCACGGAAATAATAATGGCCCGAGTGCTCGCCTCCAAAAACTGCTCCCGTCTCGGCCATGATGCCCTTTATAAACGAATGGCCGACCCTGGTCACGACCGGTGTCCCCCCGCTCTCACGGATCACCTCGGGCACGGTCTTGGAGCAGATGAGGTTGTACAGGACGATCGAGCCCGGGTACTTTTCGAGCATGGCCTTGGCCACCATGGCCGTCGTCGTCGACCCGCTCACGGGCTGGCCCTGGTCGTCGACCAGGAAGCACCGGTCGGCGTCCCCGTCGAAGGCCAGGCCGACGTCGGCGCCCCTGGACAGCACCGTCGCCTGCAGGTCTCGCAGGTTCTCGGCCTGGATGGGATCGGCCGGGTGGTTGGGGAAACTGCCGTCGAGCTCGGGGTAGAGCATCTCGAGGTCAAAAGGCAGTCCCTCGAATACGGCCGGGACCACCAGCCCCCCCATCCCATTGGCGGTGTCAGCTATTACTCGTAGCGGCCTGAGCACGCCCTCGTCGACGAAGCTACGGGCCTTGGCGGCATACTCGGCCAGGACGTCGCGCCGGCTCACGGTCCCCCGCTCGGGCCCGGGGACCACTTTGAACTGCCCGCTTTCCACCGTGGCCCGGATCTCGGCCAGCCCCGACTCGATCCCCACCGGCTTGGCCCGGGCCAGGCACAGCTTGATCCCGTTGTAGCGGGCCGGGTTGTGCGAGGCGGTGAACATGGCGCCGGGGGCGTCCAGGGCGCCCGTGGCATAAAAGAGCTCATCGGTCGAGACCAGGCCGAGCAGGACCACGTCCACGCCCGCCGCCGTGACCCCGTCGGTGAACGCCGCCACCAGCTCGGCGCCCGAAGGCCGCATGTCCTGGCCGACCAGGACGCGGGGACTGTGGGTGAAGGTGGCGAAGGCGTTGCCCACCTTTCGGGCCAGGTCCGCGTTGAGCTGCTCGGGCACCAGGGCACGAATGTCGTACGCCTTGAATATGTCGTCGAGAGAGGCCATGGTCACAGTGTCCGTGGACAAGCTAACAAACCCTTGAACAGGCCGGTGGAACGGGCCGGTGGAACGGGCCGGTGACGGGCCCGGGTCACGGCCCCCGTCGCCGAGTTGGCCTCACGGTGGCCCGGGCCGCGCCTGCTCCTCGTGCCCCGCCTGGGCGGGCTCGCCTGCGGCGGGCTCGCCTGCGGCCGGCTCGCCTGCGGCCGGCTCACCTGCGGCCGGGCCCCCGTTGGCCTCACCGGTGGCACCGTTGCCGTGCCCGGAGGGCCCAAAGTGGGCACCAGCGGCGCCGTTGTGGGACGCCGGCCCCATCTGCTCGTACGGTGGTGGCGGCGACGGCTCCCGGCCCCACGCGCCCTTCACCGCGTCCCCCACGAACGACGCGTCGACCGCCCACACCGGCAAGCGCACCATGCCCGTGCGGCGTACCGCCCGCACCGGGGCGACGGGGCGGCGCACCAGGACCACCAGGCCGAGCAGGCCGAGGATGCTGAGCCCCCAACCCTCGTAGTCCACGGGCGTGGTGCCATAGGACAGGCTCACGTGGTGCGAGGTCGGCACCACCACCATCAGGTTGGGGCTGACCCGGTAGGGGCCGGTGGCCCCCGACACCTGCCAGTTGGGGAAGTAGGAGATCGTCACCACCACGGGCACGCCGGTGCGCGACACGTCGAAGCTGATCGAGGCGTTGTGCTCGACGATGTTGCTGACCGTGGTGGAGGGCTCGGGCTTGACCAGCTGCTGGGGCCATACGACCGGCGTGGCGGGCCCGGAGTACGGGATCCTGGCCCAGCTGGCGGGGCCACTGGAGGCGAGGTAGACGTCCCAGTCCGTCGGGTTGTCGTACCAGCTGGTCATCACTTTCAGGTACTTCGGCTGGCTCGAGTTGTTGAGCCCGGACATGACGACGGGCTGGTTGGCCAGGGGGTGCACCCGGGGCGAACCGAGGACGAGGTAGAGCTTCCAGAACTGGCGCTGGGTGCCGGTCGGGCCGCTGGTATTGCCGGCGTAGCTGATCTCGAAGGGCCCGAGCGTGTCGATGAGCTTGAGCGACGGGTCGGCAGCGGCCTGTTGCTGGAGCTCGGTGTTGAGGGCCATGTAGTACTTGACCCCGAGCATCTGGAGGTGCTGGACACCGAGGGCCACGTCCGGTGCGCTGGCGTAGGGGATACCGACCATGGGGTCGGACGGCTGCAGGGACAGCTCCGACTGGTCGATGAAATGGAACGGCGTCGTGGCCGAGGCCTCGTAGTAGAGGCCCTCCATCGAGCCGATGCACCCGTTGGTCCAGTAGGGCAGCGTGGTCAGTGCGTCCGGGGTGCCGTAGTTGTTCATTTGCGACTGGTACTCCCACATGAGGCTGCCGCAGCCGTAGGTCTTGGAGATCTTCCCGAGCGCGGCCACGATGTCCTCGTACTCGGGCCACCGGGTCTTGGCGCACGACGCCGCCTGGCCGGGGTCGGTGGCCAGCGACGTGCACCCCGCCTGGTACCCGCTGTAGTTCCAGCTGATCCAGCTCGGTATGTAGGACTCGCTTTTCTGCGGTATCCCGAGGAACTCGTAGTCACCATTGGCCACGGCGTGCTCGCCCGGGAGGATGCGCAGCGGGAAGCCCACCCAGACCAGCACCAGCACCAGCACGACGAGCGGCGCCGGCAGCATGGCCGCCCGCAGGGTCACCAGGTAATTGGTGCTGCGTTGCGCCAGTAGCCAATAAAGCTCGGCCACGGCCAGGCCTGCCAGTAGGTACAGGGAAAGGAACCAGAACGGCAGCACCCGGTTGTTCCACAGGATGCTCTGGGGCATGAACCGGAAGGCCAGCGCGGCCAGGACGCCCATGATGGCGAAGAACTCGCCGATCCGACGGCGGTTGGCCAGGCTCAGCACCGCGCCCACGGCAGCCAGGACGAACAACCAGGTGTCATTGGGGTTGCTCATCGGGAACAGGCCGGCCAGGAAGTCGGTGTTGCGGGTGTAACCCATGTTCGTGACATAGGGGAACCGCACTTCGAACGGCAATGCCCACCACGCGGCGATGAACCCGCCGACCACGACGGTGGGCACCGCCCACCACAGGGCGCCCCGCCAGTCCCGGTTGCGCAGCCCGTACAGCAATATGAGCACGATCAGGCCCATGGTGGCGAACATGGTCGGGTCGATGTGGGACATGAACGTGCAGGCGAACATGGCCGCGGCCAGGGCGCGGTAGCGCCCTGTCGGCAGGCCGCGCATCACCAGGCCCAAAAAGACCAGGGCGAACCACAGGCTCCAGGAGAAGGCGAACTCGCCCGCAAGTGTAGAGGGGATGTTGCCGCCGTAGATGGAGTACTCGGTGCCGAACATGTAAGGCAGGGTCGCCGCCGCCAACACGGCGGGAACGGGGAAGGGCGCCTTGGCCAGGCGCCCCATGAGCCAACCGGCGACCGGCATCAGGATCATGGGCGCGGCGGTGCCAAGCTTGAAGGCGACGTTGTACGGGACCACCTTGGCCAACGCCACGATGCTGTATATGGGCAGGGGGAAGTAGAAGGTCACGGCCGGGAACCCGTCCCAGTTGGACGACGTCCAGCCCGTCAGGCGGAGGTTGGGCAACAGCTGGTGCTCGGCTATCCAGGGCAGGATCACATGGGCCCCGGTGTCACCGCCCGAAATTGTCGTGTTGCGGAACAGGTTGGACGGCTCGAACTGCACGAACGTGAACACCACGGCGGCGGCCACGACGACGAAGGTGACGAACTGTTCGGGCTTGGCCAGCCTGCGGGCGATCTCCCAGTAAACGCGACCACCCTCGAGCGCGTGGCGGGGCTTGCCCGCGGGGCCAGGGCCGCCTTGGTCGGGGCTGGTACCGCCGTCCGCTCCGTCACCGGGGGCCTCGTGCCACTGCTCGCCCTCCGCCGTTGACGGCACGCCGGCCCGCTCGTCGGTGTAGGCCATTGGTAGCCATTGTGGTCGGTGCTGGCGCATCTTGGAAACCAGGGGCGAACGGGGGCCAGACCGGCCCGGCCCGGAACTGGGTGGCTCAGCCCGCCTCAGCGCTCGACGGTAGCGAGGTCGAGCACCCCGGCCAGAGAGAGGATCCCGTCTCGGCTCTCCCACCAACGCAGGTCGCAGAACGAGCAGCTGTGCAGACCCACTAGCTCACCGCTGACCACCATCTGGATGACCACCAGCTCCCTGGTCTCACAGTTAGGACACTTCACGGCGGAACCCTCCTTGGACGCCCGTTGCTCCCAACCCCTGGGCCACATCCAGGCCAGGGATGCGCGCTGGGGCTGCCTATTTCATCGGCAAATCACCGGGCCAGCCTTAGCCCGGCCCGACGTAGGCCGTAAGGGCCTTGAAGCGACGGCTCCCGGGCCTGCCCCAAGGGGCGGCCCAGGGCGGACAGGACACCAGGCCCCAGTAGGCCCGGGGGTTAGGGTCGACCGGGCCGATCGGGCACGCTCAGAGGATGGAACTGAGGCGACCGCCTCCAGTGGCACCGGGCGCCTCCGGACGGGCGTCGTTGTCGCGGGTACCGCCGGGTTTAGGGGGACCGGCACCGTCGTCGGTAGCCTCCGCCCCGGGGGCCGGCGCCGGCGAGGCGTCGCCGTCCCCCAAGCCGAAGCGCGCCGCCCGGCGGTCGACGCAGAACCAGCCCCGAGGGACCTTGAGAGTGTCGGCATGGCGCTCGCACAAAGGCCACACATGGGCCGAGAGCCGGCGGTCTTCGGGCCCGGCGTCGGTCGCATCATCGTCCAACCACGCACAGCGCGCATCGTAATCGTAGGCGAGCCAGGCGGCCGCGGCGCCGTAACAAGCGGGGCGGGCGCAGTGTCCGGAGTTCACGCCCTCGAAACTACCGCAGGTAGGCCGCCCCGCCGCCTCCGGGGGCGCCCCTCCGTGATATACGTCCCGTGCGGCCTAGGATTGAGGCGATATGAGCCGGCAACCCGGAGACATGCGGTCGCGCCCGCCCGACCGGCCCAATGGTACAAACCAGCCGACAGGCCCGGACCGCTCGTGGCGCTGGGTGCTCATGGCGTTGGCCGCGGTCGTGCTCGTGGCCTTCCTCGTCTCCAACCTGATGTCCGCCACGCAGGCGCCCACGGTCAAGTACAGCGACTTCGTCAACGAGCTTCAGCATGGCCTGGTGAGGAGCGCGGAGGTCAACAGCAACAACGGGGTCATCCAGTTCACGGGCACAAACGGGGCCCTGTACCAGACCCAGGGCCCGGTGGGCAGCGTCGTAATGGACACCACCGAGGTGTCCATGCTGCAGAAGTACCTGGGCAGCAAGGGGGGCCTGTCCTTCAGTTCCCCGGGCAACTCGTGGTTCATAAGCCTTCTCCCCACTTTGATCCTGATCGGCGTCGTCGTGCTCGTCTTCGTCTGGATGGCGCGCCGGGCGCAGGGCCAGATGGGCGGGATCATGTCCATCGGGCGGAGCCGGGCCAAGGTGTACACGACCGAACGGCCCCGGACGACCTTCGCCGACGTGGCCGGCTACGAGGGCGTAAAAACGGAAATCCGAGAAGTCGTGGACTTCCTACGGTCCTCAGCCCGGTTCAAGGAGATCGGGGCCAAAATCCCCAAAGGGGTGCTCCTGGTCGGCCCGCCCGGCACGGGCAAGACCCTTTTGGCACGGGCAGTGGCGGGCGAAGCCGGGGTGCCGTTCATGTCGGTCACCGGCTCGGACTTCATGGAGATGTTCGTCGGGGTCGGGGCGTCCAGGGTGCGTGACCTCTTCCAGAGCGCCCGCAAACAGGCACCGGCCATCATTTTCGTCGACGAGATCGACTCCATCGGGCGCAAACGCGGGGCCGGGTTGGGCGGCGGCCACGACGAGCGGGAACAGACCCTCAACCAGATGCTGGCCGAAATGGACGGTTTCGAGGCCACCGAGGGCATCGTCATGATGGCGGCGACCAACCGGCCCGACATCCTGGACCCGGCCCTGCTGCGTCCCGGCCGCTTCGACCGCCAGATCGTGGTCCCCCTGCCCGACCTCGAGGAGCGCCTGCCCATCTTGAAGGTGCACTGCAAGGACAAGCGCATCGGGCCCGACGTCGACCTGATGGTGGTGGCCCGGGGCACTCCCGGCATGAGCGGCGCCGACCTGGCCAACCTGGTCAATGAGGCGGCCTTGCACGCTGTACGGCGGAGCGCTTCAGCCATCGCCATGGCCGACTTCGACGCCGCCCGCGACCGGGTCCTCATGGGCCAGAGGCGAGAGTCGACGGTCCTGTCGGAAAAAGAAAAGATGGCCACCGCCTACCACGAAGGCGGCCACGCCGTCCTGGCCTACGTCCTGCCCGACGCCGACCCCGTCCATAAAGTCACGATCCTGCCCACCGGCATGGCGTTGGGCGTCACCCAGCAGCTGCCTATCGAAGAACGCCACACCTACTGGCGTGAGTACATCGAGGACGCCTTGTGCGTGATGATGGGAGGCCGCTGCGCAGAGGAGCTCATCTTCGGCACGCTGTCGACGGGCGGCTCCAACGACCTGCAAAGGGCCACCGAGATGGCTCGCAAGATGGTCCGCGAGTTCGGTATGTCCGAGCGCGTGGGCCCTATGGCCTGGGGCAACGGCGGTGAGGTCTTCCTCGGCGACGACCTCATGCACACACGCGACTACAGCGACGTCACCTCCCGGGTCATCGACGAGGAGGTGGAGCGGATCCTGCGGGACCAGGAGGCCAGGGCATTGCGGCTGTTGCGGGAGCACCAGCACGGGCTCGCCGCCGTGGCCCAGGCCCTCATCCAGCGGGAGACCATCGACGGCCTCGAGGTGGCCCGTATCGTCGACCAGGCCTACGGGCGCCCCGTGCATGACCAGCTGACGGTGCCCAGCTTCGCCAGCGTGCTGGCCAACGGGGGGGGTCACGACCCCGAAGCGTTCCCCGGCGAGGCTCCCGGTATGGGAGCAGGCCCGGGGGCAACTTTGCAGTCAGGTCGGGCCGAGGGGCTATTGGCGCCTGGCAGCCCGCAGTTGCCGGGGGCCCGTCCGGGGCCTGGTACCGCACCCACGAGGTGATCCCGAGCGGCAAGCCACCCCCGTACCGGGGAGCAGGAAGGCATGGCCGCACCACGACCACCATGGGGCGGCGCTTCTGGGTAGCCCTGATCGCCCTTGTTGTGCTGGCGGCGGTGATCGTCGGGGTGCTGGAGGTCCAGAGGCATGACCGCAGCGGTAGCGCCACCGGTAAGGGCCAGGCCGGCGGCGCCGCGGCCCACAGGGCGAGGGGAAGCCGGGCCACCTCGGCCAGGAAGCCCCCGCCGCCGCCGCCCGCCGTGGTGGCGACACTTCTGGCGTGGCGCTTGCCCGTACCGGTCAGCCGGGCGGTCGTGTTGCCCGGGCCCGGGACCGATCTGGTGGTCACCGGGGGGCTGACCCCTTCGGGTGCCTCAGGCAACGGAGCGTTCCTGGTGTCCACCCACACCGGCGCCATCCACCTGGTGGCCGGCCTGGTCGCCGCCGTGTACGACGCCTCCGGGGCCATCCTGGCCGGCCGGGACGTGATCTTCGGCGGCGCCGCGACAGGGACAGGCGGGACAGGGACAGGCGGGACAGGGACAGGCGGGACAAGGACAGGCGGGACAGGGACAGGCGGGACAGGGGCCAGCCCGATGGTCCAGATCTTTAGGGCCCCGACGGGCGCGGCGGTGCCCGCTCCCGCCGTGCCGATGGCCACGGCCAACGTGACGTTGCCCCAACCCCGTGCCGGCTCGAGAACGGTCACGATAGGGGCCACCTGCTATGTCGTAGGCGGTTCGGACGGAGCCACAGGCGACCGGGAGGTGCTGGCCACGACCGACGGTAGGACGTTCCGGGCCGTGGCCGCCCTGGCCGTCCCCGTCGAGTACCCGGCCGTCGCCGCGGTGGACGGTTACCTTTTCGTCTTCGGCGGTACGACCGTCGCCGCCCGCCCGGCCCCCGGCGCCCCCGGGCGGGCAGCGGCGCCCGTCGACGACATCCAGAGGGTCGACCCCGCCACGGGCCTCGCCACCATCGTCGGCCACCTGCCCTCCGCCTTGGAGGGCGCCAGTGCCGCCACCCTCGATGGCCACATCTACCTCGCCGGCGGATGGACGGGGTTGAGCCTGCAGGGCACGATCTGGGGGTATGAGCCGGCGGCGGCCAAGGTGGTGGTCGTCGGGCACCTGCGCGCCCCCGTGTCTTTCTCCGGGCTCGCCGTCATCGGCTCGACGGCATGGCTGGTGGGCGGCCAGTCCGGGGGACGGCCGGTCGCTTCCGTGCAGACGTTCAGCCCCCGGCCCGCTCAGCCCGGCGGGCCCAGGACCACCAAGGGCGCCAAACTGACGCCGTTGGCCGGAGGGGCGGCATAAGAGTCTTTTTCGACCAGCACCGGCTGAGAGCTCGAGACTATGAGGACCTGATCGGTGTCCGCACCGCTCAACTGTTCCTCGTCGTGCTGGCCCGGCGCCACCACCAGGCTCGCCAACCCGGCAAGGGGCTGGCGTTTGCCGGCCGAGACGGACTCGACCGACACCACGGCCGGCCTGCTCCCGGGATCGAGGACCTCCAGCCAGATACGGGGCTCGAGGACCTGGGCATTGGGCGCCACCAGCCACTGGTCGGCCGGCACGGCCTCGCCGAGCAGGGACCCGACGCCGCGGTAGAGCGAAGGCGAACCCGCCGTTACTGAGCGTGCGGCCACCACGGGCACTCCGTTGGTGCCCTGCAGGTGCACGGCGTAAGCGATCCCGGGTAGGGCCCACGGCTGGCCGTTGACGGTCACTACCGACGTGCCGTACGGGCCCACGGTCAGCTGCTGGGAGCTCCCCAGCCCAGCTCCGCTGCCCGCCGCCACCAGGCTCAGGGTCAGCTCCGCCGTATTGCCACCGGGGTTGTAGACCACGTACCTCTCGGTAAAGCCGGAGCCGTCCGCCCCCTCGGGCCACCACCACGACGTTGAGGTCTGCCCGGCACCCAATGTCAAGCCCGGGCCGGCCTGGGGGAGCACGGGGTCCAGGGCGCCGGGCGTGCCCAGGCGCGGGGCTCGAGCCGGGGGCTTTGTCACCAGTTCCGTCTCGAAGGCGACGATGCCGCCCGACCGCGCCGTCACCGTGACCGCGATCTGAGAGCGCCGGCGCAGGTGGTTGCCGAGGTCGAGGACGGTCAGGCCCCGGGCGGGGACGACCACGCCGCGAAAGGCGTCCGGCTCCTCCTGGCCCAGTTCGGTCGTGAACGAGAGGTCGACGACGGCGGCGACGGGGTACGGGTCCAACAACGAGATGTCGTCGGAGGCGTTGCGCAGTGTCGCCCCGTCGGGGAAGTACCACTGCGAGGACGGACTGGACGCGCAGGGCTGGCTGACTGAGCCCTCTGGCGTGCTCACCACCTCGTTCACGCTCGCCATGCCCCCATAGAGGGTGACCAGAGCACCGACCCATGCCCCCGCCCGGCCTCCGGTGGTGGCAAGCCGTTCGGGGAGGACCTGATAGGACCCGGACGCCAACGAAAGATCCAGTTGTCGGGCCGAGCCAGAGGACGAGACAAGCCTTACTGTCGCCTTTACGGCTCCCGGACCGCCATTGTCCACCAGCAGGTCACCGGGGGCGGCCCCGCCCGCGGTACTGCCCCCGGCGCAGTACCACGACGACGATAGGGCCACGTCCGGAGCCTCGCTGGGAGCTTGCCCGACCAGCACCGCGCCGGCGCCGCCGCCATTGCCCGCCGGACTGCCGAACGCCCCGGCCACGACGAGGGCGCCGGCCAGGAAGGCCACCAGCGGCAAGCGACGGGCGTCAGCCAAGGCCCTGCCCCTCCAACGCCTGCGACCAGTCGATCTCGGCCACCTCGGCACCCGGCGGGCCGGCGTCGAGGCTCACCAACGTTAGTTGGGTCTCGAGCTTGGCCCGCAAGCGGGCCAGGGCCGCCCATAGCGCCAACGCCCACAACACCAGCATGACCAGGTCGATCAGGTGCTGACGGAGCGAGCTGTCCGGGGCGATGGTGACGGTGGTGGCCCCGGGCGGCAGGGCCCATGAGCTGGCCCAGCCGAGCACGGTCTGGTCGGCCACGTCACCGCCGCCGGCGCGCAGCTGCCACGAGCCTGCCGGCACGCCCCCAAAGACCACGATGGGGCGGGCCCGGGCCGAGGCCGCCGTGGCCGAAGCCGCCGGCACGGCCAGGGGCTGGCCCCCGGCACCCGGGGCGGCCAAGGGCGTGGCCGTGCTCAGGTCAACGCGCTGGAGGCGGTAGGCCACAGACCACGGGTTGTTCCCGACCGGTAGGCGGGCCCCGGCCGGCAGCACCGAGAAAAGGGGGGCCCAGGCGGCGTTGGCAAAGACAGCGTAGGACTGGTCGGTCCCCACGGGGACAAGGTCGACCTGCCGGGCCAGGTCGGCGGCCAGCTCGCCCAGCGCCGGACTGGTGCCGGCGCCCGCCGCCGGCACGACGATGTAACGGACGGCGAGAGGGGCGAACAAACGGCCCAGCGCCGTCGTCTCACCCTCCGCCGCCCAGCGCAGATCGGTAGCGACCAGCGAGCTCAGCGCCGAAGGAGCGGGCGCCCACAGTTGGGCGGCAGTGGGGAGCCCGTCGAGCGATGTGGCGAAGGCCACGCCGTCCACGGAGCCCTCAGCGGCCAGCGGCAGGGAGCCGGCGCTGCCTAGCCACAAGATCCGGTAATCCCCCGCCTGGGAGCCCGCCGGGAAGGCCAGGGCACCCTCGGCGCCGCTCGCAGGCACGTCCCACTGGCCGTTGGTCACCCATGAGAACAGCGGGAGGGCGACGGCCAGCACCGCCAGTGCCCCGACGGCAGGGACAGCTTGACGCCAGCCGAAGCGGTAACCGGGCACGTCGACTTCGACCGAGGCGGCACCTAACGCCACCAGTAGGACCAGGGCGGCGCCGGCCGGAGCCAGTAGAAGCTCCAGCGGGGGAACGGGGAACCATCCCCTCGAACCGGCCCAGGCCAGTCCCAGGCAGGCAAATGCCACCATCCAAAGGCGGGCGGCAAAGGCCAGGCGCCAGGACCGCCCGACGAACAAGGGGATGGCTGCGGCCACGACCAGGGCCCAACCGAGCGGGCCCGCCCCGTAGGGCCCGGTCTGGAGGCGCAACAACTGGCTCAGCCCCAACGCGTGCACCCCGCCGGAGGGCGTCCCTATGGCGCTGGCCCACGACCCCAGGGAGGCGAACGACCAGGGAGCCAGAGCCACCAAAGCCACGACGGCGCCGATGAGCGAGGCCAATAGGTACCTGAGCCCCCCGTTGCCCCGCCCGGCCAGCAGGGAGCCGGCTAGCAGCGACAGGCCCAGCACGGGCACCAGGAGCAGGACGGCAGGGGCGAGCGAGGCGGCCAGGGCCACCGCCGCGCTGAGGGCCAAGAGCCGGGGCCAGGCTCGGTCCCAGTGAACGAACGGGTACGGCGCCCGCCCTCCCAGGCGGCAGAGCATCCCGATGAGCCACGGGGAGACGGCGTAAGCGACCAGACCGGCCCAGTGCCCTTGCGCCAGGGCGTTGAAGGGCACGGGCAGGGCGGCGTACAGGACGGCGGCGGCCAACCGGCCGCGCTGCGACCCGAAGGGGCGCGTTTGGGCGTAGGCGCCCCACGGGCCGACCAGCAAGGGGGCGAAAACCAGGATGTGGACGGCGAAATTGGTCGAACCCAGGGCGATGAGCCCGACGACGCCCATGAGCAGGAGACCGGGTGGCGCGAACGAGGAGCTGGCCAGGCCCCCCGGTCCGGCGTTGTTCCACCAGCTGTGCCACCAGCCCCCAACGCCCCCGCTCATGGACGGCAGCTCGCCCACCAGGGGCAAGGGCTGGGTCAGAACGTTGCGTGAGCCGATGGCCAGCAACACGACCACGACACCGAACGTGGCCGCGGTCGCCTTCCAGCTCAGGCGGGAGCCGGGGCGACGGACGGCAGCGAGCACAGCCAGGTTGGCGGCGCGCCCCGGTCCGGCGCGGGGAGCTGGCGCCAGTTCCGCCGCAGCCGGGGCCGGGCCGGGCGGAGGCGCCGAGGACGCGTCGGCGGGGCCGGGGCCGAGCAGGGCGGCCGGGGCCGAGGCGGCCGGGGGGCCAGTGCCGGCGCCGGCGGCGGCACTGGAACCGTTCTCCGGGCCCGTCGAAGCTCTGGCCGCCACCCAGGCGAGCTCGTGGCCCCGTTCCAGGCGCAACCGGAGCAGGGCCCGGAGGCGGGCACTGCCGCGGGTCTGCAACTTCCATAGGGTGAAATCGCCCGCTCGCCGCAGGCTCTGGGTGCGCCGGCGCCCCTGCCACAGTTCACGGGGGCGGCGCAGGGAGCCGAACAGGGCGACCAGCGGGGCCAGCACCTGCCTTCCCGAGCGGCGGTGCAGAAAAGCCCACGTGGACTCGGCCAGGGCGAAAAGCACCACCGCCGGCCCGATCAACAGCAAGGCGGCGAACCCGTAACACGTCCAGAGAGTGCGCAACCGGTGCCGCTCGCGTTCGGCCCGCAGGCGCTCGGGCGGGCGGGAGGGACCGGCCCGCAAACCGTTCTTCTCCGCTTCCAGGTGACGGACGCGTGCCTGGGGGGCCACGATGACCCGGGCGCCGGCCACGTGGGCCCGCCATGACAGGTCGAGGTCCTCACCGGGTTCGCCCGTGCTCGGGCTGAAGCCGCCCAACGCCCGCCACAGGTCGGTACGCACGAGCACGGCCCCGGCGGGGGCGACAAAGACCTCCCGCGCCACATCGTGCTGGCCCTGGTCAAGTTCGCCCTCTTCGATCAGGGGATTGACGACACCCACCCGGTCAGCTCCCATGCCCACCGCCAGCAGCCGGTCAGGCGCCTCCCAGAAGACGAACTTCGGGCAGGTCAGGCCGGCGTTGCTCCGGTACGCCTCTTCAAGCAGCAGGCGGACGGCGTCGGGGGCCAGGGCGATATCGTCGTGACAAACGAGGATGTGGGCGACGCCGTCGACCATCTCCACGCCCTGGTTGGCCGCCTGCGCGAAACTGGCGCCGGCGCCGGCCCGGGCCAGGTGCGCCTTGGGAAGGCTGGCGGCCACCCGGTCGGCTATGCCGTCGTCGTCACCGACGGCCACCACGAGGACCGAAAGCTCGGAGTAGTCCTGTAAAGCCAGTGACCTCAGCGCTTCCTCCAGCCAGGGTCCCGGCCTACAGGTCACGACCACTGCCACCACGGGGGGTGCGCCCGGCTCAACCACCATCTGTGGTCCCGAGCGTAGCAGGGCCCTTTGGGGACGCCCGGGGTACCCTGGGGCCATGGCCGACGTCAATTTCGCCAAGGCAGCCAAGGTCCTCGAAGACCCCGCGTTCCTAGCCATCGGCTTCGGCGTGCTCGGGTTCCAGCGGGCTCAGGTCTTCAGGCACGCTGTGCAGCGGCAGGCAAAGTACCTCTACGGCGACCTGGCCCCGTGGCGCCAGATGGTGGGGGAGGCCGCCACAGGGGTGGTGTCCATGCTGCCGCCCGAGGCGGCGGAGCTGGCCAGGGCGACCGGCAGCCTGATGGCTTCCCTGCCGGGCGAAGCCCGCGAACTGGCGAAGGAGGCGGTGGCCGTGGGCCGGTTCGCGTTCCAGGCGGTGCGGGCGCCGGTCGTCAAACGGGCCACGTACCCGTGAGACAGGAGCCGCTCCTCTAACGCCCGGGCTGCGGCTCGAAGCGGGCCAGGACGTCGGCCAGCGTCCGGTCCAGGGGTATGTCCGGCTGCCAGCCGGTGAGGGCATTGATCCGGCTGGGGTCGCCCGACACCTCGGGCACGTCGACGGGCCTGGCCCGCTCCGGGTCCATCCAGATGGGCACGTCGGTGCCGGCGATCTTCATCATGCGGTGGAGAAGATCCGATATCAGGACCGCCTTCCCCCCGCACACGTTGTAGACGCCCCCGGGTTCGCCGTGCACCATCAGCAGGCGGTAAGCACGCACGATGTCACGGACGTCGGTCATGTCGCGGCTCACCTCCAGGTTGCCCGTGGTGATCCGGTCAAGCTCGCCCCGGGCGGCCCGGGCCACCTGCGCGGCGAGGTCGGGGACGACGAAGCCCGGGCCCTGCCCCGGCCCGGTGTGGTTGAAGGCCCTGGTGCGCACCACCTCCAGGCCTCGGCCCAGCCAGGCCTGCAAGCCGATCATCTCGGCCGAGGCTTTACTGGCCGCATAGGGGGTGACGGGGGCCAAGGGCTGGTCCTCGCCGATGGGTAGGGCGGCGGCCGGCACCTTGCCGTAGACCTCGGCCGACGAGATGATAAGGACCCGGGGCCGGCGGCTCGACCTGGCCGCCGCCGTGCACAGGTTGAGGGTCCCCATGGCGTTGACGGCGAACGTCCCCGCTGGATCCGCCCACGACAGGCCCACGTTCGACTGGGCGGCCAGGTGGTACACGGCATCAAATGCCGCGGTGGCCAGGACGTCCTGCAGGGCGTCGGGATCGGTGATGTCCGTGGTCTCTGTCAGCCCCAGGACCTCGTCACCGCTCTCGCGCAGGTGGGCGAGGAGCCAGGGCCCGACGAACCCGTTGCTCCCCGTTACGAGTGCGTGCACTCAACGATCATCGCAGAAGTGGGCTCGGGCGAGGCAAGAGCGCCACCCGGCCGGCGGCCGGTGCATCAGGGCACCAGTTCCCGGTACACCTCCAGGGTCGCCGCCGCCGTCGATGCCCAGGAGAAGAGCTCGGCTCGACGCCGTCCCTGCTCGGACATCCCCGCCCGCGCCGCTCGATCGGCCAACAGCGCCTCGATCGCTCCCGCCCAGGCCCCGGCGTCGCCGGGAGGCACCAGCACGGCCGCCGCCCCCGCTACCTCCCGGATGGCGGCGATGTCGGAGGCGACGACGGGCGCGCCGGCGGCCATCGCCTCCAGGACGGGCAGCCCAAAGCCTTCGTGAAGGCTCGGGAAGGCGAACAGGGCGGCCCCTGAGTACAAGGCCCACAAGTCCTGGTCGGCCACGCGCCCGATCGGACGGAAAGCCGGGCCGAGCCGGGCCAGTTCGGCGGCGGGCAGGAGGGCGGAGTTCTGCCAGCCCGGGTACCCGGCGAGCACCAGCACCGGCCCCCGGCTCGTCCCCCGGAACGGTCCCCCGGCCAGCCGCGCCATGGCCGTCACCAATGTCCCCACCCCTTTGCGGGGTTCCAGGCTGCCCACCCACAACACGTAGGCCAGGTCGGTCAGCTGGTAGCGGCGCAGGACCTCGGCGGTCTCATCGGGCCCGGGGCGGGGCTCGGGAGGGTCGACCCCGTAGGGGACGACGCGTACCCTGTCCGTCGGCAACGACATATGCTCCGCCAGCTCCCCGGCGGCCACCGCCGTCCCCGTTATCACCCGGTCGGCCCGCCGTGAGGCGGCCCGGGCGCCCATGGCGTGGAACCACCGGCCGCGGGCCGTGAAGGCCTCGGGAAAAAGCCAGGGGGCCGCGTCGTGGACGCTCACCACCAGGGGTAGGCCCCGTTTAGGGGGCACGGCCAGGGACGGGGCGTGCACGATGTCAATTCCGCTCGACCATCGCCGCGGGGGCCAGCCCAAGAGGTTCCAGGCGTCGTAAAGGAGGGGTCGCGGGAGTGGTAGCACCAGCGGTGGGGCCACTTCCTGCAGGCCGAACTCGCTCCACGCCGCCGCCAGCTCGTCGCCCCCGTGCCGGGCCACGACCGGTTGGACGTCGACGCCGAGGCGGGCTAGGTGGACGGCCAAGCGGGCCGAGTAACGGCCGACGCCTCCGGGAGATGGCGACAGGAGCTGCTCGAGGTTCAGCGCCACTCGCAACGAACTCGCTCCCTCTGGCGCACTACGGTCGTCGTCGATGGCCACGGACAGTTACCACGCCAGGACCACTGCCCCTGGCGCACTGGGCCGCCAGCCTAGTGGCCGGCGTCAGGGCCCCCCGGGAGGCGACCGGCCCCTCACCGTCCTGTGCGTCCAGCCCGTGGCCGAGCGGGGCGGCTCGGACCAGGCGCTACTGCGCCTGGCCCGCCAGCTCGTGGCCGCGGGCTGGTCGGTCCACATCGCCCTGCCGTCACCCTCGCCCATGGCCGACGAGTTCGCCGCCGCCGGTGCGGTGCTGCACCTCGTGCCCATGAGGCGCATCAGCACGAGCCACGGTGGGGCGGCGTGGGCGGCCTACGTCCTGGGCTGGCCGGCCAGCGTGCTGCGCCTATGGGGGCTGGCCCGGCGCGTCCAAGCCGACGTCGTCCTGAGCAACTCCTTGCACAGTTGGTACGGATGGGCGGTGGCCGTGCTGGCGGGCCGGCCGCACATCTGGCATGCGCGAGAGATCGTCACCCAGTCCCCGGCGGCGCTGCGTACCGAACGCTTCCTGGCCCGCTGGTTCGCCCGGCGCGTCATCGCCGCCTCAGAGGCGGTCGCCGCTCAGCTGGCCCCGGCCAACGTCGTGATCGTCCACGAGGAAGCCGGGCCCGACGAGTTCCGTCCGGGCCGGGCCGGCCACGCCCGTCACCGCTACGGGCTGGCAGACCGCTCTCCAGCCATCGGCTACGTCGGGCGCATCGACACCTGGAAGGGCCTCGACGTGCTCCTCGACGCCGTCCCGGGCCTGGTCGGCCGGCGTCATGACGCCCAGGTGGTCATAGCCGGTCCGGTGGTGACCGGGAAGGAAGCCTACGCCGCCGCCTTGGCCCGGCGGGCCACGGACCTCGGCGCGCACTGGCTGGGACCGCTGAGCGGCCCCGACGCCGGTGACCTCATAGCCGACCTCGACTGTCTAGTGCTGGCATCGACGACGCCCGAGCCGTGGGGCCTGGTCCTGGTCGAGGCCCTGGCCTGCGGCGTGCCCGTCGTCGCCACCGGCGCCGGCGGGCCGCTCGAGATCCTGGCCGGCCTCCCCCACGCCGGCCGCCTCGTCCCTCCGTCCGACCCCGACGCCCTGGCCGCGGCGATCGCCGACCTGCTACCGGCGGCCACGAGCACCGAGCTGAGGCGAGGCCGCCGGGCGCTGCGCAACGGCGTGGCGCCGCCCTACCCGGACCTGTTCGCCGCCGTGGCCAAGAGGCTCGACTGATCCCGCCGTACCCTCGGCACCGGCCAGGCGCCGTCACCGTGCCCGGTCACTGTACGCTCTGGCGGTGCCCAGGATCAGGGAATCAGAGACGATAAAGGACGTACTGGTGGTCGAGCCGGACCGCCACGGCGACGAACGGGGCGTGTTCATCGAGACCTACCGGCGCAGCTGGTTCCCGCTGGGGCGGGAGATGGTCCAGGCCAACCGGGCCGACCGCCAGGCGGGCGCCGTCGTCGGGCTGCACTACCACCTACACCAGGCCGACTACTGGACGGTGCCCCGGGGCACGGCCCGGGTGGTGCTGCACGACCTGAGGCAGGGCTCCCCCACTGATGGGGCCACGCTGGGCCTGGACGTCGCCGCCGACAACGCCATCGGCGTTTTCATCCCTCCCGGCGTCGCCCACGGCTTCGCCACCCTCACCGATCTCACCATCGCCTACATGGTGGACAGTTACTACAACCCCGCCGACGAGCTCGGGGTGGCGTGGGACGACCCCGAGGTGGGAGCGGACTGGGGCGTCACCGACCCGGTGCTTTCGGGGCGGGACCAGGCCAACCCGTTGCGGGCTGAGCTCAGCCCGGCTCTGAGGCCCCATACGGGGCTGCGGCGTTGAAGCCGCCCCCCCGGCGCGTGACCGCCCTGGCCGGCGGGGTAGGCGCGGCCCGGATGCTCTCAGGCCTGGCTGCGGTCGTCGGCCAGGCCGCCATCACGGCCATCGTGAACACGGGCGACGACATGGTCCTGCACGGCCTGCACATCAGCCCCGACATCGACACCGTCACCTACACCCTGGCCGGGGCGGCCAACTCGGCCACCGGGTGGGGCTTGTCCTCTGAATCGTGGACCGTCATGGCCTCGCTGCAGGAGTTCGAAGGGGCAGCCCCCGGGCCGGGCCTGCTCACCTGGTTCAACCTGGGGGACAGGGACCTGGCCACGCACCTGTTCAGGACGGGCCGGCTCGGTGCCGGGGCGACCCTTTCCGAAGTGACTGCCGAAGTGGCCCGCCGTTTCGGCGTGCATGCCCGGTTGCTGCCCATGACCGACGACCCGGTCGAGACCAGGCTCACGATCGAGCCGCCGGCGGGCCCGCCAGACGTCAAGGGCAGTTTTGCCGGCCTGGCGGCGGCGCCGCCGCCCGCACCGGGAACGCCCCCCGGGGCGGTGGAGGTCGGGTTCCAGGAGTACTTCGTCGGCCTGCGCCACGACGTGGCCGTAAGGGCCGTCCGTTTTGTCGGGGCGTCCTCGGCGGTCCCCGCCCCGGGGGTCCTGGACGCCGTGGCCGGGGCCGACATAGTCGTCATCTGCCCGTCCAACCCCATAGTCTCGATCGGCCCCGTGCTCGCCGTGCCCGGGATCGCCGACGCCGTGGCCCGGCGGCGGGAAACTACCGTAGCCGTCTCCCCCATCATCGCCGGAAAAGCCCTGAAGGGCCCGGCCGACCGTATGCTAGACGAGCTCGGCTACGAGACATCGGCCGTCGGGGTGGCCAGGCTGTGGGCACCTTTCGCCGCCGCCCTGGTCGTCGACGCCGCCGACGCCGACCTGGCCCCGCGGGTGGAGGCAGAGGGGGCCCGGTGCATTGTTGCCCCCTCGGTCATGTCGGGCCCGGCGCAGGCCAGGGCCTTGGCCGAAGTGGTCCTCGGTCGTCGGCCGTGAGCGGCGCCGCCCGCCCCAGGAGGTCTCAGCCGTGATCTCGGTGTTCGCCGTGGAGGGGCTGCCCGAGGTCGGTGCCGGGGACGAGGTCGCCGAGCTGGTCCTCCAGGCCGCCCGCCTGGAGGAACGCGACGTCCTGGTCATCACGCAGAAGGTCGTGTCCAAGGCCGAAGGCCGTGTCGTCCCCATAGATCCGACCGACCCGCAGGCGCACCGGCGCCTGGTCCTGTCCGAAAGTGTGAGGGTCCTGCGCCAACGCGACGAGCTCATAATCTCGGAGACCAAGCACGGGTTCGTGTGCGCCAATTCGGGCGTGGACTTGTCCAATGTCGGCCACGGGCAGGCCGCCCTGCTGCCCGTCGACCCCGACCGCAGCGCCCGCCACATCCGCGACGCCCTGCGGGCGCGGAGCGGCCTGGAGGTGGCGGTCATCATTTCGGACACCTTCGGACGGCCGTGGCGTCACGGCCTGACCGACGTCGCCATCGGCTGCGCCGGCATCGCCGCCGTGGTTGACCTGCGGGGGACCACCGACACCTCCGGCAGGGAGCTCGCCGCCACCGAGGTCTGCGTCGTGGACGAGATCGCCGCCGCCGCCGAACTGGCCAAGGGCAAGGCGACCGGCTACCCCGTCGTCATCGTCCGGGGCGTCGACCCGAACTGGTTCCGGGAGTCCTCGGTCCGGGCGGAGGTAGTGCGCCCGTACGCCGGCGACCTGTTCCGCTAGGCCCTGTCCGTCCAGACCTGCTCGGCTAGACCGGCTAGACCTGCTCGGTTAGACCGGGCCCTGCGGGTTGGCCCGCCACCAGTCGAGCACCGCCGCCGTGCCCCCGCTCACGCCCGTCCACGGCTTCCAGCCCAGGTGCATGGCGGCTCGGCCCGGGTCGAGGCAGCTACGTTGCAGCTCCCCGGGGCGCGCCGGGGCATAGATGGGCGGTTGGGTGACCCCGGCATTGTGGGCCAGGGCAGCGTAGAGGTCGTTGACGCTCGTCTCTATGCCGGTCCCTATGTTGCACAGCAGGCCGCTGCCGCGCTCGGCCGCCCGGGAGAAGGCGTCCACGACGTCGTCCACGAAGACGAAATCGCGTGTCTGCTTGCCGTCGCCGTAGATCAGGCAAGGCTCGCCCGTCAGCAACCGCCCGGCGAAAATGGCGACGACGCCCGCCTCACCGTGAGAGTCCTGGCGCGGCCCGTAGACGTTGGCCAGGGCCAGCGCCGCGTACTCGAGGCCGTGGACTTCCCGGTACGCGAAGAGATAGTCCCCGACGGCCTTTTTGGCCACCCCATAGGGCGACAAGGGGTGCTGGGCCTGAGATTCCTTCACAGGAAGGTGCTCCGCCGTCCCATAGATGGTCCCGCCGCTCGAGGCGAACACCACTTTGCGGGCGCCGGCACTTCGCGCCCCTTCGAGCACCCGCAGCGAGCCCACGATGTTGATGTCGGCGTCGAGCACGGGGTCGGCTACCGATACCCGCACGTCGATCTGGGCGGCCAGGTGGAAGACCACTTCCGGCTTGCGCCGGGCCATCAGGTCGATGAGGTCGGCCGAGCGCACGTCCAGCTGGTGAAAATTGAACCGCCCACCGCCCTCGGCCCTGGCCTCGGCCAGGTTGGCGAGCGACCCCGTCGAGAGGTTGTCCACCACGTCCACTGTCTGGCCCTCGGCCATAAGGCGGTCCACCAGGGTCGAACCTATGAAACCCGCTCCCCCGGTGACCAGCGCCCGGTACGGGGTTTTCATCAGGTGGTGGTCGTCGTCTTGACGGTGGTCGTCGCCGTCGAGGTGGTAGTCCCCGCCGTGGTCGTGCTCGAAGCCGGGCCGGTCGCCTTAGTCGTGCTCGTGGTGGCACCCTTGGCCGTCGTGCCGGTCTTGGCCGTCGTGCCGGCCTTGGCCGTCGTGCCGGTCTTGGCCGTCGTGGTCGACGCCGTCGGCGTTACTGCCGGGGCCGTGGTGGTGGTCACGCCACCGCTACTGATCAGCTGGGTGACCTTCGAGATCACCGATTGGGGTGGCTGCAGGATGTCGGGCGTGCCGTGCTTGGGGGGCGCTGGCAGGAAAGCGATGGTGACCAACTGGTCGTTCTCGAGGCGGACGCCGGACTCGCAGTCAGGGTCGCAGGTGTCCTCGCGGCCTCCCGTCGAGCCCTCTTTGGTCTGTAGGTAGCCGTCCTGGACAGGCTCAGCCGGCGAGCCCCACGTCTCGACGAAGACCTCCCCCGGTTTACCCTCGCACGAGTCGCCGGTCTGGTAGAGGCGACCTCCCGGCACCTCGAGCTCGCTGGCGTTGAGCAACATACCGACGGCGCTGGCGAACTTGCCCAGGGTGGCATTGCGGCCCGCCGCCGATTTCGTAGTGGGGTTGATGTAAATGATGCCATCGCCGTGGGTGGTGATGCCGAAGGGGTTCTTGCTGGTCTTGATGGGGGGAAGGAGCTTGCCGCAGGCGTCGATGGCATAGCCCTCGATCCAGGGCGTGCTCATATTGACCGAAGGCTGGCCGCTCCCGGCGGCGGTGATCTTGGAGTCTCGGTACTCACGGCTGTTGTACACCCCGACCACGCCCAGCACGACCAAGGCCAGGACGGCAAAGTAGTAGCCCCACGGCGGACGGGTGCCGTACGCACGGCTCCCGCCCAGCCCCGCGGCGCGAGCTACCTTCTTAGAAGACGACGCTTTGCCCATAACGACCTAACAGGTTACCTTTCAGCGCGCACCGGCACGGGCCGGCCCCGTGAGAGTAGGCCAACCAGGGCGCGGCGCGCCACCGTGAGGGCCAGACGGACGGCCAGGCCGGGCAGCACGAAGGGCAGCGCCCAGCGCCGGCCCGCCGGCGTGGCCCGCTGGGCGAAGCGCCACATGGACACGTGGTGAGCGAGCAGCATCCGGTAGGGGTGGCGGTCGGCCGACACGCCTTGCACGTGGACGACCTGGGCGCCGGGCTCGTAGGCCACGGCCCAGCCGGCGTTGCCGAGGCGCCAGCACAGGTCCACGTCCTCCAGGTACATGAAGTAGGCGGGGTCGAAACCGCCCACCTCCTCCCAGGCGCGCCGCCGGGCCAGGAAGCAGGCGCCGGAGACCCAGTCCACCTGGCGGGCGCTGGCGTGGTCCCAGTCGTTCATGCGGTAATGGCGCGAAAAGGGGTTGCCCGGCCAGAACTGCCCGAGGAACCCGTGCCCCAGCGCCTCCAGGAGGTCCGGGAAACGGCGGGCCGACGGGTACAGCGCCCCCTTCCCGTCGACAATGCGCGGCCCCACCACGGCCACGTCGGGCCGGGCCTCGAGGAACGTGCGCAAGGTGGCCACGCTGCCCTCGCCCAGCACCACATCGGGGTTGCAAACGAGCAGGTAGGTGCTGTCGCTCAGCGCCACCCCCAGGTCGGCGGCGGCCCCGTAACCGAGGTTGGCCCCCGTGGGGGCCCATCTGACCTGCGGGTAACGGGCCGCCAGGGCGGCCTCGGAGCCGTCGCCCGAGCCGTTGTCAGCCACTATGACGGTGCCAACGCCCTCGCCCAGGAGGCTGCCGGCACACGTGAGCAGGTGCTCCTTAGCGTTGTAATTGACGACAACGCCCGCTATGTCGCCCTTCACGTCGACGGGAACCAGGTCACGTCGACGGGAGGAGGTATCTCACCGTACGTTCCAGCGGCTCGTGGTAGTCAGCCAATAGGGGCACCCCGCCCAGGCGCAGGGCGGCATTGTCGAGGACCGAGTTGGCCGGACGGGGGGCGGGCCGGGGCGGCACAAGGTCCACCGTCTTGATCGCCTCGACCCTGTCCGGGTCCCGGCCCGCCGCCGACAGGACGTCCCGGGCAAAGCCGTACCACGTGGTAACGCCACGGTTGGTGACATGAAAAATGCCGGGCAGGCGGGATATGCCCAGGTGCACCACCATGGCGGCGAGGTCGTCGGCAAACGTCGGGCACCCTTTTTGGTCGTCAACAAAGCGCAAGGTGCGCCCCTCGTCATAAAGGCGCAGGACGGTCTTGACCATATTGGCGCCATGGCGGCCGCACAGCCACGAAGTGCGCACCACCGTGGCCCCCGCGGCCAGGGAGCGGACCTCGGTCTCGCCACCCAATTTCGAACGCCCATAAACTGACAATGGCGTCGTCTTGTCCCACTCCACGTAAGGCACGGGAGATTTGCCGTCGAAGACGTAATCGGTGGAAATGTGGACCAGGTGGGCACCGGCGTGGCGCGCCGCTTCGGCCAGGTGGCGGGGCCCGAGAGCGTTGACGGCGAAGGCCTCGTCCACTTTTTCCTCGCACGCGTCCACCGCCGTAAATGCGGCGGCGTTTATGACGATGTCGGGCTCCCACTCACCGCAGACTTGGAGTACCCGCTCGCGGTCGGAAATGTCCAGGTCGTGGTGGGCGAGAGCAAGGACATCGTGGTGCGGGGCGGACCCGAGCAGTTCGACGATCTCCCGACCGAGCTGGCCCCTCGAACCGGTCACAAGCACTCTCACTTGAGAGGCTCCCACCACCAACGGTTGTCCCGGTACCAGGCGAACGTCGCTTTCAATGCTTCATCGAGGCTGTGCTCAGGCCGCCAGCCCATCGCCCGCACTTTCTCCGAGCTCACGCTGTAGCGCCGGTCGTGGCCCAAGCGGTCCGTGACATAATCGATCCTCTCCGGCCCGGCCCCGACCAGCGCCAGGAGCTTGTCCGTCAGCTCCCGGTTGGGTAGCTCGTTCCCGGCCCCGATATTGTATATTTCGCCCGGCTGGCCCGTCCGCAGCACCAGGTCCACCGCCGCACAATTGTCCTCCACAAAAAGCCAGTCCCTCTGGTTGAGGCCGTCCCCATAAAGTGGGACGTTCTTGCCGTCGAGCAGGTTCGTTAGGAACAACGGCACTACTTTTTCCGGGTACTGCCAGGGCCCGAAGTTGTTCGACGAGCGCGTCACCATGACCGGCAACCCATATGTCGTGTAATAAGAGAGGGCGATCAGGTCTGAGCCCGCCTTGGACGCCGAGTACGGCGAGCGCGGTTCGAGGCGGTCGGTCTCGACCGAGCTGCCGTGCTCGACGGAGCCGTAAACCTCGTCAGTGGAAATATGCACCACCCGGGGCACACCCCGCCGTCGGGCCGCCTGCAAGACCATGTTGGTGCCCACGCAGTTGGTCATGGCGAAGTCCTCGGGCCCGGAGATGGACCGGTCGACGTGGCTCTCGGCGGCGAAGTGGACCACGGCGTCGTGGCCGGCCAGCGCCTCCTCCAGGCTGGGGAGGTCGCAGATGTCGGCGTGCACGAAGCGGTAGCGGTCCCCCGCCGTTCTTTCCACGTCCGCCAGCGTGGCCAGGTTGCCGGCGTAGGTAAGAGCGTCGTAGACGGTGACCTCGTCGTCGCCGCGGGAGAGGACCCAGCGCACGTAATTGGACCCGATGAACCCTGCCCCGCCCGTGATGAAAAGCTTCACGGCCCCCGAGGCTAGTTGGGCGCCGCTGGGAAAGGCCCAGTCGCCTTCGCCGAGCGCCCGGGCCGCTCCCTAGGAGAGATCGACAGGACGGTGGTCAGGAGAGATCGACAAGACGGTGGTCAGGAGAGATCGACAAGACAGTGGTCACCGACCATCAGCCTGGTGGCCCGGGGCCGCCGGGCGCTGCGGGTGACCTCCACGTTGTAGCCCAGGAGCGAGTCCTCGATGCGGCCGGCGTCGATCACCCGAGCCGAACCGACCAGCACGGAGTGCTCGATCTCGGAATGGCGGACCACGCACCCCGGGCCGATGGCGCTGAAGGGCCCGATGAAGCTGTCCACGATCTCAGAACCAGCACCCACGATGGCCGGGCCCCGGACATGGCTGCGCACCAGGCGGGCGCCGGCCTCGACGATCACCCGGCCGTCCAGCTGGCACTCGGCGTCGACCTCACCCTCGATCCGCCGCTCGATCCCTTCCAGGAGCAGGCGGTTGGCCTCCAGCAGGGGCGTGAGCTTGCCGGTATCGATCCACCAGCCGGCCAGGGTTTCTGAGAGCACGACGTGCCCGGCGTCTATGAGCCACTGGATGGCGTCGGTGATCTCGAGCTCGCCCCGGCCCGAGGGCTTGATGGAGGCCACCGCCTCGTGGATCCGGCGGTCGAACATATAGACGCCCACCAAGGCCAGGTCGGACGGGGGCACGGTCGGTTTCTCGACCAGCCTGAGCACCCGCCCGGCGCTGTCCAGCTCGGCGACACCGAAGCGCTGGGGGTCCTCTACGTGGGCCAGGAGGATCTGGGCCGAGGGCACCACCGGCCCCTCCTCGCCCAGGCGGGGGGCGGTGGCCCGGGCCCGCTGCGCTTCGAAACGGCCGACGAAATCTCCCAGGTCCTGTTGGAGAAGGTTGTCCCCCAGGTACATCACGAAGTCGTCGTCGCCCAGGAAGTCCCGGGCAATGAGCACGGCATGGGCCAGCCCGAGGGGCGCTTCCTGCTGGAGGTAGGTGACCTCCAGGCCCCATCTCGAACCGTCCCCCACCGCCGCCTTGATCTCCGCCGCCGTGTCCCCCACGACGATGCCGACCTGCTCCACACCAGCGGCGGCGATGGCCTCCAGCCCGTAGAAAAGGACCGGCTTGTTGGCGACGGGGACCAGCTGCTTGGCGCGGGTGTGGGTGATCGGCCGCAACCGCGTCCCCGCGCCTCCCGAAAGGACCAAGGCTTTCATTAGATGGGCACGCTACGCCATTGGCTGGGCGGGCCAGGGTTAGCTCGGCGAGCCGGGGCCGGGCGCCGGCCTGACATGGGTCACGTCGCCGGCGGCCACGGTGACCAGCCCGCCCTGGCCCTGGGGGCCGTCGGCGGTCCGGACGACCAAGTGGCCGTCGTCGTCGATGCCGACCGCCGTCCCGACCAGGGCGGGGGGACGGTCCGATAGCTGGACGCGCACCTCCCGGCCCACAGTGGCGCAGGACTCCCGGTACAGGCGGCCGACCAGGTCCCACTCGCCATAGAGGCGGTCCAGCACAAGTAGCGATCCCACCAGCACTTCTCCCCGGTCCACGGCCCCGCCCACCAGCGCCTCCAGGCAGGTGGCCCCCATTCCCTCCGGCGCCCAGGCCACGTTCACCCCGGCACCGACGACGAGGGCGGCGTCGGCGGTGGTCTCAGCGAGGAGGCCGGCGACCTTTGCCTCGCCGTGCACCGGGTCGCAGCCGATGATGTCGTTGGGCCACTTCAAGCGGACCTCGGCCCCGGTCGCCGCCCGCGCCCCTTCGACCAGGGCCAGGGCCAGCGCCGCCGTGGCCAGGTGGCGGCGGCGCACGGGCAGCTCCTCCCGCCTGGGGCGCAGCAGCACCGAGAACAGCAACGACTGGCCAGGGCGGGACTCCCAGCGGCGTTCGAAACGGCCCCGGCCCTCCGATTGATGATCGGCCACCACCACGAGGCCTGCCGCCGCCCGGCCCGCCTCGGCCACGAGCACGGAGTTCGTCGACGTTGTCTCGCCGAGCTGGACGAACGTGGCAAAGCGGGTGTGGGCGAGGCGGCGCACCTGGTCGTCGTCGATGACGACGCTATCGACGGGCATCCCCCCAGCCTGGCAGACTGCCCCAACGTGGGGGGCGCTTCCATCACCAAGGTCCTGATCGCCAACCGGGGCGAGATCGCCGTGAGGGTGGCCCGGGCCTGCCGGGACCTCGGCATCGCATCGGTGGCCGTGTACTCCGAGGCCGACCGGGGGGCCCGCCACGTCCGGGCCGCCGATGAGGCGTACCTGCTCGGGGGCACCCCGGCGGCGGAGAGCTACCTCTCGGTCGAGCGTCTCCTCGACGTCGTCGCCCGCAGCGGAGCCGACGCTGTCCACCCCGGCTACGGCTTCCTGGCCGAGAACGCCGGCTTCGCCCAGGCCGTCATCGAATCGGGCACCTGTTGGGTGGGGCCGTCGCCCGCCGCCATAGAGCTGATGGGCGACAAGATAAGCAGCCGGGCCGCCGCCGCCCGGGCCGGGGTCAGGCCCGTCCCCGGTACCGACCGGCCTTTGTCCGTGCCCGAAGAGGTGGTGGAGTTCGGGAACTCCGTCGGCTGGCCCGTGGCCGTCAAAGCCGCGTTCGGGGGTGGGGGCCGGGGCATGCGCGTGGTGGCGTCGGCCACCGAGGCGGCGGAGGCTCTGGAGTCGGCCCAACGGGAGGCGGACAGGGCGTTCGGGCGGCCCGACTGCTACCTGGAGAAATACCTGACCTGGCCCCGGCACGTCGAGGTCCAGGTCTTCGGCGACAGCCACGGCCACGTGGTCCATCTCGGTACCCGCGACTGCTCGGTGCAGAGGCGCCACCAAAAGCTGGTAGAGGAGGCCCCGGCGCCCGACCTGCCGGCGCCCGTCGCCGCCGCCATGGGCGAAGCCGCCGTCCGCCTCGCCCGCGCCTGTTGGAGATGACATTGTGCTTTGCCGGATCGTATTTGTCCTCG
>JBKQUU010000171.1:0-5487 GCA_052325485.1 Acidimicrobiales bacterium | reverse complement strand
CTCGTCGAGCTGGCCACCAAACAGGCAACTCCGACGGGGACGACCACGACGGTCACGACGTCCCGCCCCTTGACGTCAAAACCCTCCACCACCACCACGCTCAGGTCTTAGCGGGGGCGCCTGGAGGGCCGCGCCGGCCTCAACCACTACATTGACGCCCGGCCTGGGTGCCTATCGGCCTCAAGGGGGGCCCCTGCGTGTTCGCCCTTTTCGCAGGGCCGGGCCAGCCAACACCGGCTAAACCGTACTGGAGCGGCCCGGTGGGGCCGGCTTTCTTGCCGTGCTGAGGTATTTCAGGGCCTCCCGAGTAGCGGGCACCGCCCGGCGGAGAGGCTAGAAAGGCCTGGTCGGGGGGCTTGGGAACGGCACCGAGGCCCGGGCGGCTAAGATGGGAAGTGGCCGGCGGGCTGGGTCTGCCGGGGCCTCTCCGTCCGAAGACTGGTGCCCATGGCCAACCCCCCCAAAAACTCAAAACCCCGGGTTGGCTACTTCATCGCGGCATCGCTCAGCTGCACCGCACCCCTGGTGGTGTCCCTCATCCTGGTGGCGGGGCCGGCCAGCCCCGCCGCGGCAGACACGCCGGTGCCGACTCTTCCGACCAGCGCGGCGGCGACGACGACGGCCCCCACTACCAGCAGCAGCTCGTCCACGACCACGACGACGGTCCTGCCCGCGACCTCGTCCTCCACGACGACAACGGCGGCGGCGGCGACGACGACGACGACGACGACGACGACGACAGTAACGACTGGACCGCCGGCGGCGACAACTACGACCGTGCCCGCGGCCGCCTCGACTACGACGACCACGACCGTGCCCGGGATCCCCACTTCGTCGCCCACGCCGTCCGAGCCTGGGCTGCCCACGTCGTCCACGACCTCGACGACGCTCCCGTCCGTCACCCTTCCCCCGCTCATCAGCCCTACAAGCACGACAACGCCACAAACGACCAGCTCCACCACGTCGACGACTACCCGTCCGGCAACGGCGACGACGACAGCTACCACCGCGGCACGGCCGGCCACGACGACGCCAGCGCGGTCGACAACCTCGACGACGACTACGACGGCCACCAAGGCACCGGCGTCCACGGTGCCGACGACGTCCGTCAAGCCACCGGCGTCCACGGCGCCGACGACGTCCCCCGATGCACCGACGTCCACGGCGCCGACGTCGACAGCACCAGCGCCGTCCGTGGCGACAACAACGACGCCGACGTCAGGAGCAACACGGGCCGTGGCGACGACGGCGACGACGACCCCTCGAACGACCACGACTTCGTCTCGGGAGCCGAGCCCGTCCACGACCACAACGACGAGCCGGACCACGACATCGGCGCTCCCGACGACGACCACCCGGCCACCGGCGACCACGACCTCGACGGCGCCTACCCTGGCTCCCGCGCTGGGCCCGACGGAGACCTCCAGCACCACAACGACCAATGTCCCGCCTCCACCACCGACAACTCGTGCCATGCCACCGGCCTTGGTGGCTGCCCCGGTAGTGTCCGCACCAACCAGAGCGCGCGAGGGCCAGCTGGTGCGGCTCAGCGGTGCTGGGTTCAGGCCCAGGAGCCAGGTCAGGATCGTCTTCGACGCCCCCAAGCGGGTCGTTGTCGGCTCCGCCGTAATTAGGAGCGACGGAGGCTTCGACGCGTCGGTGGTGGTCCCGTCGCATACTTCCCCCGGCCCCCACAAACTTCAAGTTGTGGGCCGCTCACCCTCCGGGCAGACCATGACCTGGGATGAGCCGGTCATCGTAGTGGCCAGCGGCCCCGTGGTGGCCGTGACCGCCAACGGCGCGGAGCTCGCCGCGCCGGTGCTTCTCGGCCTAGCCCTCGCCTTCCCGCTGGCCACCTGGTTGGTGCTCGAGATCCTGGCGTTGCGCCGCCGGCGCGCCGGCCAGCCGACGAGCGGTGGCTAGGCCCCCGGCCACGGCCGGGCGCCTCATTGCGCGATCATGGTGACCGTGAGTGTGCGCGAGGACTGTCGCCACTACATCCAACGCACCACTCACGGCGGGGAGGTGCTGCAACGCTGCCGGCTCGGAGCCGCCGAGGAGAGGCCCTTTGCCTGCCCGGACGGCTGCCTTTTCTTCGAGAACAGGGTGCTGTCGACGGCAGGCTGGGCCAAGGGCACCGACCAGCCGATGTCCAATACGGCCTTGGGCCTGTCGGGGCTGCCCCCTCCGGGGAAGTACAAAAAAAAGGGCCGCAAGCCGCGCTGACGGCTCGGCACCCGCCGACCGGGATCAGCTTTCGACGGGGCCTCCCAGCCAGTCGACCTTGATGCCGGTGGAGGTGAGCCAGTCGACGCCCGAGTCAATAGCCTCGCGAGTGCCGGTGAGCTCGCAAACGATCCACCCGGTGTGGTCCTCGACGTTGGCCCGCCTGATGTTGGCGATCACCCCGTGGTCCAGCGCCAACCGAGCGATCACCGGCTGGCTCACCAGGTCCTCGGGAAAGGTCAATTTCGCTCTTACGGATGTGGGGTTCATATGGCCATCTCCTCAGCCCGGACGGGCTTGTTCGGCGCCGAAGCCCCGTTCAGGTTGCCGGAGCGTAGGCCCTCCATGTCGAGGGTGACGTAGCGGTAGCCAGCGGCTTGGACGGCGAGCACGATTTGGTCCCGGCCGGCGACAGCGCGCTCGAGGTCGGCCAGGGGGAGCTCGATGCGCGCCAGTTCGCCATAGTGGCGCACCCGCGACGCCCTGAAGCCCAGCGCGGCCAGGCCGGCTTCGGCTCGTTCAACAGCCCCCAGCACGCCCAGGCTCACCGGGGTCCCGTAGGGGAGCCGCGAGGCCAGGCATGCCGCCGCCGGCTTGTCCCAGGTCCGCAACCCGAGCAACCGCGACCTCTCCCTGACATGCGCTTTGGTGAAACCGGCGTCGACGAGGGGGAAAATGGCGCCGGCCTCCCGGGCCGCCAGCTGGCCCGGTCGGTGATCGGAGAGGTCGTCGAGGTTGACGCCCAGGGCAATATGGGCACCGCCGCCGCCGCCCGCCTGGGCGCCCGCCGCCTCGGCACCTCCTTGACCGAACGTGGTGGCCACAGGGGCCAGGCAGCGCATCAGCTCGTCTTTGCAGTACCAGCACCGGTCGCGGCCATTGGCGACGTAGCCAGGCCGGTCGGCTTCCTGGGACTGGACCTCCCGGTAGTTCAGGCCCCATTCCCGGGCCAGGGCCCGGCAATCCTCAAGCTCCGATCGAGCCAGGGAAGCGGATACCGCCGTGACCACGACGGCCCCCTGCGGTCCCAGGACCTCATTGGCCACGAAGGCAAGCAGCGAGGAATCGGCGCCGCCGCTGAAAGCGACCACCACGCTCCCCCGCCTGACCAGGTCCCGGCGCAGGGCATCAAGATCACCCATGGCGTTGACGGCTCCTCAGGGTACGGGCGACCGCTAGCGGATGGGGCGCCCTGGCCGTGCCGCTCACGACGAGAGACCGCAAATGCCGAGGACCTCTTCGACGGGAGCAACGATCCCGGTGTAAAACGAGCCGAAGTCGGCGTACCTGGCCGATGCCTCGTCGAAGCGCATGGTGTGCACGCATTCCTTCAAGTCGTCAGGACTGGTGGCGAACAGGGTCACGCCCCACTCGAAATCGTCCAGCCCGGTCGACCCCGTCACCAGCTGGAGCACTCTCCCGGCGAACTTGCGGCCGCTCGCCCCATGCTCGTACATGAGGGCCAGCCGGCTCTCGTAGTCCAGGCGGTACCAGTTGTCAGCCCCGTCGCGGCGTTTGGACATGGGGTAGAAGCACAGCGCCCGTTTACCCTGCGGGGGCAGCTTGGGGTGCAAGCGGGCCTCGAGACGCTCGGCCGGCATCCCTTTTGCGTACTCCGAAACCTCGGTCAACGACATGTAGGAACCCACCAGCTCCAGGCCGGCCGCGCTGAAGGCGCCCTGTACGCGGCGCAGAGCGACCAGGTCCGGGCTCAGCACCATGAAGCCAAGGTCCGCCTTGTGCCCGAGCACGGCGAAGCTCACCACCTGTTGGCCCGACCGTTCGGCCTGTTTGGCAGCCTGCGTCACGGCCTCGAAATCCGAACGTGCCGTCAGCTTGTAGAACAGGTGAAGTACGCCCCAGCCGTCCTGGGGTGCGAGAGCCTCGGTCATCCCCGGTCATGCTAGTGCCCGGGCTGGCGAACACCGACCTCCGGCCCAGGGGCCCGAGACAAGAAAAGGCGCCCGCACGGGGCGCCTTTCCTATCCGCTTGTGCTGTCAGCCCAGGGGACTTAGAAGTCGTCCATACCCCCGCCGCCCGCACCGGCGCCGACGGGCTGCTTCTCTTCGGGCTTGTCCACGATGACGGCCTCTGTGGTCAAGAACAGGCCGACGATCGACGCCGCGTTCTGCAGGGCCGACCGGGTGACTTTGACTGCGTCGATGACGCCCGCCTTGAACAGGTCCTCGTACTGCCCGGTGGCCGCGTTGAGCCCTTCGTTTATCGGCAGGTTGCGCACACGCTCGACCACTACGCCACCCTCCAGGCCGGCGTTGACAGCGATCTGCTTCAACGGCTCCTCCACCGCCCGGGCCACGATGCGCGCCCCGACGGCCTCGTCACCTTCAAGTTTCTCGGCCTTGTCCAGGATGGCCGCTTGGGCACGGAGCAATGCCACGCCCCCACCGGGGACAACGCCCTCCTCAACCGCCGCTTTGGTGGTGGAGACGGCATCCTCGATGCGGTGCTTCTTCTCCTTCAGCTCGACCTCGGTGGCCGCACCGACCTTGATGACAGCCACGCCACCGGCCAGCTTGGCCAAGCGCTCCTGGAGCTTCTCGCGGTCATAGTCGGAGTCGGTGTTCTCGATCTCGGTCTTGATCTGGCTGATCCGGCCCTTGATGTCCGAGTCCGTGCCCGCACCCTCGACGACTGTCGTCTCGTCCTTAGTCACGACCACCTTACGGGCCTTGCCCAGGAGGTCCAGCGTGGCGTTCTCGAGCTTCAGCCCGACCTCTTCGGAAATTACCTGGCCCCCGGTGAGTATGGCCATGTCCTGGAGCATGGCCTTGCGGCGCTCGCCAAATCCCGGGGCCTTGACGGCCACGCTCTTGAAGGTGCCCCGGATCTTGTTCACTATGAGCGTCGCCAGGGCCTCGCCCTCGACGTCCTCGGCGATGATGACCAGCGGCTTGCCGGACTGCACCACCTTGTCGAGCAGCGGGAGCAGGTCCTTGTTGGCCGAGATCTTGGAGTTCACCACCAAGATGTACGGGTCCTCGAGGACAGCCTCGAGCCGCTCCGGGTCGGTGACGAAGTAAGGCGCGATGTATCCCTTGTCGAATCGCATGCCCTCGGTGAGCTCAAGCTCCAGGCCGAAGGTGTTGGACTCCTTGACGGTGATGACGCCTTCCTTGCCGACCTTGTCCATGGCCTCGGCGATCATCTCGCCGATGGCCGGGTCGCCGGCCGAGATGGAGGCCGTGGAGGCGATCTGCTCCTTGGTCTCCACGTCCTTGGCGAGCTTGGAAAGCTCCTCG
>JBKQUU010000170.1:0-2520 GCA_052325485.1 Acidimicrobiales bacterium | reverse complement strand
AGGGCGGGGTCAAAGCTCTCGATCTCCCGGCACAGCTCTTCGGCAACGGCAAGGACGCGCTCGCTCATGGCACCCCCCCTGGGGTACCGACGAGCAGGCGGCGCGGTAGGCGCGCCCTGCTCACGCCGTCAGTTGGAGAGGGGCCGTCACGCCTGGCCCCGAAGGCTCGTTACCAATTCAAGGATAGTCGAACATATGTTCCCTGGTCAAGGGGTCAGCCGGGAAAAGGGGCTAGATGAGCGCTTCGCTCAGAGGACAGTGAAACCGTCCAGGGCCTCGCCCGGCAGCTCGCGGTGCACCTCGACGCGGGTCACCCGTGCCGTCGGAGGCCCGAGCCGGCACCACTCCACCAGCTTCCTAACCGCTTCCTCTTCGCCTTGGGCCAGTACCTCCACCCGGCCGTCGGGAAGGTTGCAGGCCCACCCGGACACGCCAAGAAGACGGGCCTGTTCAGCGCACGCCCCCCGGAACCAAACACCTTGCACCCGGCCGGCGACCCAGAGGTGGTAGCGGACCATGACGGGACAAAGCTAGCGCTGGTCCCGGCGCCCCTCCGGGAGGCAGTAAAAATGCATGGAACTTTATGGCATCGCGTGTCCCTCGGGCTCGTCTGTGAGTGCTCGCCTAAATGCAAGGCCCTGCTCCCGAAAATGAGACTGACCGGTGGCTACGCCGGCAAGTGCGCGCCGGCGCCGGGGGGCACCAGGTCCTTCCCTGCTCCCTACTGGCACAATGCCAGGCTCAAAGACCAGGGCTATGAGCCACGGGTTGTCGGTCATCTGACGCCGCTCACTTTTGAACTTGCGGGAACCCATGGACACGGTGTCCTATCGGCCAGGCAGCACCGGGGGCCGACCGCGATGGCTGTCCGGGCACAGGCAGCGCTGCGCAGGCCAGTGGCGCCATAAACGGGCTCATCACAGATGAGGGTGTAGCGTAAAATGCCTGGTGGTGAGCGAGCGAGCGTTGGTCCTTGGTGGTGGCGGAGCGGCAGGCAATGCGTGGGAGATCGGTGTCATCGCCGGCCTGTATGGTGCCGGGTTGGACGTGACCGAGGCCGATCTGATCATCGGGACATCGGCCGGATCGACGGCTGCGGCCCAAATAAGCGGCGCGACCCAACCGACCGAACTGCTTGCCAACATCCTTGCCGCTGCGCCCCAGCCACCGACTGGTCCGGTCGGACCCGACGGTCGACGTGTCCCGAATGTGCCGGTGGCGGACCTTTTGGAAAAGACGAGCGCAATCATCGGTGCCGCTGAGGATGCGGCCGACATGCGCCGCAGAATGGGTGCGGCGGCGCTCGAGATGGATGCGGCGTCGAGCAGCTCTGGGCAAACGCAGCGGCGCGCTGCCGTCGCCGCTCGGCTGCCCTGTCAGCGCTGGCCGCAACGGCCGATGCTTATCGTGGCTGTCGATGCCCACACCGGTGAACCGGTCGTGTTCGACCGCCACAGCGGAGTCGACTTGGTGGACGCCGTCACCGCCAGCTGTGCCGGGCCCGGCGTCCCTCCCCACAGCATCGGCGACAACCGGTACATCGACGGCGGCTACCGGTCCAACGAGAATGCCGATCTGGCAGCCGGGTACGGGCGGGTGCTGGTACTTTCACCACTCGGCGGCAGATCACGGGCGCCGCTGGACTGGGGCATCCATCTTGCCGCACAGGCCGACGAACTACGCGCACGGGGCAGCAGAGTCGAAACCATCTTCCCGGATGGCAACTCCCGCGACGCATTCGGCGTCGATCTCATGGACCCGTCGACGCGTCCGCCCGCCGCTCGAGCCGGTTACGACCAAGGCAGAGCCCTTGCCGAGCAGCTCACCGAATTCTGGCGCTGAGCGACTGCTCGTTGTGCGTTCCACGCAAGAGGAGGCATCGGAACTGGGTCGTCGTCGCGGTGCCATCCTACTGTCGCCGTGAGTAGCGTCTCATTATGGCGGGCAACCAGTCTCAGCTTTCCCTAGCAGCAGCCACTCTCACTTTCCCGTGCAGCCAGTCCCATCTTTGTAAGCAAGGGCGCTCCATTTCGGCCGGCACTCACACTTTTCAAATGGTGATCAAAACCCGAAGCTGTGTGCGTCAAATCACCGTCGGGTGTTCAGGAAACACAGTGTGGAACTTGCGAAGAAGAAGAATGGCGGCCCGTTCACCATCCTACTTTTCAACCACGCTCTGCCGTGGAGGCCTGCGGGCCCGGCTCAGGGGTGGCATAGTTAGTGGGCTGGCGTCCCCGTCGCCCTCGACGAGGGCGTCGAGCGAGCGCCGCTCGACCAGGTCAGGCACAGCGGACCCGCCGCCGCTCCGTATACCGGGCCTCCTAGCTACTACAGCCGCAGCCCGCGATCTTGTCCGGTGTGGGCACGTGATGCGATCTAGACGAGTGCTTCCTTGCGGTCCGTGGCCTGCCGGCGTGCATGTCGTTAGCCTGGCGGAATGAAGGTCAACCGCTCGGTCCCAGCGGCCACGGTCATCCCGGTTCTGATCTATCCGGACGTCCGCGAGGCGGTTGCCTGGCT
>JBKQUU010000169.1:0-6823 GCA_052325485.1 Acidimicrobiales bacterium | reverse complement strand
ATAGCGTTTACGGGTCCTGGCCAGTTTTGGCTTGGACCAGATAGGCGTTGGCGTTGCCAAACGACACGGTCCGAGTGCTGAGCGTTGTGTGCGGGGCCAGTCACGGCCCAGCAGCCATGACAGAAGGATGACCAAAGGCCAAAGAAATTGCCTCACCCTCTTTGTCACAGGTCCACTTTCGGTTTGGCACTAAGGCCGTCACCGGGGTCCGGAGCAACAAGGGGGCACAGGGAGGTGCTCCTGATATGAGCTTACACTGCCGCGGCGCAAAACGCATGAGGAAGGCGGAACTTCTCAGGTAAAAGTACGAACTCGAAGCAGTTATGCTGCTCTCCGTGGGCTAGTCGGCGCTTTGGTGGGCTTAGGGACCGGAGATGCGCACCCAAAAGTCGCCGGGACCGGCGCGGTACCTCAAGTAGCGCCCGAAACTGGCCAAAGCTTGCCCACCGAGTGCCCCTCAGGCGTTCGACGGGTTTCGTTAGTAGTTCATTGGCCCCAATTACGCCGGGCTTTGGCTCAGCCCAGTGCGGGCCGAGGTACCCGGTCCAGCGCAGAGGCCGGCAGGGACCCGGCGATCACAGCCTCAGCCACGTCGACCAACCGCAGGTTGTGGTTGCGGGAGTGGTTACGTAGGGCCGAGAAGGCTTGTTCCATTTTGAGGTGCTCTCTCTCGGCCACCATCCCTTTGGCCTGCTCTATGACGACCCGGCTGTTGAGGGCGTTCTGGAGCTGTTGGTTGACCACCTGGGCTTCGAGTGTGGCCCGGTGCTGGAGAATGGCGATGGTGGCCACATCCGCCAAAGCCTGGGCGGCCTCGACGTCAGCACTTTGCATCTCGCCCGCCTCGACCCGGAAAAGGTTGAGAGCGCCGATGACGGTGCCCCGCAGGCGCATGGGCAAGGCATGCACGGAGTGGAACCCGGCGGCTAAGGCCTCGGAAGCGAACCGCGGCCAGAGGGTGTTCGTGCCGGCGAGGTCCTGGTTCATGACCGGTTTGCCGCTGCGGTAGCAGTCCAGGCAGGGACCTTCCTCCGACTGCAGTTCAAAAAGTTCGAGGACCCTCATGGCCTCGCTGGAAGAGGCCATCACCCGCAGGTCGCCGTCCAGCCCGGCCAGCATGAGACCAGCCGCACCGATGTCAAGTACGTCGACACAGCGGTCCGCCAATCGGGTCAATAGCTCGACCACGTCGAAGTCGGCTACCAGCGTGTCGGCCAGCTCCACCAGCGTCCTGACGAACAACGCTTGTTTTGGCATCGGACCGGCTACCTCGTCATCGGGCCCCTGCCACAGTGACAGCAGGGCAACTACTTATCGTAGGACCGTCACGCCTCGGCAGTTGGCACCCCTTTGCGCTGGGCTCCGGTCTCACGCTCCGCGGTCGTCCTCGCCACTGGCGGCGTCGAAACGTAACTTCCTGACGACCACGTCCTTGGCCACGTCGGTGAGGGGCCGGTCGTTGCCGAAGGCGTAGGCCCGCAGGCGGACCAGGGCCTGGCCGACGCTGACCTCCAACTGGGCGGCGACCATGCCGGCGGCCTGGTGCACGACGTAGTGGAAGTCGGCACCCGCGGCCAGGGCGGCCGCCAGCTGGCCGGGGGCGGCATTGGCCTGCAGGACCAGCACGGCCTGAGCGGCGATGTCGGCCATGACCAGGGCGTCGGCGTGAGCGTCGTCGCTGAGCGCCCCGGCCCAGGTGCGGCACAAGTTGAGAGCGCCCAGACGTACTGACCCCACTTGCAGGGGGAAGCCGAAGACGGCCCTCACCCCCGCCTTTACGGCCGGGGGCGAGAACGCCGGCCACCGGGGCGTGCCCGGGTAGACCAGGTCGGGTTCGAGCACGGGCCAGTCCTGGCGGTAGGCGTCCACGCACGGCCCCTCCCCCAGGGAGTACTGCAGCTGTTCGATGACGTCGCTCATTTCGTTGGTGGTGCACAACGAGCCCTGAGGGACGTCGTTCGACATCAGCATGATGCCGGCGCCGCTCATGCCGGTGGCCTCGGCGCACACCTCGCACAGCCGCTTCGTCCCGAAGGCGCCATCCTGGCCGCCTACAAGTAGGCCGAGGATCCTCTCTCGCCGTTCACCGCCCACTTCTCATCACCACCCCGGCGGACGAGCACCCTCGTCATCCGCTCTCTGCTCGTGGCTCACGGCCCGAGCCCTCGGGGCACTGCTTACCACGAGGTGCCCAGGGAACGGCTCGCCTTCCTCAACGGACGGAGGGATTATGCTCCCCAGCGTCGATGGGCCTATCGGACCTACCGCGGATCCCCCATGGTCGAGGGGTGGTTGGTCGGCGAGGGTGAAAAAAGAGGACCCAGAGGGGACCATGGCGTTCTCCTGGCTCGGGCAATGCGAAATGTCGCGTCACCAGGGTCTGGAGCACCGCCCCCGGCCAGCGCCTGCTAGCCCAACACCTCGGGGTTTCTACCGTGTCTTGGACAAGTTTACAACCTTTTGGGGCGTTGGCAACCGGTGTGATCGCTATCTTGCCTTAGTTCTTGGCTCAATACTCGGCTGCGGCCCTTTCCCGCTCTCCTCGTCTTGGTCGTCCCAGTCCTCTGGGTCATTGGTCACCCGCCTCGGCACAGCAAGACCAAAACGGGCCGGAACCTTCCCTACGGGGCGAGGTTTTGGCTCCGTCAGCAACGTAGTGACAATGGCCGAAGCCACCGGGGTGGTCAGGGAGACGAAGTGTTGATGGCCAGGGGGGAACGGCACGGCCGTGAGTTGCTAAGGCCCGACGTCGTGGCTAGTTGTCGACCCTGGTAATGGTCGGAGCGCCTTACATCGTAGTTTTTGTCCTCACTCCTTTGCCCCCGACCGCTGGGGCCATAAACCCAGCGACGATGGGGTGCCAGTACAGATCACCACCTGTAGAAGTGGTGCCGGCCTGCGCTCTCTCCGCGTCCCAGGGCGTACCCGACGAGCCAGATAACCGCGAAAATGACGGCGGCGAGCCACAATATATGTACAGCGAACCCGATCCCCACGAAGAACAGGACAACGAACAGTGCCAGCAGGACGATCATTCTCTTACCGCTTTCTCGTTGGTTAGGAACCTTCCCAATGTCGGACCTCGGGCCTTTCGACAGCATGTCCCGCGGCCCGTAGATGTCGGCCGAGGCGTCACTCCCGGAAAGCGTCCTTTGCCTTTTCGCCCGCCTGCTTGAGGTTGGCCTTCTTTTGGTCAGCCTTGCCCTCGGCCTGGAGCTTGTCGTTCCCGGTCATCGCGCCGGCCGCCTCTTTCAGCTTGCCCTGCGCCAGATCGGCGGTGTTCTTGGCCTTGTCGGTCGTTGCCATAGCGGGTTCCTCCTTGGAACGTGGGTAGAAAGACGGGTGCTTGCCTCATAAGCGGGGCCCTTGTTCAGCTGGTGCCGCCGGGTCAGCTATCTGGGGGGGTGATGGTCGCAGCTTGGCGAGGGGGCAGTTCGGCGCCGGGCGAGGTCCCGTCTACGTAGCCGGCTATCGGCGGGGGTTGGGACGGCCGTAACCAGGGGTGAGCTGTGACGTTCTCGGTCCCTCGGTCACAGCCCCTCGCCCTCGGGCATTTCCCCCTCATCCGCGCTCTGCAGGCCCAGCGACGCCCACGGGCCAGGCTCTCAGGTCGACGGTCGGCCTGGCCCGAACGGCAACGTGCTCTGCCACCCGGCCGGACGGGGCGGCCTGTGCGTCGTCCCGCCCGGCCGGGGGCACTTCCACCCAAGTACCGAGGGCGTTGTTTTTCTTATCTGACGGCTTTTCGGGGCCGGGGCCGAGGAGGTCGTCCAAGCCGCAGGCGGCCACTACCCGCCGGACAGGAGCCGACGGCGCCCGAACTGTCAATGACCGCGACCGCTGCAGAAGGAACTCCCGGGCCCGCATGATGACCCCGAGCGTCGACGCGGCCATGAAGTCCACCTCGCTCAAGTCAAGGACCAAGCTAGCGCTGTCCAGAGCGATGGCACGCGCCAACGTTGCGCATAGCGCGTCGTCGGTGGAGAGGTCGTGGTCGCCCCGGAGCCAGACGACGACGGGACCGGTCTCGCGGCCATCCCAGCCAAGACGAGCTCGGTCAGGGACCCTGAAGGAGCAAGACCCGATCGGCGTCATGGCGCTCTCCTACCTCAGGCGGTGCGAATTATCGCGTTACCAGGGTCTGGAGTACCGCCCCCGGCCAGCTCGCACTGGCCCGACACGCCGGGGCTTTTGTCGTGTCCCCCTGACCGTACACCTTTTCGGCGGTGCGTGCGGCCACAAGCGGGCCCCGGCTCGTCCTTTGGCCAGGCGAGGTGCCAGCTCTCAGCTCAGGCCGTTCTGGGGCGCTCTGAGAGCGGCGCTCGCAGGCCGACCGGCCTTGGGCAGTAGTCCTCCTGCACCCCTGGGCCAGTCCACCGGGTGAGGTCCGACTGGCTCAGCGTCGGGCCAGGCGGCGCCCGCTCGGGGTGCCCGGTGGCGTGTAGTTCATCTCGAAGTGGTGGTAAAGCGCCGACTCGTCGTCTTGAGAGAGCTCCTCGCCGTGCACCTCGATGTCAGGGGCGGCGCGGACCTGCTCCTTGGTCACCGTGACCCGTAGGTCATCGGGGCCGACATGGGTGCCGGCCAACGGCACGAAAGTCAGGTGACGGCCGATGAAGCCTTCCTTGACCGTGGCGAACTGCGGCTCATCGGTCTCTACGTCGACGTACACATCTTGGAGCTTGCCGATCTTGTCGCCGTCGCGGTCGACGAGCATCTTGCCGTGCCATTGGGCGGCGCTCCACTTGGCCTGGTCATTATTTTCTGACATCCAGCCTCCTCATTTCCCGAACGATCACACTTACAGCTCCAAAGGCCGAGGGCCCTGGGGGAGCGCCTTGCTCCACACCAGGGCCTCTTCTTGTCACTTAGCCCGCTCAGCAAGTAGCGCTGTGCGGGCTGCCACTTATGTCCCGGCGATCGCCGCCACTGGCAGGTTGGAGGCAAGGGCGGCGGGCTCGGCCCAGACCTGGGCGTCACCGAAGCCGTAGACGTGGCCGTCGGTGCCGGCCATCCAATAGCCGCCGTCGTCGGGGGTGAGGGCGATGCCCACTATGTCAGAGACGCTGACGTGCTCTCCGGGCAGGGAGCCGTGGAACCTCGCTCCCGAGCCAAAGTTGAAAGCGCCGCCGTCGGCACCCACGAGTATGTAACCCAGTCCCGTGGACGAGGGCAGGATGGCCCGGATGTCGTGCACGTGCTTGCCGAGGCCCGGTAACGAGCCGTAAAAGTGGGTGCTACCGAAGGTGAACACGCCGCCGTCCGAACCTACAAGTAGGTAGCCTTTGCCGCTCGGTGTGGCCACCACCCCCACCACGTCTTTCACGTGGAGGTGTATGCCCGGCAGGGAGCCGTGGAACTTGGCGTCGCCAAATGTGAAGAAGCCCCCGTCGGCGCCCACCAGGTAGTAGCCCCGGCCGTCGGTGGTGGGGGCGATGGCGACTACGTCGCTGACGTGCTTGCCGAGGTCGGGCAGGTCACCATAGAACTTGGCGTCACCGAGGGCGCCCACGCTGCCGTTGGCCGTGACCACCCAGTAGCCCCTGGCGGTCGGGGTGGCGGCTATGCCCACGACGGGGTTGGTAGTGCCCGTGCCTGTTACCCCCCCGAGGGACGGCGCTGCCCCTACGCCGTAGACCTGGCCGTTGGCGGTGGCCAGCCAGTACCCGGGAGCGGGCAGGGCCAGCTTGACGCCCTCGGCGTAGAGGGCTGAGCCAGATGACCTGAACCGAGCATCGCCCGAGTAGAACCCCTGCACCCCGTGGTGCCCGCTGGACAGGTACGTAGTCGCGCACGTGGCCTCACCGGTCGTGGTACTTACGCCGACCTTGTCGCAACCGGCTATGGGCGACCCGTTGTCAAAGAAGTTGACGGTGCCACCGTTCGGGACGGGGACTACTTTGACGGTATAGGTGACGGCCTGGCCCGCCGACGCCGGGTTGGCCGAGGCGGAAAGTGACGTGGTGGTGGGCGCCGGCGGGGGCGCCGTAGTGGTGGTCGTGGTGCTCGTCGTTGTCGTGGTCGGCTCCGGGACGCTGCTGTAGAGGTCGAACTCGTCGATCGACCACCAGTTGGTGGTGCTGGCGGCGGTCAGGACCACCCTGACCCACTGTGCCGTTTGGGTGGGGAAACTGACCACCTCGGGATTAGCGGTGCCCGTGCAGGCGGCGACGACGGTCCAGGAGGTGTTATTGGTCGAGACCGTCACGTCGTAGCCCCGGGCGTAGTCGCTGGGCGAGTTCGGTGCCCTCATGGCCAGCTCGTCGAAGGCCCGGGCCGAGCCCAGGTCCACACGCAAGGCCAAACCCGGGGCCTGGTCCTCGTTGGTGCTAAAGCGAGTGTTGAAGTTGCCGTCCAGAGCGTTATCGGGCGCATCGGCGCTGCTAGAGGGCGCGTCGGTGGTGGCCGACCAGCCGGTGCGGTTTAGGAGAGTCCCGCTCACGGGAGCGGAACAGTTTGAACCCGGCACCGCGGTGGTGGTCGTGGTGGGCGCCGTCGTGGTCGTAGTGGGCGCCGTGGTGGTCGTGGTGGGCGCCGTGGTGGTCGTGGTTGCCGCCGAGGCGGGTTGAACGGTGGGGGCCAGGAAGACGCACACCATGGCGAGCGCCGCCACTATCGCCGTGCCGGGCGCAGCATGCCAAAAATGCCCTTCTCTGCGTTTATAGGTCATCTTTTCCTTTTCTGTAGATGTCGGGATCTGCTACTTCGTCTTTTCCATCATGTGAGCGCTGCTAACCACCGACGGGCGCCTTGGTCATGTAGCTTCCTCGCGCTGGCCGGCGCTTAGGGTCGGCCGTCTCAGGGTGGTGGTCCGCCCGACGGG
>JBKQUU010000168.1:0-49662 GCA_052325485.1 Acidimicrobiales bacterium | reverse complement strand
TGCCGGCCACGGCCGAGGCGCTGGCCAAAGGCCAGGTGCCCCTGAAAGAGGCGGCCGAGGTGGCCCGGGGCGAGGCCGGACGCCCGGGCAGCGAAAAAGAACTGGTGGGCCTGGCCCAGGACCAGGGCCTGGGGGCCCTACGAGAAGAAGTGCGCAAACGGGGCCTGGAGGCCCAGCCGGCCGAGGACCTGGCCCAGCGCCAGCACCGCGCCCGGTACTTCCGCCACTGGCGCGACGAGCTGGGCCTGGTGCGCTTTTCCGGCGCCCTGCCGCCTACCACCGGTACCGGCCTGGCCAACCGCACCGCGGCCGAGGCGTCCCGCTTACGCAAGGCGGCCGGGCCGGCCGGCCGGGGGGAGAGCTTTGACGCCTGTGCCGCCGATGCCCTGGTCCACATGCTCGCCGGCCAAGGCAAAGGCCCGAGCCCCCGGGCCGATGTGGTGGTGGTGGTGGTCGACCTGGCCGCCTACCGCCGGGGCCATGCCCATACCGGCGAGACCGGCCACATCGTGGGCGGCGGGCCCGTAACCGTGGGCTTTGCTCACCAGACCGCCGAGGACGCCTTCATAAAGGCGGTCACCCACGACGGGGTACGCATCGGCACGGTGGCCCACTTCGGCCGCCACATCCCGGCCGAGCTGCGCACCGCCCTCGAGCTCGGGCCCCCTCCGGGCTTTGACGGCGTCAGCTGCACCGAGCCTGGCTGCCACCGCCGCTACGGCCTGGAATGGGACCATATCGTCCCCGTGGCTCACAACGGGCTGACTTCGTTCGAGAACATTCAAGCCCAGTGCCGCGTCCACCATCAGGAGAAAACCGAACGGGACCGCCAAGCCGGCCTGTTCGAGCCGGCCCGGTCACCCTGAGCGCCCGAGCCGGGCCTGTCTGGCTCGGTCCCTGCCTCTGACGGTGGCGCGCCCGGTGGGGAGGCGACTAACGACGGCGACCCAATAGCCTCGTCGCATGCTCGATGAAAATGTGAAATCACTCGCCAAGGGCAAGAACTTTGCCGCTTTCACTACCCTGCTCCCGGGCGGCCAGCCCATGACCCACATCATGTGGGTCGACGCCGACGACGAGCACCTCCTCATCAACACTGAGGTGCACCGGCGCAAGTTCCTCAACGTCGAAGCCGACCCCCGGGTGACAGTCACGGTTATCGACTCCGCTAACTCTTACCACTACGCCGAGGTGCGAGGCAGGGTGGTCGAAAAGGTAACCGGCCCCGAAGCCCGCGCCCACATCGACTTCCTGAGCCAGAAGTACAACGGCCAGCTCTACCCGGCCGAAACCATCACCAGTGAAAGAGTGATCCTACGCATAGCCCCGCAGCGCCAGGTCCTTCACTAGCCGTCCCGGGCATAGCCCGTAAGTCCCCGGCGAACAGCCCGTTCGCCGGGGCATTGGTCACTCTTTGGCGAAGTCCAATGACAATGAGTTGATGCAGTAGCGCTGGCCCGTGGGCTGGGGCCCGTCGTCGAAGACGTGGCCCAAATGGCCGCCGCACGCCCGGCACACGACTTCCGTGCGCGCCATCCCATGACTTTTATCCGTGCGCAGCTCGACCGCCTCGGCCGTCGCCGGCTCGTAGAAGCTCGGCCAGCCCGACCCGGACTCGAACTTGGTCGACGAGTCGAACAGTACAGCCCCGCACCCCGCGCACCGGTACGTCCCGTCCTCGTGGTGGTTGACGTAGCGGCCCGACCACGGCGGCTCGGTCGCCGCCTGGCGCAGGACCCGGTACTGGTCCGGGTCGAGCTGGGCCCGCCACTGGTCTTCTGGCCGGCTGGGGACGCCGGCGCCCTTGGTCTCGGTCATGGGTGCCAGGGTACCGTCGGGCCCGCGATAGCCGCCCCCACCCGCCGTGCCAAGCGGCCTCGCCCGCCTCGCCCGCCGTTGCCCTGATTGTCACCTCGCCCTGGGCATGCCCGGTTCCCGGCCGGCGCGGCCGTTAAGCTCGCACCGTGTCCAACCTCGGCTTCGGGATCGACATAGGGGGCTCCGGCATAAAAGGCGCCGTCGTGGACGTCGAAACGGGCCTGCTGGCCACAGAGCGCGTCAAGCTCCCGACCCCCCAGCCGTCGGTCCCCGATGCCGTGGCCAAGGTCGTGGCTGAGGTCGTCGGGCATTTCGGGTGGCAGGGCCCGCTCGGCTGCACCTTCCCGGCCGTAGTCCAGAACGGGGTCGCCCGCACGGCCGCCAATGTCGACCCGAGCTGGATCGGCACCAATATCGAGAGCGTCATGAGCGCGGCCACGGGCCTGCCGGTGATCGCCGTCAACGACGCCGACGCCGCCGGGGCGGCCGAGGTCAAATGGGGGGCGGCCAAGGACGTCCCCGGCCTGGTGATGATGGTCACGCTCGGGACGGGCATCGGTACGGCCCTCTTTTTCAACGGCGTGCTCATACCGAACAGTGAGCTAGGCCACATCGAACTGGACGGCGGGGATTATGAGCCCAAGGCGTCGGGCGCGGCCCGAGAGCGCGAAGCCCTCAGCTGGGAGAAATGGGCCAAACGCCTGCAGCGGTACTTCTCCGCCCTGGAGTTCCTGTTGCGCCCGAGCCTGTTCGTAGTGGGCGGAGGTGTGAGCCGCCGCTCGGAGAAGTTCCTACCCCTGCTGGTGCTCGACACCCCCATAGTCCCGGCCAGGTTCCAGAACGAGGCCGGCATCGCCGGCGTGGCCTTCATGGCCTCTGAGGCCGCCGGCGCCCGGGCGCAGGTGCCCCAGGTGCCCCAACAGGCCTAGAGGGACTAATCGAGCCCGACGAGGCCCGTGGTCGCCTCCTCGGCATCACCGAGCTCGCTGGAGGGACCGTTGCCCAACGAAGGACCGCCGTTTTCGCCGAGCGCCGCCTCACTGTCCTGGTCGTCATCGTCATCCGTGGCCTGCTCGGCGAACTGGGTGTTGTAGAGCTCGGCGTACAGCCCTCCGGCCATTAGCAGCTCGGTGTGCCGGCCTCGCTCGACGATGCGGCCGGCGTCGACGACGAGGATCTGGTCGGCATCGCGCACCGTGGACAGGCGGTGGGCAATGACGATCGAGGTGCGGCCGGCCAGAACCTTCTTCAGTGCCCTCTGCACCGCCGCCTCGGACTCCGAGTCGAGGTGAGCGGTGGCCTCGTCCAGCACGACGACATCGGGAGCCTTGAGCAGGAGGCGGGCGATGGCGACGCGCTGCTTCTCGCCCCCCGAAAGCCGGTAGCCCCTGTCCCCCACCAAGGTGTCGAGGCCGTCCGGCAATGAGGCCACCATGTCCAGGATCTGAGCGTCCCGGAGGGCCTCTATGAGGTCGGCCTCGGAGGCCTCGTGGCGGGCATAGAGCAGATTTGACCTTATGGTGTCGTGGAAAAGGTGGGCGTCCTGGGTGACCACGCCCACCACCGCCTGCAGCGAGGTCAACGTGACGTCCCGCACGTCGAGGCCGTTTATGCGCACCGCCCCCGACGTGACGTCGTAAAGGCGAGCAGCCAGGTGGCTTATGGTCGTCTTGCCCGCCCCCGACGGGCCCACCAGAGCGACGAGCTGGCCGGGCTCGGCCACGAAGGAAACATCGAACAGTATCTGCTGGCCGCCCGTGCGCTCCATCACCGCCACAGACTCGAGCGAGGCCAGCGACACCTCTTCGGGCCGGGGGTAGCGAAAATCGACGTGCTCGAAGCTGACCTCAGCCGGGCCGCGCCCCAGAGCGACGGCGTCCGGCTTCTCGTCGATCATGGGCGGGAGGTCGAGCACCTCGAAGACCCGGTCAAAGGACACCAGCGCCGTCATCACGTCGACCTGCACGTTGGACAGCGACGTCAGGGGCCCGTACAGGCGGGTCAGGTAGAGGGTCATCGCCACCAGCGTGCCGAGAGACAGTTCTTTATGGACGACGAGGACCCCACCGAAACCGTAAACCAGCGCCGTCGCCAGCGAAGCGGTAAGTATCAGGCCGGTGAAGAAGATCCGGCCGTACATGGCCGTGGTGACGCCGATATCGCGGACCCGCCCCGTCCGGTCCCGGAAAACATCCGCCTCATAATGAGGCTTGCCAAAAATCTTGACCAGGAGAGCGCCGGCCACATTGAAGCGCTCGCTCATCATGGCGTTCATTTCTGCATTGAGCGAGTAAGCCTCGCGCGTGATGGCGGCCAGGCGTCGGCCCACCCACCGGGCCGGGAAGATGAACACCGGCAGCATGAGCAAGGCGAGGATGGTTATCTTCCAGCTCAATATGAGCATGGCCACCAGGGTCACACCCACGCTGATGGCGTTGCCTATGACCGAATTGAACGTGTCTGTGAAGGCCTGTTGGGCGCCGAGCACGTCGTTGTTGAGCCGGGATATCAAGGCTCCCGTCTGGGTCCGGGTGAAAAAGGCAATGGGCATGCGCTGGATGTGGGTGAACACCCGGTTGCGCATGTCGAATATCAGGCCCTCCCCGACCCGGGAAGAGATCCAGCGCTCCCACAGCCCGAGCATGGCGTCGAACACGGCCAGGGCACCGATGGCGAAAGCCAGCCACAGCACCACGGTCGTCGATGGGCGATGGCCGGTCAGCTCGTTGATGATGGCCCTGGTCAGCAGCGGGTTGGCCGCCCCGACCAGGGCGTCGATGATGATGAGGACCAGGAACACCGCCAGCATCCCCCGGTAGGGCCGGGCGAAGGAGAACACCCTGCGCACGGTCCCCTTGGGCAACTTGTGCTCGGTGATCTTGCGGTCCTGGCGCATGGAGCGCATGACCCCCCAGCCGGCGCCGCCCATGCCCGAGTGCATCATGAGCCCACTCTGTCACGCCCGCAGGCAAAGGCGGCGGGATGTTTCGCCGCCCCTCACCGCCGCCAGCCAGGCCGCCGCCAGCCAGGCCGGAGGCAGGCGGCAGGAGGCCCTGGCGGAGGCGGCAGAGGGCGGCGACGGAGAGGGCAGGAGGCGGTGGACCGAGGTGGCGGAGGCCCAACGGAAGCGGCGGGAAGCCTTCACTCCCCCGAAGGAAGCCCGTTGGCCGCTATGACCTGCTGGTACCAACGGTAGCTGTCCTTGGGGGACCGCGCCCCGGTGGGGTAGTCGACCCAGACCAGCCCGAAGCGCATGGCATAGCCGTACGACCACTCGAAGTTGTCCATGAGGCTCCAGAGCATGTAGCCCCGGAGGTCGACGCCCCGGTCGATGGCTTCCCTGGCCGCTCGGAGGTGCTCTTCGACGTAACGGATGCGGACGGGGTCGTGCACGGCCCCGTCGGGCCCGGCGTAGTCGGCGACGGCTATCCCGTTCTCGGTGATGTAGATGGGCATGGGGCCGTAGTCGTCGCGTAACCGGACCAGCAGATCGGTGAGGCCCCCGGCGTCGACCTCCCACCCCATGGCCGTCAACTCCCGGTCGGGCCGGCGTACGGTCACATAACCCGGTGCTACGTGGCCCGGTGTTACATGACCTGGCGCGCCTCCGCCATTGGCCGGCTCGCTCGCCGGCGCGGGAGGCACCCAGTAACCCGACTCACCTGCTTGGCGCCGTCGGGCCGTACTGGCGACGACGTGGGCCATGTAGTAGTTGACGCCGAGGAAGTCGAGCGGGGCGCTGATGGCGTCCATATCGCCGGGCTCGACGGCGTCGAGCAGTACCCGATGGGCGGGAAGGTAATCCGCCATGTCCTCGGGGTACCGACCCTTTAGCAACGGCTCCAGGTACAGACGGTTCTGGCTGCCGTCAGGCTTGCGGGCCGCCTCGACGTCCAGAGGATGGGCACTGGCCGGGACCATCGGGGACAGGTTGAGCGATATGCCAACGGGCGCCGCGCTCCCCTGGCGCAGGACGGCGGTGGCCCGGGCATGGCCCAGGAGCAAATGGTGGGTGGCGCGCATGGCGGGCCCGGCACCCGCGCGACCGGGAGCGTGCTCACCGGTCCCGTACCCGAGCCACGCCGCGCACCAGGGCTCGTTGACCGTGACCCACATGCCGACGGCGCTTGATAACGCCTCGGCCACGATGGCGGCGTAATCACCGAAACGCTCGGCTGTATCGCGCTCGGGCCAACCGCCGGCGTCCTCCAGCGCCTCGGGCAGATCCCAATGGTAAAGGGTGGCGACGGGCACGACGCCGCGCTGGCGCAAACCGTCGACCAGGCGCCGGTAAAAATCGAGACCAGCCTGGTTGGCCCGGCCCTTGCCGTCCGGCTGTACCCGGGGCCAGGCCACCGAAAATCGGTAGGCGTTCAGCCCGAGCCCGCCGATGAGACCGAGGTCCTCGTCCAGGCGAAAATAGTGCCGGCAGGCGACATCACCGGTGTCCCCGTTGAGAGTGTGCCCCGGGGCATGGGAGAAAGTGTCCCAGATGGACCGTCCTCGCCCTCCCTCACCTACTGCACCTTCGATCTGGTAGGAAGCCGTCGATGCTCCCCACAAGAACCCGTGGGGGAACTTCTGCTCGGACGTCACCAGGCTCCTCCTCTGATTGTGCCGGCCCGGCGCTTTGCTCAAGCCACCGGCTAAAGGACAAATTTAGAGGGGAAAAGGCTCGGGCCGCACCCTGGCGCCGGTGCCCCTGGGGCCCGGGGAGCCCGGGACAACGGGGCACGGTACAACGGGGGCACGGCACAACGGCCGGGCGGTGGGCGCGAGGAGCGGGCCGGCGCGATGACAATTGGCTCTCTGGGGCTGCTAAAACCGAGGGCCGTGGGGGCCGTACGAAGTCGGAAATCGGCCCTCGCCGTACTTGTGGCCGTCTTGTTGGGCTTGACCGGCTGCGGTGCCGTTAGCAGCGCGTCGGCGCGCGGCTCGACCACCGCCCCGGCGACGACGGGCACGCCGGCCCGTCCCACCACGACCACGACCGTCCCCGACATCTCTTCATTGACGATCGAACCAGTCATTGAAGCACGCCTGGCCGACAATTTCAACCCTTTCGACACCTCGAGCGTCCTCGGCCAAATGGGCGTGCCTTCTTTCGTTTACGAACCTCTCATCGAGTTCAACGAGTTACAGGTCGACCAGTACTACCCGTGGCTGGCCGAGTCCTGGTCGTTCAGCACCAGTGGCCAGACAATAACTTTCAACCTGCGCCCGGGGGTCACCTGGGACGATGGGTCCCCGTTCACTGCCGCTGACGTCGCCTACACTTTCAATCTTTTGAAAGCCAACCCGGGCCTCGGGTACGGCCTGCCCATCGTCTCAGCCGTAGCCACCAACCCCATGACTTTCACGCTGACCCTGAGCCAGCCCGGTTATGCCCTCCTCTACGACATCGCCCGCGTGCCCATAGTGAAAAGCGGTTATGCGGGCAACGTCGCCCCCCGCCGGTACGTCGACACCCGTCCCGACGGCACGGGACCGTACTACCTGGCCCACCCGGCCGACGCCAGCCCCGAGCGCGTGGTCCTTACCGCCCGCCTCCGCTATTGGCAGTCCGCCGAGCCCACCATCGACCAGCTCGTCTTTCCCACTTTTTCGAGCACAACTGCCGTTTTTTCCGCCCTGCGGACCGGTGCCATCGACTGGGCCGGCAACTTCATGCCCGACGTGATGACCGATTATGTGGGGAAGGACCAGGCGGACAACCATTTCTGGGCGCCGCCCGTCGACTGTATCTCGCTCGAGCTCAACCTGTCCCAGTTCCCCTTGGACAAGCTCCCGGTGCGTAGGGCCCTCAGCGCCGCCATTGACCGCGACGCCATCTCGCTTTCGGCTGAGGGCGGCTACGCCCCGCCGGCCACCACCAGCACCGGGTTGGTGCTGCCGACGGACAGCCAGTACCTGACGGCCGCCACCACCGGAGATATCCGCAGCACCGCCGACCCCACCCTGGTGGACCAGATCATGCACGGCGCCGGCTACCACCGGGTCGGGCAGGGGTACTGGTCCGATCGGGCCGGACGGGAACTGGCCTTCACCATCCAGGCCACCGCGGGCACGCCGTTGTCCACCGCCGCCACCCTCATTTCCGCACAGCTGCGAGCCGCCGGGTTTGACGCCCAGGCCCTGGCGAGCCCGGCCCGGCATTTGAGCACCGACCTGCGCCGGGGCGATTTCGACGCCGCCGTGCTGACCAGCGCCAGCGGCCCCAGCCCTTATTACATGTACGAGAACTGGCTCGACCCGAGCCTGCTGGTAAAAGGCAAGGCCGACGGCGGCGACTACGTCCGCCTGGGCCCGGCCACCGACCGCGCTGCCGCGGCCGCCGCGGCCGCCGCCCTCGACGAGTACACGGACTACCCCACCGACTCCACCCAGGCGGCCCAAGCCATCCAGGCCCTGGGCCGTATCGTGTCCCAACAGCTGCCGGTGTTGCCCCTCCTGTACGGGGTGGCGTGGGCCGAGTTCAGTACCCGTCACGCCAGCGGCTGGCCCAACGGCCAGGACGCCTACGAGCCGGCCACGCCGGTAGCACCCTTCGCCGAGTACACCGTCCTGCAGTTGGGGCCGCCCTCCACGTAGTGCCCGCCCTCCACGTAGTGCCCGCCCGCCCTCCACGTAGTGCCCGCCCTCCACGTGGCCTCCCTCCCCGTGCCCGCCCTCGACGTAGTGCGGACTGTGGCCGCCCGGAGGGCCCGGCGGCGGTCGTCTCAGAGTTTTGCTGCTGAGTCCGATTTAATGGGCAAAGAGCCAGGGCGCGGGCTTCGTTCCTGCGCCATGACCGCCTAGGGAGCACAACAGCCATGCCCGAGACCGAAGACACTGCGCCGGAGCCGTCCTGGCCCCAGCCACACGCCCCAGTGGGATGGGGCGACGTGGCGCGGCCACCGGCACCCCCCGCCCAACCGGTGTGGCCCGCCGGGGCCCCGGACTGGGGTGGGGGGGCTCCTGCGCCGACGGTCTCGCCGCCCGCTTCTGCGCCCGCGTCTCCGCCCGCTTCTGCGCCCGCTCCGCCGTCGGGCGCGCCCTTGTTCCCGCCGCCGCCGCCGGGACCACCCCTGGGGGGCCCGTTCTCACCGGCCCCTCCCCCGCCGCCCGGTGCCGCCGGCACCCCCGGGACGTCGGGGGCCGATGGCGCCGCTCAGGGGGCTGCGCCCCGGCCGCGGCACCTGCGCCAGGTGCTGGGCCTGTTGGCAGTCATCATCCTCGCCGGAGGGGCTGGCGCCGGGATCACCCTGGCTGTCACCAACCGCTCCACTACCAGCTCACCCGCTTCGTCTCCCCTGCCTTCGGCCTCCACCAAGGGCCCGTCCGGCAGCGGCAGCATCAACGTCGCCTCCATCGCCGCCCGGGTCGAGCCGGCCACGGTCGACATCACCGCCAACGGCCCCGACGGGGAGGACGAGGGGACGGGGATGATCCTCACCGCTTCGGGCACGGTGCTGACCAACAACCACGTCGTCGACGGCTCCACCACCCTGCGGGCCCAGGTGGACGGGTCAGGGACGTCCTACACCGCCTCGGTCGTGGGCACGGACCCCACCGACGACGTCGCCCTGCTCCAGTTGCACGGAGGATCCGTCTTCAAAACGGTGACCATCGGCGATTCCAGCTCCATAAAGGTGGGCGACCAGGTGGTGGCCATCGGCAACGCCCTGGCCCTGCCCGGCCAGGAGACCGTGACGAGCGGGATCATCTCCGCCACCAAGCGTTCGATCACCGTGAGCGACCCCAGCACGGGCCTCAGCGAGAACCTGAGCAACCTGTTCCAGACGTCGGCGGCCATAAACCCGGGCAATTCCGGGGGCCCGCTGGTCGACTCGGACGGCCACGTGATCGCCATGAACACGGCCGTGGCCGCCAGCTCTGGCTCCGGCCAGGGCGCCTCCAACGTGGGTTTTGCCATCCCCATAAACAAGGCCATGGCCATCGCCTCGCTCATCTACGGCGGCAAGCCCAGCGCCGTCATCGAGATCGGGCCGCACGCCATCATGGGGGTCGAGGTCACCTCGGTGCCTTGCGCCGAGGGCCAGGACGGCTGCACGGGCCTCGGTTCCACCTCGACGATCTTCGGTACCACGCCCTCCACCTATCATGCTCCTACGAGCAACGGAGCGGTCATCTTGGCCGTGGTGAGCGGGGCGCCGGCGCAAAAGGCCGGGCTGGCCGCCGGCGACGTCATCGTCAGCGTGGACGGGCACTCCATCACCTCGCCGATCATGCTCACGACCCAGATGAACCTACATAAGGTGGGCCAGAAGGTGACCGTCGACTGGTTGGCCGTCAACGGGCAGCGCCACTCGTCGTCGTTGACCCTCATCCAGGGCCCTAACGTCTGAACCTGAGCAGGGCCACAACCCGAGGAGGACACGCGTTGGAGTACACCAGGCTGGGTTCGACCGGTCTCGAGGTCTCGAGGATCTGCCTCGGCTGCATGAGCTTCGGGGAGCCGGACCGGGGCGCCCACCCGTGGAGCCTGGGCGAGGACGCCGCCACGCCCATCATCCGCCAGGCCCTCGAGGCGGGCATCAACTTCTTCGACACCGCCAACGTCTACTCGGACGGCAGCAGTGAGGAGATCGTGGGCAAGGTGCTCGGCCGGTATGCCAAGCGCGACGAGATCGTGCTGGCGACCAAGGTCAACGGCCGCATGCGGCCCGGTCCCAACGGCGCCGGCCTGTCCCGCAAGGCCATACTTTCCGAGATCGACCACAGCCTGCGCCGGTTGGCCGTCGACTACGTCGACCTGTACCAGATCCATCGTTTTGACCACAGCACCCCGGTGGAAGAGACGCTGGAAGCTCTCAACGACGTCGTGCGGTCGGGCAAGGCCCGTTATGTCGGCGCGTCGTCGATGTACGCCTGGGAGTTCTCCAAGATGCTCCACGCCGCCGACCGTCACGGCTGGGCCCGCTTCGTTACGATGCAGGACCACTACAACCTGGTCTACCGGGAAGAGGAGCGCGAGATGCTCCCCCTGTGCGCCGACCAGGGGGTCGGCGTCATCCCCTGGAGCCCGCTGGCCCGGGGCAGGTTGACAAGGGACTGGGACACGGCGACGGCCCGCAGCGAGACCGACGAGTTCGGCAAGCGCCTGTACCGCGAGGGGGACCGGGGCGTCGTCGAGGCCGTGGCCAAGGTGGCCGAAGCGCGCTCCATCAGCCGCGCCCAGGTGGCCCTGGCGTGGCTGTTGAGCAAGCCGGTGGTCAGCGCGCCCATCGTTGGCATCACCAAGCCCGAGCAACTGGCCGATTCGCTGGGAGCAGTGTCGGTCGAGCTCAGCCCCGAAGAGCTCGACCAGCTGGAAGAGCCCTACGAACCCCACGCCGTAGCCGGTCACTGAGGACGGCGAACGGCGCCCGGGCCGGGCCAAAAGGCGGGCCGGGGAGGTAGCCCGGCCTTTTAGCCACGGGGCCGCACCGGCCCGTGAGCCGGAGCGGGGCCTTTTTAGCCCAGGGGCTCGAACCGGGCGGTGAAATGCCGGAGCTGGCGGGGCTCGTGGACGATCTTGAGGCCCCGCAGCCGGGGGGCGTCGTCCAGCACCCTTTCGCACACCTCGATGACATAGTCGATGTGGCTTTGGGTGTAGGTCCGTCGCGGGATGGCGAGGCGCACGAGCTCCATGGAGGCGGCCTGTTCCGTCCCGTCCGGCCGGCGACCGAACATCACTGTGCCGATCTCACAGCTACGGATGCCGCCGGTCTCGTAAAGCGCCACCGCCAGGGACTGGCCCGGGTACTCCAGGGCGGGGATATGGCCCAGCATGGTGCCGGCGTCGATGTAGACGGCGTGGCCGCCGATGGGGACGACCACCGGGACGCCGAGCTTCTCCAGGGCCTCGCCCAGGTAGGCCGTCGAGCGGGTGCGGTAGCGCAGGTACTCGTGGGAAACCGCCTCTTTCAGGCCCTGGGCTATGGCCTCCAGGTCACGGCCGGCCAAGCCCCCGTAGGTGGGGAAACCCTCGGTGAGGATGAGCACGCTCCGGCACGCCTCGGCCAGGTCGTCGTCGTTGCAGGCCAACCAGCCGCCGATGTTGGCCAGGGGGTCCTTCTTGGCGCTCATGGTCATCCCATCGGCCAACGACGCCATTTCCCTCACGATGTCGGCCACGTCCCGGTCGCCCTGGCCCTCCTCCCGCTCGCGGATGAACCAGGCGTTCTCGGCGAAGCGGCAGGCATCCAGGAACAGGGCCAAGCCGTGGCGGGTGCAGACCTCCCGCACCTGGCGCAGGTTGGCCAGGCTCACCGGCTGGCCGCCCCCGGAGTTGTTGGTCACCGTGACCATGACCACGGGGATGTTCTCGGCCCCGACCCGGCCCACCAACGCCTCGAGGGCGGCGGCGTCGAGGTTGCCTTTGAACGGGTGGCGGCAGCGCGGGTCGCGGCCCTCGGCGATCACCAGGTCGACGGCTTCGGCCCCGGTGGACTCGACGTTGGCCCGGGTGGTGTCGAAGTGGGTGTTGTTGGGCACGACCTTGCCGGGGCCGCCGACCACGCTGAAAAGGATCTTCTCCGCCGCCCGGCCCTGGTGGGTGGGGATGATGTGGCGGAAGGGGAAAAGCTCGGTCACGGCGTCGCGGAACAGGTACCAGGACGGCGACCCGGCGTACGATTCGTCGCCGTGCTGGACGGCGGCCCACTGGTCCCGGCTCATGGCTCCCGTCCCCGAGTCTGTGAGCAGGTCTATGAGGACGTCCTCGGCCCGCAGGGCAAAGAGGTTGTAGCCCACCTCGGCGATGGCGTGTCGCCGGTGGTCGGGCGTCACCATGCGCAGAGGTTCGACGGCGTGGATGCGGAAAGGCTCGATCACGGTGCGGAAAGGGCGAGGTCGGGCCGTGACAGCCGGGTCTCTGGGCACATCCGGTACTAAGGGCACAGCCGGGACTAAGGGCACAGCCGGGACTATAGGCCCCTCGTCAACTGGCCGGCCGCACCCCGACCTCCTCGAGGTGGGCCAGCAGGTCGGCGGGGTCCTGGTAGACGCGGTAAGCGCCGGCCGCCTGCAGTTCCTCGGGCCCGTAGCCACCGGACAGGACGCCGATGCCCAGGGCTCCCGCCCGCTGCGCGGCCAGGAGGTCCCAGATGCTGTCGCCCACCACGAAGGCCCGGGCCGGGTCGATACGCAGCCGCTCGGCCGCGGCCAGGAACAGGTGAGGGTCAGGCTTGGCCCGCTCGACCTGGTCCCGGGTCACGACGGGTACATAGGCGGGGAGGTCGAGCAGGGCCAGGCCCACGGCGGCGACCTTCTGGGCCGAACTGGTGGCGATGGCAAAGGGCACCTCGTGGTCGCTGAGCGCCCTGAGCAGTTCCCGGGCGCCGGGCAGGGGCACGACGCTGGCGGCTTGGCTGAGGTAACCGTCCCGGTGCAACGTGGCCAGCCGCGCCAGGGTGCCGGCGTCCAGGGTGAGGCCGGTCTCGCGCTGGAGGGCGCTCAGGAACAGCCCGCCGCTCATGCCGATGCGCCGGTGGATGCGCCACACGGACAAAGGGATCCCGCACGCCGTGAGCGCCTCCTGCCAGGCGACGACGTGCTGGTAGACGGAGTCCACCAGGGTGCCGTCGAGGTCGAAAAGGAACGCCGGCGGGGGTACGTGGAACCGGCCCCCCTCGGGTGGGCCGGACATGCCTTCGAGGGGGCCAGACATGCCGGCCACCCTAGTTGGGGGCGGCGGGCGCCCACTCGGCCTCGATGCCGCGTAGGTCCCCGTCGTCGTCCTCATGGCGGCCCAGGGGGCCGAAGCCGCACTCCGCCAGGACGCCGGCGAGGGCGCTGTCCTGCTCGCCGCCGACCTCGAGGAGCAGGGACCCACCAGGTCGCAACAGACCGGCGCCGGCCCGGACGGCTTGCTCGAGCACGCGGGTGCCGTACGGCCCGCCGTCGAGGGCGTGAACGGGCTCGTGCTCGCGGACGTCGCGGGGCAGGAACACGAGCTCTTCGCTGGGCACGTAGGGCACAACGGCGATCACGACGTCGAAATGGCCGCGGAGCTCGCCGGGCAGTGGTCCGGCCAGGTCCCCGGCATAGACCTCCACCCCGTTGGCGGCGGCGCACCGGCAGGCCAGCGGGTCGATCTCGGTCGCCACCACCCGGGCGCCGGGCCGGGCTCGGCCGAGCACGACGGCGATGGCGCCCGACCCGGTGCACAGGTCGGCGGCCAGGCCGTCACCGGGCAGTAGTTCGACGGCCCTGCGGACCAGGGCCTCGGTCTGCCACCGGGGCACATAGACCCCGGGGTGGACCAGGACCGGTTGCCCGGCGAAAGTGACCGAGCCGGTCACCCAGGCCAGCGGTTCCCCCATGACCCTGCGGGCCACCAGGCGCTCGAGGACCTCGGCGTGCCCACCGGCGGCCGCCATGAGCTCGTCGGCCTCTTCGTAGGGAGCCACGCAGCCCGCTTCGGCCAGCCGTGAGGCCAGCGCTTTTCGCCATCGCCGGGGGCGTGCTCGGGCCACCCGGTCAACTTAGGCGGGCACGGTCCCGTTCTCCGGTCCCGACCCCAAGGGCGTCAGGCTCGCTCCGAGACCAGGGCCCGGGGTCGCCTCTCGCCGCTGCGCATGCCCGGCAGGAACAGGAAACCGGCGGTCACCACCGCCCCCAGGGCCCCCACCCCGACCAGGGTCTGGCGGGCACCAAGGGCCTCGGCCACGGGCGCGGTCAGGGCGTAGCTGAGCGGCAGCAAGGCCGTCGAGATGGCCCAGTCGATGCTGGACACCCGTCCCAGCATGCTGTTGACGACGCGCCGTTGCTTGAGCGTGGCCCAGACGACCGTGCCCGCGGCTTCGGCCCCGTTGACCACCAGGGCGGCGCCGGCCAGGCCCCAGGCGCTAGTGGCCAGTCCGTAACCGGCCACGGCCAGGGTGGCCAGCGTCCACCAGCCGTAGATCCACAGCATGGGCTTGCGGGGGTGCTGGCGGTGGCCGGAGACGATGGCCCCGATGAGCGCCCCGACCCCGCCGGCGGCCAGCACCTCCCCGTAAGTCGAGGCCCCCTGGTGGAGGCTGTTGCGCACGACGTAGGGCAACAGGACCTGGGTGGGGCCGATAAAGAGGAGGTAAGTGAACGTGGCGGAGAGGAAAGTCCCCCACAGCCACACCTGGCTGCGCACGTAGCGCAGGCCTTCGCTGATCTCGTGGCGCAGGCGGGCCCCGGTCAACTCGCCCAGACTGGCCGTCGTGGCTCCCGCCGTCGTCCGGTAGCCGTCGATAGCCACCATGCGCCGGACGCATAGGGCGGAGAAGGCGAAGCTGGCCGCGTCCAGGGCGAAGGACCCGGAAGGGCGCAGGAGGGCGACGGCGATGCCGCCCAGGGCGGGGCCGGCCAGTTGCAGGGCGAAGGGCCGGGCGAACTGCTCGATGGCGTTGGCCTGCACCAGCTCTGGCCCGGGTACGAGCTGGGGCACCAGGGCGTCGAACGACGGGGAGGCAAAGGCGGTGGCGGTGCCGATCACGGCGCCCACCAGGCACAGCTCATAAAGGTGGGCCGAGCCCGCGGCCACCAGGGCGGCGAGGACGCCCACAGCCAGGGCGCGCACGACGTCGGCCCAGAACAGGATGGTGCGCCGGGAGAAGCGGTCCGAGACGGCGCCCCCGACGAGCAGGAACGCCAACTGGGGAGCCGACGTGGCCACGCCCACGTAGGCGAGGGCGGACGGGCGGTCGGAAATGGCGTACGCCTGCCAGGCCACGGCCACGATAAAAATGCCGTCGCCCAGGAGCGAAACGGCCATGCCCGTCCACAGGAGCCGGAAGTCCCTCCGGCGCAGCGGCGCCGTGATCAGCACGGGGGGCGCCCCTTACCACCACCGGCGCTCTGCGGTGGCGGCATTAGGAGCCGGGTGGCTGTGCCCGCTGCATCTCGAAGCGCTCGGCCAGCTCGGCCAGGACCTCGTTGAGCTGTTGTACCTCGCTGTCGTCATTGGCCGCCGTCATCTGGACGCGGAAACCGACCTGGGAGCGCGGCACGAGCGGGTAGGCAGCCAGGGTCACGTAAATGCCCCGTTCGAAAAGGAACCGTCCCACGGTGTCGATGTCGTCGGCGCGCCCGAGGGGGAGCTCGATGACCGGGAAACCCGATGTGTTGAGCGTCCGTAACCCGAGCTTTTTTATTTGGTCCAGCACGCTTTTGGTCTTCAGGCGCAACGAGGTACGTATCTGGTCGCCTTCGGCGTCGTTGACCTTGAACCCGGCCAGCACGGTGGCCAGGGAGGCGATGGGCGATGGGCCGGAGTAAAGGTAGGGCGGGGCCGCCACCTTCAGGTAGTTCTTGAGCCAGGTGGGCAAGGCCATGAACGCGGCCAGGGACGAGTAGGACTTGGAGAACCCGGCCACCAGGATGACGTTGTCGTAGCTTTCATCGAAGTACCGGACGATGCTGTTGCCCCGGTGCCCATAGGGCATCTCGCCGCTGGGCGACTCGCCGATGACCCCGAAACCATGGGCGTCGTCGACATAGAGCAAAGTGTCGTGATCCCTGCAGATCCGGGCGTACTCCGGTAGGTCGGGGGCGTTGCCGGTCATGCTGTTGACGCCATCGAGGCAGAAGATCCTCGACATGCCCGAGGGTACCGAGCGCAGGACCTCCTCGAGGTGACTGGGGTCGTTGGCCCTGACCCGGTAAAGGGTGGCGCCGGCGCCCCGGGCGATGGCCGCCCCCTCGTAAATGGTCTTGTGCGCCTGGGCATCGACCAGGACGGCGCCCTGGCCGGCCAGCACGGGGATGACCGAGGTATGGATCAGGGTGATCGTGGGCAGTACCAGCGTGTCGGGCGCCCCGAGCAGGTCGGTGAGCTGGTCCTCGATTTCCACATAAGGACGCGGGCTGCCGAGCAGGCGCGACCAGCTGGGGTGGGTGCCCCACTTGCCGATGGCCCCCTCCACCGACGCCATGATCTCGGGGTGAAGGTCGAAGCCGAGGTAGTTGCAGGAGGCGAAATCGCACAACCACTGGTCCCCGACCCGGATCCGCCGGCCTTTCACCTCGTCGATGACGGCGTCCATCATCGGGTGCGAGGCGCGCAGGCGCTCCAGGTCCGCCCACCGGGCGTCGAGGCGGGCAAGCTCGGACGGTTTCTCCAGCGCTGTGCTGGTCGGCCCGGCCCACGTGCTCGTCATGCCTTTGCCTCCTCGACCACGTCGTGGGCCTGTGCGGAGAGCTCTCCCGACATCATCAAGGGCAAGAGCCGCTCCATGTCGGCGGGCCCGACCGGCTTGGCGAAAAGGAAGCCCTGCCCGTAGCCACAGCCCAGGGCTCTCAGGCCGTCGGCCTGCCTGGACTTCTCGATGCCCTCGGCCACCGTGTCCAGGTTGAGCGACCGGGCCAGTTGCACGATCGCTTCGGCCAGGGCCAGGGCCCTGTCCGAGTCGCCGACGTCATCGACGAACGACTTGTCCACCTTCAAGATGTCGATCGGGAACCGCTTCAAGTAGCTGAGCGACGAGTACCCGGTCCCGAAGTCGTCGACGGCGAAGGCCACGCCGAGCGCCTTCAGCTCGAGCATGCGGGCGATGACCGAGTCGGCGTCGTGGACGAGCAGGCTCTCGGTGATCTCGAGCACCAGGCAGCCGGGCTCCAGGTGCGAGGCCCGCAAGGCGGCGGAAACGTCCTCGACCAGCCCTTCATGCTGGAAGTGCCGGGCCGAGATGTTGACGTTCATCTTGAGCCTGCCGGCCAGGCCGTGCTCCTCCTGCCAAAGGCGGGCCTTGCGGCACGCTTCGCCCAGCACCCAGCGGCCGATAGGGATGATGAGGCCCGTCTCTTCGGCCAGGGGGATGAAGTCGTTGGGCTCGACCAGGCCCCGCTCGGGGTGCTCCCAGCGGATCAGGGCCTCCAGGGCGATGCCCTCGCCGCCGGTCAGGCTGACTATGGGCTGGTAGTAGAGGACGAACTGGTCCTCGTCGACGGCCTGCTGCAGTTCGGCGGTACGTTCGAGCCGGTCGCTCACCGCCTCCTGCAGGGAGGGCTGGTACACCTCGTAGCCGTTCTTGCCCTTGGCCTTGGCCGCGTACATGGCCACGTCGGCCGCCTGCAGGAGCTCAGCCGGGCCCTCCAGGCCGAGCTTGCTGTAGGCGATGCCCACGCTGGCGTGGACGGGGATGAGGCGCTCGTTGACCGAGAACGGAGGCTTCAGGTCGGCCAGGATGCGCTCCGCAGCCAGGCAGGCGTCGGAAATATCTTCGGTCGCCTCCAGCAGGACGGCGAACTCGTCGCCACCGAAGCGAGCCGCCGTGTCACCCGAGCGCAGCGAGCCCAGCAGGCGCCCGGCCACGGCCACCAGGAGCTCGTCGCCTACGGCGTGGCCCAAGCTGTCGTTGACGAGCTTGAAGTCGTCCAGGTCCAAGAACAGCACGGCCAGCGAGGTCAAAGACCGCGCCGCCCGGGCCAGGGCGTGCTCGAGGCGGTCCCGGAACAGGGGCCGGTTGGCCAGGCCGCTCAGCGCGTCGTGGAAGGCTTGGTGCTTCAGTTCCTCTTCCAGGCGCTTGCGTTCGGTCACATCGCGCAGCGTGAGGACGATGCCCTCGACGGTGGGTTCCCCGAGCAGGTTGTTGGTCACGACCTCCACGTCGCGCCACGAACCGTCACCGTGGCGTACGCGCCACTCAGCCGTGACCGACGTGCCCGCCCGGAAAGCCACGCCGCCGTAGGCGGCAATGGCCCTTTCCAGGTCGTTGGGGTGCAGCAGCGACGTGAGCCGCTTGCCCTCCAGCGACCCCGGTTCATAGCCAAGGATGCGCTGCGCCGAGGGCGTCTGGTAGGTGATGGTGGTGTCGGGGCGGGCGATCAAGATAACGTCGGAGGCGCTCTGTACCAGGGTCTGGAACCGCGACTCGCTGCGCCGGGCGTGGAAGGCTTCGGTCAGCTCCTCCCGGTCCAGGGCCAGGCCCACCTGGGCGGACAGGGTCTCGAGGGTGTTGGTGAGGTCAATGGGCAGCTCGTCGGAGGTCTCGACCACGATGAGGCCCTTCAGGTGCCCGGCCGTGACGATGGGGCACAAGAACAGGCGGTCCGTGACCGTGGCCGGCCCAGCCCCGTCGGCGCCCTCGGCCAGGCAGCGCACGGCCCGGCCCGCCCGCAGGCCGGCCCAGGCGTCGGCGGAAAGGGCGCCCAGGTCGAACACGGGGCCCCCCTCGTCCGTGCTCGGCCCGGCCACCACCGTGAACTCCCCGGTTATGTCGGCCATCGCCAGGCTCACGGAGAACACATCGGCATGGCCGCCCACCAGGTCGCCCACGGCCCGGACGGTGGCCTCGTTGATGCCCGTCCGGCCGGGCGCCCCCACGAGCTGGGCCGCCTCCCGGCGTAGGACCTGCTCCCGGGCCACGGCCTGTTTGTGGGCGGTGACTACGCCGGACATGCGCAGGACGACCAACAGGAACATGAGCCCGGCTACGGCGGCGATTACGGGGGCGTCCACGGGGTTGCCCACCGCCGTCTCGACGAGCAGGACGACGGGGGCTATGAGGGTGATGGCGCCGAGCATCAAGAGGCGGGAACGGCTGGTGAGCAGCGCCGTCAGCGGCCGGCGTTCGGACAGCTCCCGCATCGACGGGTGCAGGGCGGCGGCCCCCCAGCAGCTGTAAAAGACGATCCAGCCAAGGTCGACCGGGTTACCGTCGTGCCAGTTCCAGCCCGGGTGCAGGCCGGCCAGGCCGTAGATCGAATCGGCCACCAGGGTCCCCACCGTGCCGATGGCCAGCAGCCGGCCGGCGGTGTTGCGCAAGCCTCCCGCGCTCCAAAGGTGGGCCAGCATGGCCAGCAACAGGACGTCGCCCAATGGGTAGGCGGCCGCCGTCAGGCGCACCAGCATCCCGCCCGGGGCCCGGACGTTAGGACCGATCAGGAAGATCCACGACAGCAGGCCGACGCCGAGGGTGATGATGAGGGCGTCCAGCAGGCCGGCCTTGTCGCCGCCCGGCAGCCGGGCCCTCACCAGCAGGAGCAACCCGCAGGCCAGGACCGGGTACATGGTGATGTAGATGGCGTCGATGAACGACGGGAACGGGATGTTCTGCTGGCCCATTATCTGGTGCCAGGTCTTGTAGATCGTGTCCCCAGTTATGAAAAGGGTGACGCCGGCGCCGATGAACCACCACGCCAGCGGGGCTCGGGGCCGGTAGCGGCGGGCCCCGTAGGCGATGGCGGCCACCGACGACAGGCCCAGCACCGACCAGGCCGGGACTTGGCCCGTCCACTCCATCCAGGGGATGAAGCCGATCATGCGGGGCTTGCCGGAGGGGATCCCGAAGGGGAAGTAAATCAGGGCCAGGACAGCCTCGAAGGCCAGGAACCACACCCAGATCCGGGACGTCCTGGTCCTCGCCGGGTTGGCCGGCCCACCCGGTCCGCCCGTTCCGCCGGGCACGCTCTGGGCGCTCTGGACGCTCAAGTCCAATGCCGGCAGAACCGGAACGCGCCTCGTGGCCAGGCTCTTCACCCAGTTACCATCGGTCAGCCGACGGCGGGACTTAAGACCTTATGGGAATGCGCCGGCGACCGTGGGGGCTCGGCCGGCGGTCACCCCTGTCAGTTGTCGGTCTTGGCCTCTTCGCCTTTTGCGTGGGCGGAGCGCTCAGCCAGGAGGGCGTCGAGCTCGGCGCGCGAGACGGTCACGTACTCGCTCGTAACTGGGACGACCGGCGCCGCCTGGACGATGACCGGCGCGACGGGGGCCGCCGGCAGCACGGGCGCGGCGACAGTTGCCGCCACCGGCGTGGCTGGAGTGGCCGCCGTGGCCGTCCCCGCCTCGGCTTCGGAATGAGCCTTGCGGAACTCACGCAGCGCCTCACCTGTATTTTTGGCCAGCTTCGGAAGTTGGCTCCCTCCGAAGAGCACCACGACCGCCACCAGGATGACGATCAGGTCATCGCTACCCGAAAAAATCGTTGATAGCACAGCAACCCCCCTTCTCAAGTAGCCGGTGCTCCATGGTCAGATAATCGGCTAGACGTTGTGAGCCTACCACTGGCGCCAGCGCTGACGGCCCGACTTGCCTCGCTTGCCGGCGGTCTGGGGCACACCGCTACAGTTGGGGCATATTTTGGCTCGCGCTACTTATCCCTTCGGACTGATGGGCCTACATGACTGAGACGCGCACCGCGGCCATCGACTTCCGGTCGTTCGAGCCCTACTACGTGCAGCTCACGCGCATCTTGGTGAAGGACCTCGAGACCAACCGGGCCGAGGGGCACCTGCTGCCCTCCGAGTCGGAGCTGTGCGCCCAGTACTCGGTCAGCCGCACCGTGGTGCGCCAAGCGCTGGCCGACCTCGAGCGCGAGGGGCTCGTCCTCAAGATCAAGGGCAAAGGCACCTTCGTGACCGGGCGCAAGATGGACACGAGCTTCATCCAGGACACGCTCGGCTTTTACGAGGCGATGGTAAAAGCCGGCCACGTGGTCCACAGCCGCATCCTGAAGCTCGAGACCCAGCCGTGCGGTGTCGACACGGCCCGGTTGCTCGAGATCGGGGTGGGCGAGCCCGTCGTGCAGTTCGACCGGGTGCGCAGCGTCGATGGCCGACCGGTCCAGGTGGTCCGGGCCTCCATGCCCGCCCGGCTGTTCCCGGGGCTGGCCGACATGGAAATGACGGACCGGTCCCTCTACCAGGTGCTGTGGGACTCTTACGGCGTGCGCCCGGCCAGCGGGCACCGGGGCATCGAGGCCGTGGCCCTGTCCAAGCAGGACGCCGACCACCTGGGGGTGCCCAAGGGGACGCCGGGACTGCGCATGTACAGCATCACCCGCTCGACCGCGGATGTCGTGTTCGAGCATTTCATTGCCTACTACCGGGGCGACAGCTTCCGCTTCGAACTGGAGATCGGGTCTCGCGGCGCCTCGTGAGCCGGCCCGGCCTTATCTGACGGCCCGGCCTTATCTGACGGCCCGGCCTTATCTGACGACGCGGGCCGAGCCTCCGGCCACCAGCCTGCTCACCTCGGCCAGGGTGGCCATCGAGGTGTCGCCCGGGGTGGTCATGGCCAGGGCGCCGTGAGCCACGCCGTAGCGCAGGGCCTGGTCGACCGGCAACGCCGCCAGCAGGCCGTAAATAAGGCCGGAGGCGAAGGAGTCCCCACCGCCGACCCGGTCCAGGATCTCGAGGTCCTCCGGCAGGTCGTGGGCATAAACCTGCCCGTCGGCCCAGCAGATGCCTCCCCAGTGGTTGCGACTGGCCGAGCGCACCCCCCGCAGGCTGGTGGCGATGACCTTGAGGGAGGGGAACTCGGCTGCCACCTTGGCCAGCATGGCGCCGTAGCTGCCCGTGTCCAAAGACGCGTAGGACGAGTCGGTGCCAGCGACGTCGAAGCCCAGAGCGGCACTGAAGTCCTCCTCGTTGCCGAAAAGGACGTCCGTCATGGCCACCAGCCGGCGGTTGACCTCCACGGCCCGTTGCGAGCCGCCCGCCGCCTTCCATAGCGAGGGCCGGAAGTTGAGGTCGTAGGAGACCACCGTGCCCGCCTTCCGGGCGGCGGCCATGGCCTCTTCGGTCACACCCGCGGTGCTCTCCGACAGCCCGGCGAAGATGCCGCCGGTGTGGAACCAGCGAGTTCCTTCGGAGCCGAAGACCACCTCCCAAGGGAGCTGTCCCGGCCGCAACTGGCTGGCGGCGCTGTTGCCGCGGTCCGAGCACCCCAGTGCGGCCCGGGCCCCGAAGCCCCGTTCGGTGAAGTTCAGCCCGTTGCGCACGGTCCGGCCGATGCCGTCATAGGGGGCCCAGTGGAGGTGCGAGATGTCCACGCCGCCTTGCAGGAGCAGGTCCTCGATCAGGCGTCCCACCGGGTTGTCGGCCAGGGCGGTCACCACGGCGGTGCGTAGCCCGAAGCAGCGGCGCAACCCCCGGGCCACGTTGTACTCGCCGCCGCCCTCCCAGACCTGGAAGCTCCGGGCGGTGGCTATGCGGGCATCGCCGGGGTCCAGGCGCAGCATGACCTCGCCGGCGGCCACCAGGTCCCAGCGGCAGTCCCCGGCGGGGCGGACGACGAGGGGGGCGTCAGCCATGATGACGCGCCGCGGCGACAATGCCTACCGCCTCGGCGGTCAGCTCCTGGACGCGGCCGAAGTCCCCCTCGGCCAGCAGGGCCTTGGTCACCATCCAGCTCCCGCCACACGCCGCCACTTGCGGCAAACTGAGATAGCTGGCCAGATTGGCGGCGTTGATCCCCCCCGTGGGGACGAAACGGACCTCGCCGAACGGCCCCGCCAACGCCTTGAGGAAAGAGATCCCGCCGGACGCCTCGGCCGGGAAAAATTTGAGCAGCGGGGCGGCGCCGGCCCGCAGGGCGGCCTGGATCTCGCTCGGGGTACAGACGCCGGGCATCACCAGGGCCCCTTTTTGGCTACAGAAAGACACGATCTCGGGGTCCGTGCCCGGGCAGACCACAAAGCGCGCCCCGGCGTCTATGACCCGGGCCGCGTCTTCTTTCGTGCGCACCGTGCCGGCACCTATGAAACCCTTCGGGTAGGCCTCGACCAGTACCCGGATGGCGTCCAGGCCGGCGGCCGTACGCAACGTGATCTCCGCTGCCGGCAGCCCACCGGCCGTCAACGCCTCGAACAGCGGCTCGGCTTGCTTCAGGTCAACCAGCTCGACCACGGGCAGGATGCCGAGCTCTCGCACCCGCGCCAGGTCCTCGGCCACCGACGGGGCCAGGTCAGAGCCCATTTTTTTTCCTCCTCGTTGGAACTTCTTATGTGGTAGGCCGGAAAAACCGGCCCTGGTCGGACCGTATCATGTCCTCATCCTCGGATCCCACCTGGCCCCCGTCCCGCGGGCCGGCCTCGGTGACCACGGGACGCCTCGGAGGCGGCGTGTAGCCGGACGTGGAAATGTAGATGCGTTCGCCACCGACCTTGGCCCGGAACTGCACCCCCTCCGGCCTGGGACGGGAGCCGGACCGGCCGCAGCACACGACGACCATTAACTGAGCCACCCATCGGGGGGCAAAGGAGGGGTCCAGGAAGTACAGGGCGGCCCGGTTCACTTCTACCCGCAGGCCATGGCGGACAACCTGGTCGGCGATGGCGGCGGCGTCGGGCATGGAGTCGCCGTTGACGATGTCCACGTAGACCGTCCTGACGCCCGGTGCCAACACGGCCGCCTCCACCGCGTCCCAGGACCGCCGGGCGAGATGAGAAGGCGCGCCGGCCATCGGGTCGGAGGTGGCCCCGAAAGCACCGCTCACAGCCAGGGCGGCGGCGATGCTGAGCGCGGGGAGCACCAGGCCCGGCCGTCCGGGCGTCCCCACCAGGTGCGCCGGCCAGGCCTTGGGGGCCAGGCGGTCCCGGGCCGAGCGCGGGGTGCGGGACGGGGAACGGGCCCGGGACGGGGAAGGGGACCGGGACGGGGAGGGCGGCGTCAGGGCCAACCAACAGCCGGTCAAGGCGGGGACGACGAGAGCTCCCGTCCACAGCACGAGGTAGGGGTACAGCGGGCCGTAGGCGAGGTGGACGGACCACCCTGCGGCCAGCATGGCGACGACGGTCGCCGCCGCCAGGGAAGCGGCGGCGCGTTGGCGGCGCACGAACCCGTAGACGGCGGCTCCCACACTGACAAGCAGGTAGGCCACGTACCACGGACGCCCCCACAGCGACCGGGCGACGAGCCAGGCCGGGTCGGAGTCGCGCTTGGCGACCTTTTCGCCCAGCCGGAGGGGGAACGAACCGAAGACCGTCCCGGCCGCCTCCAGGGCGCTCGTCCACGGCTGGTGGCCGGGGTGCTTGGAGAAGAAACGGTAGACCTGCACCACATTGCCCGGGCTCGTCGTCAACTGCTGGACCAGGGGAGGCAACCACAGCACCACCAGCACCACGACAAGCACGGCGAGGGAGCGGCGCCACTTGCCGGTGGCCCAGCCCCACCCCGGTTGGAAGGACCACAGGCCGCCGGGCCGCCGGGCGCGGTCCCCCGCCGGCCGGAGGCGGGCGCCGGCGGCCAGGCGCAGTACCGGGGTGACTAGGACGAGGGCTCCGACCACCACGACGGTGCTGATATCTGTTTGGCAGAGGAAGGTGGCGCAGATGGCGGCGCCGATGGTGGGCGGCCAGGGGTCGCGGCTGGAGACGATGTCGGCCACCAACAGGACCAGGAGGGCGGCGGGCAGGGCGATGGCGTAAGGAGCCCAGACTGTGCCCAGGCGTTCGACGCCGAAAGACCACTCGTAACCCAGCACCGCCAGGGCGGCCCACCAGCCGAAGAGCCCGGGCCGTAGCCGGGTGGCAACGACCACTATCGCCGCCGCCGCCGCCGCCTGGACCAGGTCGTTGCCCACGACGAGGGCGACTGACGACCCCGCCCCCAGCCAGCGGAACACCCCGAGGACGGCCAACCACAAAGGGCCGAGGTGGTGCCAGCCGTACCGGTCGTAGACACCGAGCAGGTTCCGCCCTATCAGGCTGTTGTGGGCCTCGAGGTCGATCAGGGCCTGGTCGCCCCAGAACCAGGTACCGGCGCGGGTGGTGCCGGCACGCACCGTCGCCGCCAGCAATGGCAGGGCGGCGGCCAGCGGAGGGAGCGCGGCGCCACTGAACTTTCGTCTGGGCAACGGACCACTCCCGGAAGGACCTGAGACGGCAAAGGGGGCAGCGGCACGCGGCGCCGGGCCCCAAGACCTCCGCCAGCGTAGCGCAGTGCGGAGCCGCCCCACCTGCACCGATCTGGTGCCGCCGGGCCGCGGACGGCTGGCGCGGACGCAGTAGGCCCTCGCCAGCAAAGGCCCCTTAGGTTGCTAGGGGCCCCGCCGGCGCCTGGGCGAGCACGGCGTCCATGGTCTCCATTATCGAGATCGTCTCGTCCAGGGGCATTGCCGGGCTCTCCAGGAGCCCGGCCCGCAGGCAGCGCTCGACCTCGTCGGCCTCATAATGCAGGCCGTTGCCCTCGTGGGGCGGTTCCGAGCGGGTCGAGGTCCCATCGGGGCGCACCACCGTGAACGAGGACGCGGCAAAGAAAGGACCGTCGATCTCGATACGCGCCTCAGTCCCACATATGGCGGCGCGCCGGGGAGTACCGGCGAAAAGGTTGCACGTGACGAGGGCCTGCGCGCCACCGGCGAACCCCAGGAGCACAGACGTTCGCCCATCGACACCCGTCGAGGCTGAGCCCACCAGGGCCAGGACGTTGTCCGGCTTGCCCAGGACCATCGAGGTGAACGACAGAGGGTAGACGCCGCAATCGAGCAGGGCCCCGCCCCCCAGCTCGGGGGCGAAGATGCGGGAGGTGGGATCCGCCGGGAAACGGTTCCCGAGGTCGGCCATGACCGTCACTATCTCGCCGAGCGCTCCCTGCTCCAACAGCCGGGCAATCTCGGTCATGTGGGGAAGGAACCGCGTCCACATGGCCTCCATCAAGAACAGCCCGTTGGCCCGGGCGCAGTCGACCAGGTCGCGGGCCTCTGCCGCGTTCATGGTGAACGCCTTCTCGACCAGCACCGGCTTGCCTGCCTCGAGGGCCAGGCGGGCGTTGGCGTGGTGCATCGGGTGCGGTGTGGCCACGTATACGACCTCGACGTCCGGGTCGGCCACCAGCGCCTCGTAGGAGGGGTGCCGCTTGGGGACGTCGAACTTGTCGGCGAACTGGTCGGCCGCCGCCTTGCTACGCGAGCCGACGGCGACAACGCGGCCGGCGCTAGTTACGGCCATGTCCTCGGCAAACCTCCCGGCGATGTGGCCCGAGCCGATGATCCCCCAGCGCAGCGGTTCTTTCGTCATCCCGGCCTCCTCTGGCGAGGCTTCATTCTTACCGACCAGGTGGCGGGGCTGGGGGCCCCTCCCCAACTCCACGTCATGAGGCATACATGTTCGGCTCCGTGCGCCGCAGTAGCGTTCCAGGCATCGATGCCCTGACCCCCAAAACCCACGCCCGTAGGGCGGACAAGGTGGTCCGCCACCGTCTCGCCCACCCGGCGACGGTGGCCGTGGTGGCGGTGATGGCCCTGGTAGCCACCTCGTGCGGGTCGAGCAGCCACCATGGCACCACAACCACCTTGGCTCCGACTACAACAGCCAGGCCGACCACCAGCACGTCCCGTCCCACCACCTCGACGACCGCAGCCGTAACCCAGGCCCACGGCTCGGTGACGGTGCTGTCGCCGATCGGCCTGCATGTCCGGGCCGGGCCGTCCCGGTCGGCGAAAGTGATCGGCAGCGCCGCTTGGGGGGCCGTCCTCCAGTTGATCGGCTACACGAGCCGGCACGGTGGTTGGTACAAAGTGCAGGGCACCACCCTCACCGGCTGGATGAGCGCCGACCCCGCCTACAGCGCCCGCGGACAGTTCTCCTCTTATAACGGGACCGCCTTCAGCGTGCTGTACCCGGCGGGCTGGACGCAGGGCGGCGTCCCCAAGTCCGGGGTCACCTTCCGCTCCCCCTCCCCCAGTGAGAAGGTCATCATCACAACGGCGCCCAGCCTGGCCAAGCTCCCGCCCGCCGGCCACGGCGTCGGGGTCGCTCAGAGCAGCTCGCGGGTCTTCGTGGCGTGCGGGGTCACGAGCTACTTCGTCACGTACACCACGTCCGCTCCCAACCGCGACCTCGCCGGCATTGCCCTCCTCCTCGATGCTCACCACGCCCTCGGCTTGAGAGCGACATATACGTCTCCGTCCCAGCTACGCACGGTCCTCGACTTCGTCAATTCGCTTTCCTTCCCGTTCGCCGTATGTATCGGCGGGCCACACCCCACCACCCCGGTCGCCCACGCCAAGGCTTCGCCCCCATCGACGGCGGCCCACCACAAGGCCGCGCCCAAGAAAAAGACGACCACGGGCTAGCCGCTGGTCGGCGGGGCACCGCCCCCGTTGGTCGGCGTCCTCGACCAACGGAGCCGGCATCGAGCCCGTGAGCAGCACGGCCCCGAGCCTCTTGGGGGCGGTGCGGAGCTAGCGGCTATCCTGGACCGCAGTTGATGATCATTCAGAAGCTCGTCCGGCGAGCAACCAACGGCCCGTGCGCCGGGACCCCGCGCACCCACCGTGTGATGTGCCTCCCGTCGAGCCGATAAGGAGAAGTATGCCGTTCGATGTGGCCGAGCTGCTGCGTGCGCGTCATGGTGAGAACTTCGCTCTCCACGACGAGCACCTCAACCCTCAGCTGGTCCGGGCGCTCAAAACCATAGGCTTCGACCGTTTCTACGTGCGCGGAGAAGGTTGCTACCTCTTCGACGCCGAAGGTGACCGGTACCTCGACCTCCTGTCCGGTTTCGGCGTCTACGCCCTCGGTCGCAGCCACCCCGCCCTCAAGGCGGCACTGCACCAGGCGATCGACCTTGACCTCCCGAACATGGTCCAGATGGACTGCGCCCTGTTGCCCGGGCTCCTGGCCGAGCAGCTCGTACGGCGGTGCCCGGGCAACATCGACCGGGTCTTTTTTTGCAACTCCGGGACCGAGACGATCGAAGCGGCCATCAAGTTCTCCCGGCAAGCCACCCGCCGGCCCCGGATCCTCTTTGCCGAGCACGCCTTCCATGGGCTCAGCACGGGCGCCCTGGCCCTCAACGGGGGCACCGAGTTCCGCCAGGGTTTCGGCAAACTCCTGCCGGGCTGCGAGGCCGTCCCCTTCGCCGACATCGAGGCCCTGCGCCGAGAGTTGAAGAGGCGGGACGTCGCCGCTTTCATCGTCGAGCCCATCCAGGGCAAGGGCGTTTACATGGCGCCACCCGAGTACTGGAAGGAAGCTCAGGAGCTGTGCCGGGAACACAGGACCTTGCTGGTCATCGACGAGGTGCAGACGGGCCTCGGCCGCACGGGTAAGTTCCTCTGCTTCGAGCACTGGGACCTCGAGCCGGACATCATCACCATCTCTAAGGCCTTGTCAGGTGGGTACGTCCCGGTCGGGGCGGTGCTGACCTCAGAGCGCGTGTTCTCGTCGGTGTTCAGCTCGATCGAAAAAGCGTTCAAACATTCGACCACCTTCGGCCGCAACCAGTTGGCGATGGTGGCCGGGCTCGCCACCCTGGCCACCTTCGACGAGGAGCACATAATCGAGCGGGCGCGCCGGGCCGGAGAGGCATTCCAGTCCGCCCTGGCCCCCTTGGTGGAAAACTACGAGATGTTCCACGAGGTCCGGGGCAAGGGCCTGATGATCGGCCTGCAGTTCGGCCCCCCGCAGTCCAAGGCCCTGCGAAGGCGCTTCAACGGGCTCGAGCACGTCCGGACGGCCATCTTCTCCCAGATGATGGTGGTGCCCCTCTTCCACCGCCACCGCATCCTGACCCAGGTGGCCGCCGACAACGTCAACATCATCAAGCTGTTGCCTCCCCTCATTTGCGGCCAGGAGGAGATCGACTACTTTGTCGCCGCTCTCGACGACGTGCTGAAGGACGCTCACAGCGGCTCCGGGCTCATATGGGAGTTTGGCCGCACCATGGCCGCAGGCGCTCTGCGCCGGACGGGTAGGGCCCGTCCCGGGTCTGCGTACGCACCGCCGCCGGCGCCGGCAAATGGTCACCGTGCGGCCAACGGTCATGGCCCCGAGCCCCACGGGCTAGATGGGCTAGATGGGCTAGGCGAAAACCTACCGGCGCCGTCAGCCACGTCGTAGCCCGGCCGGCGCTTTGGCCGTCCCCAACGGCCGGGCCCCCAGATCCGTGATATTCAGCCATTTTTGGGCAGACCGCCGACGGTACCGCGACCCAAGCAAGTGCTATTGCTCAGCCGCCACAAAACCGTCCGGAGCGGTACCGGCGCACGCCTGAGGAGGGCGCATTGTCGAGGCGTTCTTGGCTCGGTCACGGCGAGATGTTATCTATGGCCGGCCTCGTTATATAGGCAAGGGCCTCGCCTCTGGTCCTTAAACATTTGCCAGCCGGGACATCGGATGCACCCCTGTCGTCCTGAGAAAATACTGAAAGTACCACCTTAAAGAAGCCTGAAAGGCCTCCTTAGAGAAGACTTAAAGAAACGGGGAAGAACGCGCCGGGCGCGCACCTGTTGGAAGCGGTTAATGTCTACAGTAATTCCGCGATGCATAATCTCGTTACCGCCGGAATTACGCTCACGATTCCCTTGTACTTACGGGCGGCAAGGACGGCCCCACCCCGCGAGGAGACCTGCGGTCGACCGCGGCTAACCAGCCCCGCGGCGAGCGCGGGAGCAGAGTCGTGATGGCGCGGGCTGGCGGCTCGTCCTCGGCGTTGTTCGCCATCGACGACACCACCCTGAGCGCGCAGACCGGGACAGAAGAGGAATTGCTGGACCTGGCCAGCGGACCGCCCGCCCGCACGCTGGTCGACATCTTCTTGGCTTCCATGGCACTGTGGCCCGGGCACGTGGCGCTCGACGACGGCTCTCGGCGCCGCACCTACCGCCAGCTCTACAACGACGCCCGCCGGTTGGCCCGCCGGCTAGAGGCCGCCGGCATCGCCCGCGGCGACCGGGTCGGTATCCGGGTGCCGAGCGGCACGGCCGACTTGTACATCGCCGTGCTCGGCACCCTCCTGGCCGGGGCGGTCTACGTCCCGGTGGACTTCGCCGACCCCGACGCCCGGGCTGAACTGGTCTGGCGGGACGCCAATGTGAGCGCCGTCGTGGGCCAGCGCTTGGCGGTCAGCCGGCGGCGACCCGGGCGAAGCCTGAAGGGGCGCCTCCGGCCGGTGGACGACTCTTGGCTCATCTTCACCTCGGGCTCGACCGGCGCCCCAAAGGGCGTGGCCGTGAGCCACCGGGCGGCGGCGGCGTTCGTCGACGCCGAGGCCAAGCTGTGGGACGTCCGCGGTGACGACCGGGTGCTGGCTGGGTTGTCGGTCGGGTTCGACGCCAGCTGTGAAGAGATATGGCTGGCGTGGCGCCACGGCGCCGCCCTCGTGCCCTGCCCCCGATCGATCGTGCAGTCGGGAGTGGATCTCGGGCCCTGGCTGGTCGAGCGGGGCATCACCGTTGTCTCGACCGTCCCCACCCTGGCAGCGATGTGGGACGACGAGGTCATTTCCGGCGTACGCCTGCTAGTGCTCGGTGGCGAGGCCTGCCCGCCTGAGCTCGGCTGGCGCCTAGCCCAGGGCCGAGAGGTGTGGAACACCTACGGTCCTACCGAGGCGACGGTAGTCAGCACCGCGGCCCGCATCTACCCGGGGGAGCCGGTTACCATCGGGCGCCCGCTGGAAGGCTGGGAAGTGGCCGTGGTGGACGAAACCGGCCACCCGGTCCCTTGGGGCGAGCCCGGTGAGCTCGTGATCGGTGGGATCGGGCTCGGCCGCTACATCGACGCCGTCCTGGACACCCAGCGCTACGCCAGCCTTCCGTCTCTGGGCTGGGAGCGGGCCTACCGTACGGGGGACATCGTCCGCCAGGGCTCGGCCGGCCTCGAGTTCCTGGGCCGGCGCGACGACCAGGTGAAGATCGGCGGGCGCCGCATCGAGCTGGCCGAGATCGATGCGCACCTCTGCGCCGCCCCGGGCGTCAGGGCCGCCGCCACGGCCGTTCGGGAGACGGCCGGCCACAACAAGATCCTGGTCGGCTACGTTTGCGGCGACGTCGAGGCCGCCGCCGTGCGGGCCTTCGTGGCCCGGCGGCTCCCCGAGGGGATCGTCCCCGTCGTCGTCCGACTGGACATGCTCCCCTTGAAGGGCTCCGGGAAGGTGGACCGAAAGGCGCTCCCCTGGCCGCCGCCGGCGATGGGCGCACCGGCAATGGGCGCACCAGCTAGCGATGGCACCAATGCGCCGGGGGCGCGCCCGGCGGGGCTGACCGGTACGTCGGCATGGTTGGCGGAAAGGTGGGCTGAACAGCTGGGACCACTCCCGATGACGGCGTCCAGCGACTTTTTCGAGCTGGGCGGCACCTCCCTGGCCGCGGCCCGTCTGGTGTCAGTCCTGCGCGGCCGGTTCCCGGCGACCGCCGTGGCGGACGTCTACCACCATCGCCGTCTCGGCCAGCTGGCCGATCGGCTGGACCGGCTGGGCGCGGTGGGCGAACACGCGCCCCAGCCGGCACCGGGTAGTCGGGGCTGGGGCGCCGTACAGCTCGCCGGGGTGTTCGTGCTGGTGGCCATGGTCAGCCTGCAGTGGGTCATCGGCATCTTGGCGTACAACCAATGGGAGGGGCAGGGGCTGCGCGCCGGCTGGGTGGCGGTGGTAGCGGCCTGGCTCGTGGTCTCGAGCGCCCCCGGCCGCGCCGCCCTCGTGGTCACCGCCCGGTGGGCCTTGCTGGGCCGCCTCCAGCCCGGGCGCTACCCCCGGCAGGGCTGGCTCTCCTGCCGGCTTTGGTTCGTGGAACGCCTGGCCCAGGTGTTCCACCTCGACGTCCTGGCCGGCACGCCCTGGACGGCCCGCTATGCCCGGCTGACCGGCACCTATGTCGGTGCGGGAGCACATCTGAGGACGCTGCCCCCGCCGACCAGCCTGCTGCGCATCGGTGCCGGCGCGTCGCTCGAGGCCGACGTGGACGTGCACGGCTGGTGGGTCGAAGGTCGTGAGCTCGTCATCGGCGAGGTCAAGATCGGCGAGGGGGCCCGTATCGGCGCCCGGAGCGTCCTGATGCCCAGCGCCGATGTCGGGGCCGGGGCGGAGATTGAGCCGGGCAGTGTCGTCACCGGAGCAGTACCGGCGGGCGAACGTTGGTCCGGTTCACCGGCGGTGCGGGAGGGTGAGGCCGGTGTCGCCTGGCCCGACGGCCCGCCCGGCGACGTCGCCCGTCGCCCGGCCCACATGGCTCTGTACGCCCTCGGGCTTGGCGTCCTCGCCCTGCTCCCGCTGCTGGCCGCCCTCCCTGGAATTTTGCTCCTGAGCACGCTCGGGAGCTTGGCGACGCCCTCCGCCGCGGCCCGGACCATGCTCGTCGATGCCCCCGTGGTGGCGGCTAGTTTCATCGTCAGCTACGCCGTGCTCACGACGCTCGCTGTGCGCAGCGTATCTTGGCTGGTCCGGCCCGGATGGCACCCTGACATGGGTGCCACGGCGTGGGCGCTGTGGTTCAGCGAGGCAGCGATGGCGCGGACGCGAGGCGTCCTGTTCCCCCTCTATTTGAGCGTCTACACCCGTACTTGGCTGCGCTTGCTGGGCGTCCGGGTCGGTAAGCGGACCGAGATATCGACCTTCGTCGGCCTCAACCGCCTGGTGAGCTTCGCCGCTACGAGCTTCTCCGCCGACGACGTGACGTTCGCCGGGACGCGAGCGCGTGGTGGATGGGTCGAAGTCAAACCGATCGAGGTCGGCAGCCGTACCTTCCTCGGCAACGGTGCCATCTTGCCGGCCGGGACGCGCCTGGGCGACGACAGCCTCGTGGGGGTATCGTCGTCACCCCCGCTGTCCAGTGCCGACGGCACGTCCTGGTTCGGGATGCCACCCCTCGAGTTCCCCCGGGCGCCCGAGCAGGCCGACCCGGCGCGCACCACCGCTCCCCCGGCCCGCCTCGTCCTGGCCCGGGGCGCGGTCGAACTGGTCCGGATCCTGCTGCCCACCACGGTCTCAGTGCTCCTCGCCGCGCTGGTCTTCGACGGCCTCGAGAGCATCGGCACCAGGGCCGGCGGGTGGGCGCTCCTCGCCGCCGCCCCGTTCGCCGTTCTGGCCGCCGGCCTTTGCGCCGTCGCCACCACCATCGGGGCCAAGTGGCTCCTGATGGGCCGCTACAAGCCGGGCGCCCACCCGTTCTGGTCCTTTTTCGTGTGGCGCGACGAGATCATCAACACCTGCCAGGAGCAACTGGCAGAGGGCTGGCTGCTATCGACCGCCCTCGGGACCCCCCTGGTCCCCGCCTATATCCGGGCCATGGGGGGCAAGGTCGGCCGTGGCGTCTGGTTCGAGTCGCTGAACATCACCGAGTTCGACCTGGTCGACCTGGGCGACGGCTGCAACGTGAACCGCGGCGCCGTCGTCGAGACCCACCTCGTCCACGACCGCGTGCTCAGTATGGGACCGGCCGTGCTGGGCTGCGGGTCGACCCTCGGGCCCAATAGCGCCGTGCTCCCCGACACGGTGCTCGGCGCCGGTTGCACCGTAGGCGCCACTTCGGTCGTGCTGCGAGGAGAACGGCTGCCCCCTCACACCTCCTGGCACGGCGTGCCTGTGCAGAACTGGTGACCTTGGGGTGAGCGGGAGGACGGTTGTTGACCGACGGTACGGTCCTGTTTACCGACAGGACGATCTCGGCACCCCCGGGGTCACCTTGCTCGACGCCCGGGCCGCCGGGCTGGACGCACCCGCCCTGCGCCACTGGGCGCGGCACGTGGCGGCCGCCTCCGGGGCGCCCTACACAACGCGCTCGTACCGGTACCCCTACGCGCTGGTCGCCTGGCACAGCCGGCCCGTCGGGGTAGACATCGAGCGGGTCGAGCCGTGCGACACCCCCCTGGCCGACCTCATCTGTACCCCCGAGGAACGCGTGGGAGCGGCAGGTGCCACTGACCCCGACGGCTATGTCACCTCGCTGTGGTCGGCGAAGGAGGCGCTGGCCAAGGCGCTTGGTGACGCGTTGGCCTACGAACCGTCACGGCTCAGCTCCCCGGCCCACTGGCCGGGAGGGCGGGCGGGGCCGTGGCGGGCGGGACAGCCCGCCGCCCCGCCCGGGCACGTGGCGTGGTTGTGCTGGCGGTCGGTCAGCTCGCCCGGTGCCAGTGCCAGTGCCAGTGCCGGTGCGGGGGCCGGTGCGGGGGCCGGTGCCAGTGCCGGTGCCGAGCGACCGTTCCTTATGGGGCTGGTCCGATAGTTTTCGGGGCGTACCCCGCGCCGGGGCCTGACGCAAACGGAGACGGTGTGCGGATCCTGTTCATCGAAGACGAGGACCGCTTGAGGGACGCCCTGTGCCATGGGCTCAGAGCGGACGGTCACGACGTGGTGGCCACCGGCAAGGGCAACGAGGGCTTGCGCCTGGCTCAAGAGCAGAGCTTCGACGTCATCGTCTGCGACATACTCCTTCCCCACGTCAACGGTTTCCAGATCTGCGCCCGGCTCCGAGAACAGGGCATATGGACACCGATCCTGATGCTCACGGCCAAAGACGGGGAGTGGGACCAGGCCGAAGCGCTGGACGCGGGGGCGGACGACTACCTGACAAAACCATTTTCCTATGTGGTTCTGCACGCGCATTTACGCGCCCTGGCCAGGCGGGGCGCCCGGGGGGGCGACGAGGAAACCACCGTGCTGCGGTCCGGCGACCTCAGCCTTGACTACCGTGAGCGTCGTTGCTCACGGGGCGACCGTGAGATAATGCTTTCACGACGAGAGTTCGACATACTCGGCGCCCTTCTCGCCCGCCGGGGCGACGCCGTTTCGAAGGAAGAGCTGATGGACCGGATCTGGGGCCCGGAGTTCAATGGGGACCCGAACATCCTCGAGGTTTATGTCAGCTATCTGAGAAAGAAGATAGACGCCCCCTTTGGCCGCCGGTCCCTCGAGACGGTGAGGGGCTTCGGCTATCGCCTCACCGATGAGCAGCAAAACTAGCCCGTACCGGTCCCGGCCCTGGTGTTGGCTCGGGTCAGTACGGACGCGGGCGGCCGCCGTCTCGCTGCTGATCGTAGGCATCGTGTTCTTGCTGGGCTGGCTTGGTGTGATCACCGTGCTCCGGGGCTCGCTTTACTCCAGCGCCACGAGCACCGCCGAGGCGGAGGCTTTCGACCTCACGTCCCAAGTAGCGGCACGAGAAAGTGCGCCCGTGCACCTGCCGGTATCGGCCGAGGACATGGCCGCTCAGGTCATCGGTCCCGGGGACAACGTGGTGGCGTCCAGCCGGAACATCGCCGGGCAGGGCCCGATGGTAGACCTGCGGCCCGGACCGGGGGTGGAGGCCACCCGGGTCGGCGTAGTGCTGCACGTCCGCCGTTTCACCCATGTCGACCTCGACCTCGACTCACGGTTCGTGGTCGCCGCCGTCGGTTTCCAGGGGGTAGCACTTTCGGGGACTGTCCTCGTGGCTGATTCACTGGGCGCCGCCGACCACGCCCTCGAACTGGTCACCGTAGTGCTCGGCATCGCCCTGCCCGCCCTCGCTTTCCTGGTGGGCTTCCTCGTCTGGGCCCTAACGGGATGGTCCCTGCGCCCAGTCGAGGCCATCCGGTCGCAGGTGGCCGGCTTGTCGGCGCTGGACCTGCACCGTCGCGTGCCCGAACCGGCCGTCGAGGACGAGATCGGGCGGCTGGCTCGGACGATGAACGCCATGCTCGGCCGCCTCGAGGTCTCGACTGACCGCCAGCGCCAACTTGTGGCCGACGTCTCTCACGAGCTGCGCAACCCCCTGGCTTCGCTCCGGGCCCAACTGGAAGTGGCGGTCACGCACCCCGGCGGAAACACCGCCTCCCTGCTGCATGGGTCGATCGCCGAGGTCGACCGGCTGAGCCAGCTGGTCGACGAGCTCCTGACCCTGGCCCGTCTCGATGAGGGGGTGCTGTCACTGCACCTCGGCTATGTCGACCTTGACGACCTCGCCCTCTTCCACGCCGACCGGTTGAGGGCAAATGGCAAGGTCGAGGTTTCCGTGTCCGGGGTGAGCGCCGCCCGGGTGCTCGGGGACGAGGCCCACCTCACGCGCGTCGTCGCCAACTTGGCCGACAACGCCGAACGCCACGCCCGCGGGCGGGTAGAGTTCTCCGTCTCCCGCCGGGACGAGGGTGTCTGTCTGAGCGTCACCGACGATGGGCCCGGGATCCCCGTTGGCGACCGTCAGCGTATTTTCGAGCGGTTCGTCCGGCTCGACACGGCGCGCACCCACCAGGGCACCGGCGCGGGGCTCGGCCTCGCCATCGTCCGCGGCATAGTGGAAGCTCACGGCGGCCAGGTGCGGGTCGAAGACGCCGGGCCCGGCACCCGCTTCGTAGTCCAGTTACCCCGGGTAGCCGATCAAGCTCCCAGCGAGAACGCCGGTGCCCCTCTGGGGGCGGGCAGCCCTCCCATCGGCATGGCGGGAACGCACCCATCGCCCACCCGGTAGGGTTTTTGCCGGCAAGTCAACGGTTATTCACGGCGACAGGCGGGCCGGTGCCAAGCATCACGCAGCCATCAATTGCCGCTCATAACTTCTTCACAGAGCAGCTTTACCGTGGTTTTCATGAACCCACACCGCACCAAAGCCACCGTAATTGCCCTGATTGCCGCGGCAGGCATGTCCCCCGCTTTTGCCCCCTCGGTACAGGCCCAACCAGTGCTCAGCCTGACCCCCACCCAGTTCCAAAAGGCTCAGGCGGCCCTGGAAAACAAGATAACCGCCCGTCAGGTCCAGCTGGTCCTGCTCGGGACCGAGCTCGCCGACGCCGCCAATCTCACCACCAGTGACCGCTCGGCCTTGGCCACCATAATCACCAACGAACAGACGGCGCTGGCCACCGACTACACCAATGCGCAGTCGGCTACCACTATCGCCGAGCTTGGCCCTATCTACCAGGCCATGATCGACGACGAGAGGGTGTACGTGGTGGTCACCGCCCAGGCCAACCTGGTCATGGCGGCCGACAACGACAGCGTCGTGGAGAACGGCTATACCGGCCTGACCGCCGAGCTCAACCCGCTGGTCAGTGAGCTCAACTCGTCCCATGCCTCGGTCCTGCTGGCCAACGTCACCGCTGAGGTGACAGCGGCCACGTCGTTGACGACCGGCGTCTCCGCCGGCGCCCTCGCCCTCACCCCGACCGGCTACCCGGCTAACGAGGCCCAGATACAGACCTATACCACCCAGCTCGGTGAAGTGTCGCACGACCTCGGGGTGGCCAAGTTCGACGTCAAGGCCATCGAGGCCATCGCCCTGGACGCCCACGCCGTCCTCAGGGTGCACGTTATTTAGGCCACGACCCCCCCGCCCCGTCTACGCCGGCCCCGCCTGTCCCGTTCGCCCAAAGTGCCCACCCGTCCCTAACCTGGCCGGGGGGCACCTTTGGCTCGTCGGCTCGCTCGAGAGCAATCCCTCAGCGGGGGTTCGCCCGTACTACCCGTACTGACGGCAAGAAGGACGCCACCAGGTGTCCCGGGACAGCTACAGATCGGAGCCTGACGTGTGGGTTCGGGGGATCATCGGTGCCGTGCTTTGCGTGGTGGGCGCGGTATGGGTGGCACAGGGCACCGGCGCCCTGCGCGGCTCGGCCATGAGCGGCCACGGCCAGTACACGGCCTGGGGCATCGTCGTCATAGTGATCGGCCTGGCGATGATGGTCTGGGCCAACCGGGCCCGAAGGAGCCACAAGAGGCAGGCCTCCTAGCGCAAGAGGCAGGTCCCCGGACGCGTAGGCGCTCCCAGAGTTATTCGTCTCTCGGAATAACTTAGATTAGGTTGCCCATACAAACTCGTAAAGGCAATAACGGCCAGCTCCCTTAGGCGTTGGGGCAGTTCGCCTTAGCGGAATGGGACGTCCGGCCCTAGTGACCCCTGCGGGAACGGCCTTAGTCTTCTCAGCGTGCAGATAAGAACGCGACAACCTCATCTTGAAGGCCCCCCTAATCGCCCCCTCCGGGCCCGTTCGGGCGCCAGGCGCAGTTCGCCCGCCATAGGAGGCGCCGTCCTCGCTCTCATACTGGCCGCAGGCGGGATGACCATGGCCTCGCCGGCCGGTGCCACCACCGCCCAAGCGAACACGTTCCGCGCCTCGGGTAAGGCCGTGTCGTTCTCCGGGCACTACAAGGGCGACGCCTCGCTGCTCATCAACAACGGGGCCGTGACCATCTCCTCGGTCACCGGCAAGGGCACGGGCTCGCTCGTAGGTGCCAGCACCATCAGCGGTAAGGGCTCTTCGTCCTCGTCGGCCCAGTGCGACCCTTTCACCGGGACTGGGAGCATCGCCGGGGCCGCCGCCAAGCTCGACCTGAGTGTGGTCGAGTCCAAGTCCAGCGGCTGCAGCAGTGGTGAAAGCGGCCCCGTGACCGTCACCTTCACGGGCCTCGCCGTAGTTACCGGGGGCAGTGCCAAGGCCCGCGGTGCGAGCGGCAGCCTCAAGTTCAACGGCACCCTCAAGCTCGGCGGCACTAGTGGTTCGCAAAACGGTTCTTACACAGTGGTCCTCACCGGGAAACTGACGTTCAAGGGCTAACCCTTGGCACGGATGAATTTGAGTTCCTAGCGCAATGAAATAAAAGAGGGAGACAGAATGAACAAACTTATGAGAAGGATCGGCGTGGGTACGGCGACTTTGGGCCTGGCCACGATGACCATCGCCTTCGCCAGTGCGGCCGGCGCGGCCCCGGTGACGGCAGCCGCCTCGACCACGACGACCACGCTCGGGCCACCGGCTCAGGGCACAGGCGTGCACAAAGTGTTCCTGTACGTGGACACCGTCACCGGGGCGGGCAGCAACCCGGCACCGGCGGCCGGCTGCGCCCAGACGAACCTGTTCCAGCCCGGCCAAGTTGTCGTGTTCCGCATGGACGGTGTCAATGCCGCCGCCGGTGGCATCGACCTCACGTCCGCCACGGTCCTCAACGCCTACGTGAAAGTGCCGGGACTGACCAGGATCCCGATGGTGTACGGCACGCACGGCAAGGCGTCGTACTGGACGGCAGCCTGGACTATCTCGGCCACTTACCCGGTCGGTATCGTGGACTTCTGGGTCCACGTCACCACCAAGGCCATCCCCCAGACGGCGACCTCGCCCGCCGTCCCCCAGGAGGGCGGGAACTTTACGCAGGTCGGCCTGGCACCGCCCTCGCAGCTCACAGTCGTCAAGGCCTAGGGTACTAACCCTTTCTTTCGGCAGGGTGGCTACCGCCGGTCTTTCGACCGGCGGCCAGCCACCTTGTTTATTTCCGGGCGCACTAGCGCCGGGCCGGCAACACAACCCGCAAGATAACCACCCGACCGGGCAGCTCTTGATAGCCATCGCCCGTGACCCAGAAGGGGAAACCTCATGAAAAGACAAATAGGGACCAAGAAGCTCGGGGCTGTCCTGGTCGGAGCCGTAACCGCCGTGCTGTTCTTGAGCTCCGGCGCCATCAGCTCCGCCCAGGGCTCCTCGACCACGGTGCCGGTCGCGACCACGGTGCCGACCAGCAGCTCCGGCGCCACCACGCCGGCGTCGTCGGCCAACCCGGCCACCACCGTCCTTCAGTCCCCCGCCATCCCTGGCGTGTCCCCATTGCCCGGCCCCGTGGTCGACCCGGCCACCCCGAGCGACAACATGGGGATCCTCGATGTGACGCCGGACCAGGGCGTGGCCGGCACCCCCATAACGATCTCCGGCTCACACCTGGCACCCAACACCCAGACCGAGCTCACGTGGTCGACGGCCAATGCCACCTGGATGGTCCAGACCGAGCCCGACACCGTGAACTACCTCGGCCGGACCGACACGTTGCTGGCGGTCAAGTTGGCCACCGCCACCACCGACGCCCAGGGCTCGTTCAAGTTGTCCCTCAAGGCGCCCGTCGACTGGGGCGGCGTGCATGACATCTACGCCGTGGTCAACGGCGTGGAGGTGGCCCACGGCGGTTACATCATGCTCCGCACGGTGACCGTGAGCCCGGCGAGCGGGCCGGTCGGCACTCCTATCACCATCACCTACAGCGGGCTCGGCCCCACGCTGTACACCGGCGGCGCGTCGTTGCTCTACGACAACCACTATGTGGGCGAGCTCATGGCCAACTGGACCCGGGGCACCGCCCAGGTGACCATCCGGGCGTCGGGGACGGTGGGCAAGCACGTCATCCAGATCGGGAACGCCATCAGCTACCTGTACCTGAACGTGCCCCAGTCGCCGATCCCGTACACCAACGGCGCCAAGGTTATTTTCACCGTGACACGGGACTCTGTCGCCCCCGGCCCCTCGATCGACTGGCCCGTCGACGTCGCCCCCACGCTCAGTGCCCGCACAACGCTTCAAGCCAGTGGCCTGGCCGTCAATAGCAACGTCGACGCCACTCTCGCGTCGACCATGGGGCCGGTGGACTCCAACGTCGCCCTCACGGCATCGGGCCTGACGAGCACCGCTCCGGTCAGCCTGGTCTGGTCGACGGTCGTCGGCAACCGCGTGGACTGCGCCAGCACGTGCTGGATCTTTGCCTCCACACCGCTGGGGACGGCGACGCCCGCAGGCGGGTCGCTGCAAGCCACCATCAAGGTCCCCGACGGGCTGGGTGGCTGGCATGTCGTCCAGCTCATGCAAAACGGCCAAATGGTGGCCCAAGTGCCTTACTACATCGAGGAGAGCATCGTCGGCCAGGGCGTGTCATCGTTGGTGGTAAAAGAGGGCCAGTCCTTCACCATCCACTTGAAGGGTGTGGGATGGACGCAGCTGGACAACACCGTCGGTGTCGACTACGACAACAGTTACATCGGTTACGGGTGCGGTTTCAATTCCAACGGGGACGTCCTGTTGCACCTCAACGCCACCGGCGGCCCCGGGGTCCACCTGATCGACCTGTACCCGATGCTTTACTCGCTGTCGCCCTCCTTCGCCAACACCCCCTACGGCATGGTGCCGGTGCTGACCTATGCCCAGGACTACCCGGGCCTGGCGCTCGGTTACCACATGCCGGCCATCCGCCTGGCCATTACCGTCGTCAAGTAGGCCCCGGCTAACCACGGTCGGCTAACCACGGTCGGCTAACCACGGTCGGCTAACCACGGTCGGCTAACCACGGTCGGCTAACCACGGTCGGAAGTACCCGTCGAGAAGCCTCGCCTCCCGCGCTCCGCCAGAGGCGAGGCTTCTACGCCGGCGAGGCGGGCGACGCCGGCGGGGAGCCACCAGTTCCAGCGCCCGGCCAGCACCATCAGGCTGGGCATGAGCAGGCCCCGCACGACCGTGGCGTCGAGCAGCACGCCCAGGGCCAGCCCGGCCCCCAGCTCCTGCAGGCCCGCCACCCGTCCGCCCACGAGGCCGCAGAGGGCGCCGACCATTATCACCGCCGCCACGCTGACCACCCGTCCCGTGCGCGACAAGCCCTCCACCACGGCACCGCGGCTATCGGCCCCGTTGTCCCATGATTCCCTCATGCGCGTGACGAAGAAAACTTCGTAGTCCATCGACAGGCCGAACAGCATGGCGAACAGGAACACCGGGACCCAGCCTTCGATCTGAGCCACGTGATAAAGACCGAGAACATGGGCGCCGACCCCGAAGCGGAAAAGCACGACCAACAAACCATAGGAAGCGCCGACCGAAAGGGCGTCCAGGAGCACCGCCATCAACGGCAGCAGGACAGAACGAAAGGCCCGGAGCAGCACCACGTAAGCGAGCCCGGCCACCACGAGGACGACCTCGGGGAAAGAGCCGTAGACGCGGGCCAGGAAATCAGCGCCTTGGGCGGGGGCGCCCCCCACGTAGGCCCGCGAGCCGGCCGGGAAATGGGCGGCAGGCAACATTTGCGCCCGGATGCGCTGGACGAGTTGTTGGGAAACCTCGGCCCCGAAATCGGCCCGCTCGATCACCACCGTGCGCCGGTACCGTCCCGAGGAGTCGACGTACGGGGGGTGCGTGCCGATGGCCACGACGAAAACGTCAGGCTGGTCGAGCAGCTCGTGAGCCAACCGGAGCGTGGCAGCACCGACGTCCGCCGTAAGCGCGCCCCGGGGCTGGCCCGAGGCGAGCACCACCTCGATGGGCGTGATCACCCCGGGCCCGACGCGCTCCCGCAGCAGGGCCAGGCCGCGGTCGGCCGGGATGTTGGGCGGGACGGCGGTGACCGAGGCCGGCGTGAGCTGGAGCCATAACACCGGCGTGGCCGCGGCGACCAGGACGGCCGTGGCGCTGGCCGCCATCACCACCGGCCAGCGGATGACGATGTGCGCCAGCCGTGACCACAGGCCATCGCCATCTCCCCTCTGAACGGGCCGGAGAGGGCCAACGGCGCCGACGCCCCTGCGGCCCAAGACCGAGAGCAGGGCCGGCTGCAGCGACAGGGCGGCGAGCACCGAGACCACCGGGACCAGGAAGCCGGCGGCACCGAGCGAGCGCAGGAACGGGACCGGGATTATGAAAAGCACGGCGAGACCGATGGCCACGGCCACCCCCGACAGGACGACCGTGCGCCCGGCGGTGGCCATGGTGGCGGCGATGGCGTCCCCCACCGGGCGGTCCTCATCGGCTAGTTCCTGCCTGAACCGGTGGACAATGAGCAGCGAGTAGTCGATGGCGAGGCCCAGCCCGATGAGCTGGACCAGGTTGGGCACGTAGAGCACCATCAAGAACTCGTGGGCCAGGGCGTAGACGATCGCCAGTGCTCCCGAGCTGGTGCACAGGGCCACGACGAACGGCAGCAGTACGGCCCATGAGAACCCCAGGGCCAGGGTCAGGAAAACCAACGCGGCCAGAACGGCGATGACCTCGCCCACATGTAGGTCGCCGGCCAGCACCGGGGACAGGTCGTGCTGGACGGCGGGGGCGCCGGTCACATAGGCGCCAGGGATCCCGGCCGCCTCCAGAGCGCGGCGCAGAGGGCCGGTATAGGCAGCGGCGCGCTGCAGGTCCAGCTTCGAGCCGATGTTGCCGTAGAGGATGCCCGAGCCCCTCTGCAAGGGTGACGCCTGGCCGGTGGGCACCGCCCGGGCGGCCACGGCGAAACGTTGGTCGAGGACGCGCAGCGTGGTGGACGAAGCGTTCGCCTCGGGGAAGACGACGGTGAAGGTCCCTTCTACGTTCTCGCCGAACCGTTGGGTGAGGATGGTGTTCGCCTCCTGGGACCCCGTCCCCGGCACGGCCAGGGAGGTCGAGAGAAGGCCGGGCAGGCGCGCCGTCGAGAACAGCCCGACGGCCACCACGGCGGCCCAGCACACCAGGACGGCGACGCGCCGGCGGACTACTGCCCGGGTCCAGCGCTCGAGCATGGGTGCAGTGTAAACGTTGACCGGCGCGCTGGTCGCCGGGCCCGCTCACGACCGGGCTTGGTCCAACTGGCCTGCTACCGGCGTGCGGGCGACATGGCCCCCGGCCACCGGGGCGCGGGCGACGTCGCGCTCGGCTACCGGCGTGCTGACGATGTCGCGCCGGGGGCGCCGGGCGAAAAGGGCGCGGTCCAGCACGACGTACTGGACCACCCACAGGGCGCCGTAGGTCGCCACACTGGCCAGGAGGTCGGTGGCGGTGCGCACCCCGCTCGGCCATCCCTGGCGGGCCGTCCACCCGGCCACGGCATGCACGGCCAAAGAGGAGGCGACCAGCTCCACCAAGCAGAGCAGGCAAAAGGGCACGACCTCCCGGGACAGGGAGCGGCGGTCGTTACGGCGCCAAACCCAACGACGGTTGAGCTCGAACGAGGGGATGGTGCCCAGACCGGTCCCCACCAGGTTGGCCCATCCGGCCGGCCAGTGGCCCACGACAACGAGCAGGGCGAGGGATGTGAGCCCGACCGTTGTCGAGATGGCGGAGACGGCGGCGTAGCGGACGAGGTCTATCAGCCGGGCGCGCCAGGCGTGGCCAGAGGGACGAGGTGGCATGCCAGCCAGCCTCACGGCGCTCCCTCCAGGCCAGCTGAGCGCCTCCTGAGAACCGGCGGGGAGCTCGAGCTCTTCAGGGGCGGCGCGCCGTGCCGCGGGACCTGGCGATTTAGCCGGAGGCGCTCCGCCCGGGGTCAGTGCGCAACCCACTCCGCAACGCCGCGGCGATCTGCTCCGGGGTGAGGGCGCCCAGCGCCGCCGCCAGGTCGGGGTCGTCGATGGTCGTGGTCACCTCGCCCAGCCGGATGTGGACCGAGCGCGCCCGGGGAGGAGAGTCGCTGGTGGCGCCTAGAGGGATCTCAGCCAAGCTGGCTTCGACCGCCTCCCTGCTCACGTCGAGGGCCTGGAGAGCCGTGGCGGCCTGGCTGGCGCTATCGGCCAGCATGGCCACGAGCAGCTGTCCGGTGGTCATGGGCCCTGCTCCCGCCACTTGCCTCGCCCTCTGCAGGGCCTCGACGAGCGCAGGCGACTGCGAGGAGAGCGACGCGGGGCCGTTTTTGCCCACTGCTTCGAGCACCCGTGCTCGCACCTCCTCCGTACCGACCCCCAGGACTTCGACGACTGAGGAACCCTTGGCCTCGGCAGTGCCCAGGACACCAAGAAGGATGTGCTCGGTCCCGATGTAGTTATGGCCGAGGCGAAGCGCCTCTCGCAACGAAAGTTCGAGGGCCTTCTTGGCCTGAGGGCTGAAGGGCACCTTGGCGGTGCGGTCCCCCGCCGGGCTCGAGGCGATGACCCCGGCCACCTTCTCCCGCACCCCGTCCAGGCTCACCCCGAGCTGACCGAGGACTTTGGCCGCCACGCCTTCCCCCCGGATAAGGCCGAGGAGGATGTGCTCGGGCCCGATGAAACTGTGGCTGAGGCTGCGGGCCTCGTCCTGGGCGTCGACCAGCACGCGGCGCGCCCGGTCAGTGAAGCGTTCAAACATGTCACCAACATATCCACGATCTATCACTCTGTCAAGACACTGTTATATGATAGGGTTGGCCACCGTGACTACCAACATCCCGGGCCGGCGCAAACCCTCGACGGGCGGCGGCAAGCTCCCGCCGGTGGAAATCGTCGCCTTTGACGGTGACCAGAACGAGCTCGACTGGGACAGCCTCCTGTCCCAGCTGGCCGACCAGCCCCAACCAGAGGGCTGGGTGACGCTGGACGAGGCGTCGGACGCGGCCGGAGTGGCCCACTCGACGTTGCGTTCGTGGTACCGCAGCGGCCAGTTGCCGTCGCGGATGGTGGCCGGTGCCCACGGGCCGCAGCGGCTGGTCCCCCTCGAGGCCGTGATCGACCGGGCCCTCCGGTCGTCGCGCGTCCGCCGCCAGCTCGAGCGTTCCCGGTCGCTCGAGGCTGAGGTCGACGAGCTGCGCCGGCGCCTGGACACCATCGAACGGCACCTCGGCCTCGCCTGACGGCTGCACAAGGCGTCGTCGGGGCTGCGGGCGGCTTTATGACGCTCCCTGTGCCCCGCGTCTGATTTGATTTCTTTGACATGGAGACCGGTGCCGCCGCCCAAGGAACGGGCCAAGGCAGAGGAAAGGAGCCCAGCTGATGCGACGGGAGCCGAGCGGCGGAGGCAGGAACACGCTGAGACGCTGGGCCGCTTTGGCTGCCACCGCCACGGCCGGTTCCCTGCTGGTGGGTTTACCCGTCGTGGCCGGACCGGCGGCGGCCGGCACCACCTCGCTCCCACCGGTGCCGGCGGGCCTGTACATCCAGTCCCGCTGCGCCGCGCTCGTCCTGTCCGATCACGTCGTCGACCTGGGCGGCACGATCACCGCCAACGCCGGGCCGGCTCGCCCCGAAGCCTGCAACCGCAGCGTGGGCTGGGTTTGGGGCGCGGGCGACGACCTCCGGGTGGAGAGCGGGTGCAAGGTGAACGGTACGACGTGCACCTTGAAAGCCATATCCTCGTCGGAGGGGTGGGACCAGGTCTGCCTCGATGGTAGTTCTGGCTTCGGGCCATGGGAGTCCTGCGACTACTACGACGTACTGGGTGAGGGCACCTCGGTCATCGACGGCTACGTGACGGACCGGGACAAGCAGGGTGTGGCCGGCACCGAGGTGAGGGCGGTGGGCGACGGCGGGGGCAGCGCACAGAGCGGGAGCGACGGCTATTACGCCATCGTCGTGAAGCCGGGCAGCTACCACGTCGTACCTACCGGCGGGCCGCAGGGCAAGGAAGCACCCTCCTATTCGCCCTCCGAGAGCAATGTCAGCGTCGCCCCCAGCCGCACCGCCAAAGCCGACTTCGAGCTCCTGGCCGGGATCGAGCTCCAGCTGAGCTTGGCCGAGGACAGCGTGCCGGCGACCGGCCTCGAAATCGTGACCGGGACGATAACGACGACCGAGTACGGCAAACCGCTTCCCAGCGACCCCGTCCAGTTGACGGTAATGCCCGGCCAGCCTGTCGACGACGCCGTCACCGACGCTCCCCTGGCGTCGATATGCGCCGAAAGCATAAGCCGGATTTGGCCCCAGGGTTACCTCAGTGCCCCCGACGCGCTCCCGGTGGACATTACGACCGACGCCAACGGCCACTACAAGTTCAGCCTTACCGTCGGCAGCCGGCCCGGGGTGTGGAGGTTGCAGGCGTGGGCGGAGACGAGCGCAGGACTGGCCCTGGACCCGACGGCGTCGGAGACGAAGAGCATTACCATTACGAGCCTCGGGTCGGCCCGGCTCAGCAATTTCGTAGGCGAAGTAAACCTGCTCGCCAAATCGACCCACATTTTCGACGACCTGGAGAACCCGGACAGTTTGGAGTCCGAACTGGCGGACGTCACCGCCCACCCTCCCAGCGGTGCGGACCTGGGCGGCCTGGCCTATGCGCTCGGACAGGCCAAACAAGACGAGGCCATGATCATTTTCCCGGCTGATAGCCCGCCGGTCGCCCACGACGGCGTGGTCGTCCTGGACGCCCGCAACGACAACGACCTGATCATCGACCCCGGCGAATGGACCGGCGCCGGCCTGCCCTCGACTATCACCGACGCCGCCTCGCTCTACTCGATCATCCAAAAGGGGTTGTTGCCGGACGTGCCCACGTTGGAGCAATGGGCCACGGGCGCCGACGTGAAGGCCTGGAAAACTATCTCCGACAACAGCCTGGCCGTGCCCGAAGGGCCCTTCGAGGGGTTCGGCTGGGGCTATGGACCGGGCGCCCCCCCTCTCACCACCCAGATCCCCGGCTCCTGTTATTGACCATCGCGGCGCGGAAGGGCCATGGCGACGCCACCGGGCATTGGCGTCGCCGGGCATTGGCGCTGACGTGGACGGCTTCGCCTTGGTTCAACGAGCGGCGAGCTCGAAGGCGCCCTTGGCCGCACTGACCAACGCCAGAACGGCCGAGGTCTGAGAGATCGGCGCCAAGGGGTTGGCGGCCAGCACGCTCACCACGTAAGTGTGGCCGCTCTTGGTCGTGGCCAGGTAATTGAGGGTGAGCACGCCGGGCTCGGAGCCACCTTTGAACCATACCGACCGCCACTCAGCAGGGGGCAGGCTCATATCGCCTGGGTTCAGCGACAGGACGCTAGCCAGCGGGGCCAGCTCCGGTCGCCGGGCCAGGGCGGCCAGAGAGGCGTAGACGTGGCAGATGTCGGTCGGCGAGGCGAACCATTCGAGGGTGTTTATGTCTCGTGGCTTGGTCCACGCGGACGTGAACGGGGCGGTCGGCACTCGGTCGACGGTGCCCGTAAGCAGGGCCAGACGGCCGGCAGGGCTTAGGGCGAGGTAACGCTGAGCGAGCTTCGGCCAGTCGTCGAGCTTGAGCACGAGCAGCTCCCGGGTGGTGAGGAAGGGGACGTCAAGAGCAGGGTCGGCCATCCCCGTGGCCCTGGTCACCGCCTCGACGGCGCCCCGCCCAACCAAGGAGATCAGCATGTCGGCCGCGGTGTTGTCGCTGATCGAGATCATGTCGGACGCCACCTGCTTGACGGGTACCCGGGTACCGTCGGGCTCGTTGTCCAGTACCCCGCCCAGAAGGCTCTTTGTCCGGCTCGTGATGGTCAGCTCCTGGGCCCAGCTGACGTGGCCCGAGGCGATGGCCTCGGCCAGGGCGTCGAGCACATAGAGCTTGAACGCCGAGCCGAGCGGAGCGGGCGTGGTGGCACCGATGGCGTTGACCGCCTGGCAGGTGCCGCCGCCAACGGAAGCGACCAATAAGCGGACCTGCGGGGCCACCGAGCGCACCATGCGGTCGACGCCGGCCCAGGTGGACGGCACCGGTGGCGCGCTGGGCGGGGCGCCTGCGGGCCGCAGGAACAGCCCGGAGATCAAGCCGTGAGCGTCGACGGCCAGGCTCACCGTCAGCTTGGTGGCGCCGTTGACGGTGACGAGGAAAACAATTGCGTCGGGGGTACTGGCCGTGACCGAGCCGACCTGGACGGCCGTGACGCCTCGAAGGGTGGCGTTGAGCTGGGCGGGCGGGACGGCAGCGAGAAAGGCGGCGTCGAAGTGGGCCCTGATCTCAGCGGCGGGGAGGGGGACGTGCAACACGGCGCCGACGAACCAGCGCGCCTGCTGGCCCGCCGGCGTGCCCGGCAGGCTGGCGGTGACGGCCGGCGACAACCAGGAGAACTGAGGCCGGGCCGCCCCGGCGGGGCCGGTCGCCGTCCCGACCACCGCGGCGGCCAGGGCCAACGCCATTGCTGCTCGCCGCCCGGTGGGCCGCCAGCGCGGCACAGGCCTGGAACTGCTCGGCCGCCGTCCCAGGTGGCCGAAGAACCGAAGTGATCGAACGGAAATGGCAGTCCTCCTTCGCCCGGGTGGGCCCAGGATCAACCCCACCTTCCACCTCCAGGTTGACGCCGCCGACGGGTGGTCTGGCTGACACTGTAGCCATGACCTTCACCGATTACCTTCTCAACGGCACGCTAATCGCCCTTGTCCTGCTCCAGATCCGCGGCCGGCGGGTCACCGTCCGGTCCCTGGCCCTACCTATCGGCGTCGTCGTCTTTGCCGCCGTGCAGTACCTCCACGGGATCCCGACCGGGGCCAACAACCTCGCCCTGGTCCTGACCGGCGCCCTCACCGGGCTGGTCCTCGGTGCCGGTTGTGGGCTGGCCACAGTGGTCAAACGGCGCGCTGACGGCGCCGTGATCGCAAAGGCCGGCCCGGTGGCCGCCCTTTTGTGGATCGCGGGAGTCAGTGCCCGCCTGGCCTTCTCCGAGTACGCCACCCACGGCGGGCAAGGGGCGATCGGGCGTTTCAGCGCCGCCCACCACATCACCAGCGGGGAGGCGTGGGTCGCCTGCCTGGTGCTCATGGCCCTGGCCGAGGTCGTCAGCCGCACTGCTGTCATCGCCACCAGGTTCGCTCGCCTCGGGGGCAACGGCCCCGCCGGCGCCGGCCGCACCGAGACGGCCAGCGCCAGCCAGACCCGGCCCGTGGGGGCCATGATGGAGCTTCGTGGCCGCTGGTCCTGAGAGCAAGCGAGGTCTCGCTCAGCCCTCGGCGCTGGTCTTCATGCGCCTGGCCGCTTTGGGCCTGGTCCTCTGGGGGATCGTGAGCGAGGTGCGCCCCGGGACCACCGGGGCGCACCACGGCGCGGGGGTGCGGGTGGAGATCGGAAGAGCGGCGGG
>JBKQUU010000167.1:0-13736 GCA_052325485.1 Acidimicrobiales bacterium | reverse complement strand
GAGGCGGTCCCAGACCAGGTCGAGGCCGTTCTCCGGCTCCAGCCCGGCGAGCGCGTCATGGGCGGCGTCCCAGATCGCCCCCACCCACCGCTGGTCAACGCCAGCCAGCAGCAGCCTAAGCCCAGTGGCGTCACATACGTGGTCGCCGTAGTGCTGCTGGACACCGACCTTTACCCCGTAGCGCTCGCAAAGCTGCACGGCGCCGACCAGCTGCTTGCGGAGTTCCTCCTCGGACCCCAGGTACTCGCCCCGGACGACGGGGGCCATGATACGGATGACCCCGACGCCGGCGCCGGCGCAAGCGGCAAAGGCGCGCTCGTCGAGCTCGCTGGCCACGCTCGCCACCGATAGGCCATGGTCGGCGAACGCTGACACCAGTTCTGGCAGCTCCTTTTCAGCGCTGGCGACCTGGACCTGGAAACCGGGGCGGACCGGCACCTCGGCGCTGTCGAAACCGAGGGCAGCCACTCTCCGGGCCAGTTCCGGGACCGAGTCCTGGGGCCAAGGTTTGGTGAAGACAGCGAGGTTCACGGCTCGAGTGCGGGGTAAATCTAAGGTTCCGGAGCATGCGCCCAGCTGGGCAAGCCCGCGACGAACATTCAACCGACCCTGTCACCTCCAGGCGGAGCAGTGCTCTCCCTCACCACCAGGTCAGTAGCCAGCTCGACGCGCCTTTTCAAAGGACCGTTTTCCGCTATGTCCAGGAGCGTCTGGACCGCCACCGCCGCCATTTCGGTCAGCGGTTGGCGAACGGTAGTCAGGGCAGGGGTGCTCCACGCGGCGAGCGGGATGTCGTCGAAACCGACAACGCTCACATCCAGGGGAACATGCAGGTTTGCCTCTCGGGCGGCGCGCAGCACGCCTAGGGCGGCGAGGTCGTTGCCGGCGAAAATGGCAGTCGGCCGGTCGCTCAGGTCGAAGAGCACCTTGGCTTGTGCGTAGCCCGCCTTGACGCGGAAGTCACCCGGTCGCACAAGTTGTTCGTCTACGCTCAGCCCGGCCCGCTCGAGGGCACCGCGGTAACCGTCGAGGCGAGCCCGGCTGCAGAGAAGAGCCGGGGGGCCGGTAATGATGGCGATGCGCTGGTGCCCGAGCTCTATCAAGTGGTTGGTGGCGGCCAGGCCGCCGGACCAGTTGGTGGCCCCCACCGAGCTCACCTCCGAGCCGGGTTCCGCCGTGGGGTCGATTACGACAAAAGGCAAGCCGCGGGCTGATAATTCCCCTCTCTGGCGCTCCGTGAGCTGGGAGAGGAGCAAAATGATGCCACGCGTGCCACGCGAGGTGATGTGGTCGAACCAGACGCGGCGCTCATCTCCCTCTGACAGCGCGGTGAAGGCGACGGTGAGGCCTTCGGCTTGGGCGGCGGCGGCCGCGCCCCGCACGATCTCGGTCGCCCATGGGCTATCGAAGTCGTTGAACACGACATCGATCAGCGGCGGCACGTCGGTGCTCTGTCTCTTGCGGTAGCCCGAGCTCACCAGGACCTCTTGGACGAGCCGGCGGGTCGGGGCCGACACGTCGGGCCGGCCGTTGAGCACCTTCGAGACGGTGGCCGTCGAGAGGCCGCTTTCCTCTGCGATCTGGGCGATGGTCACCCGGCCGCGACCCCTTACGCCGTTGCCGTGCACCCGCGCCAGCGACGGGGACGGCGGTGCCGTCCCCTCGTCGGGCAACGTGGCAATTTTGGTCTGTGCTCGAGCCATGTCGTCAACGACTATAGCGGAACGTTTCGGAGCGGTTCCTTGAGGTGAGGGTGCCGATGGCTTGACCGAAACAGCGGGCGGGGGTAACGTTATGATCGCAATATCCACCTATCCGTTCGAAACCTTTCGAGACGGTACCAAGGTCCCGGCCCGTTAGGCCTATCTGGGGAAAAGGCCCTCTTCCCGAGGTGTCAATCAAGGAGCCGATCCGCCCTTGTGGGGGCAAAAAATAAGGGGAGGAACAAGGTGACCAGAGCACCGCTCAGGTTCCAGCGGTTGTCGCGCCGGCTAGCCGCTTCAGCAGTAGCCGGCCTAATGGTGAGCACCATTGCCGCGGTTGCGGTCGTCATAACCACGGTGTCCTCGTCGGCGCAAGGTTCGTCTGCGCCGACAGCCAGCATCCAAGTCTGGATGGAGGCCAGCGGCACACCTGTAGACAACTATTGGGCTGCGCAAGCCAAAGCTTTCGACCAAGCCAACCCCGGCGATAGCGTCAGCATCGACATAGAGCCGGCCGGCTCCTACAACGTCAAGGTCGCGACTGGCCTGGCCGGCAGCAACGCCCCCGCACTCTTCTTTGGCTGGGGCGGTGGTGACCTGCAGACGTTCATCGGTTCAAAGGTCGTGCAACCTATGGCCGACGCCGGGCAAAGCGACGCCGGCAACCCTTCGTGGAAGAGCGCCTTCGTGGCTTCGTCCCTCGGGGCCGTGACCTTCAACAACGAGATCTACGGGATCCCCCTAGGCGGCACGCAGCCTGTTTTCTTCTTCTACAACAAGGCACTGCTGGCGAGGTACCACCTCAGTTTCCCGGCTACCACCACTCAGCTGCTGAGTGACGTCACCCTCTTGGCGAAGCACAACGTGACCGCTATTGCGCTTGACGACAACGGTGGATGGCCTGGCCTAATGTACCTCGAGTACTTCACGGACCGCATAGGCGGCCCCCAGGTGTTCGTGAATATCCAGAACAGGCAAAAAGGCGCCTGGTCCAACCCTGCCATTATCCAGGCCCTCACCGACATCCAGACCCTGGTGAAGGACAATGCTTTCGAGCAGGGCTACCAAACCATCAGCTTCGGCACCGGCTTTACCGAAGCGTTGATCCACAACGGAGTGGCGGCGATGGAGCTCATGGGTGACTGGGACATCGGGTTCATCCAGGGTTACTACCCGGGCTGGGTCGCCACCGGCGATATGGGCATCGGGTTCTTCCCGGCGGTGCCCGGCGGCAAGGGCAACCCTGCTGACCTGGAGGGCAACACGACAGACTATCTCGAGTTGGCTTCGCACATCTCCTCCGCCGAGACCTACGTGGCGGAGAAGTTTGCCGCCTTCCTGTGCGCCACCCCGGCTTACGCGAAGTTCGAAGTCAGCCAAGGCCTTGTACCCGTCAACGCCGGCTCGGAAAGCCTGTTCGCCTCTTCCCCGTTGAAGCAGTACCTGGTACCGGTCTACGACGCAGTGCAAAAGGCGCCGTACTTCCAGTACTCCTGGGACAAGGCGTTGGGGGCCACAAGGGCGACCCCTTTGTACACCAACCTTCAGAACGTCTTCGACCTCACCGAAACGCCTGCGCAGTTTGGCAAGGCGATGAACGCTTACCAATAGGTGCTGTGCATTAAGCACTGACAAAGTGGGACTGGAAGCCCGGCTCCGCGTGTTGCACGCGGGGCCGGGTTTTCACGGCACGAGGTGGGTTCATGGCAGCTGATCCCGCGGTTCTCAACCGCCAGGAGGCGGGTAGTGGTTCGACCAACGTCACAGCTCGGCGGCGGGCCTTCTTGGCCGACCTGGCCGGGATCTCGCCGACGATGGCTCTGTACGCGGCCTTCATAATCATCCCGACAGTTTTTGCCCTTTTCCTGAGCTTCACCAACTGGGACGTGGACGGCCCGATAAAATGGGCTGGTTTCGCCAACTGGAGCGAGTTCTTCTCCGACCCGGTCTCCTATCACTCCTTGCTGGTGACATTCGAACTGACGGTGTTCAGTTGGCTGGCCCAGACCCCCGTGGCCATGGCCCTTGGCATATTCATCGCCGGGACGCAGCGCTACCGCGCCGTCTATGCTGCCATCTACCTAGTGCCTCTTCTGTTGTCGACAGCCGGCCTGAGCCTCATGTGGGAGGATGTCCTTTTCCCCCAGTACGGCGGGTTGGCTTGGCTCGGCATCCACGCCCACCTGCACTTCCTCAGCCGAAACTGGCTGGGCAGCACCCACCTGGCGCTCTACACGATCGTCGTGATAATCGCCTGGCAGTTCGTACCGTTTCACACTCTCATATTCCAAGCAGGGAGAAGAGCTATACCAGCAGAGCTCTACGACGCCGCCAGTGTCGACGGTGCCAACATGAGACAATCTTTCTGGCACGTGACCCTACCCCAGTTGCGCTACAGCATCGTGACGTCGTCGACGCTCGTCTTGGTCGGTTCGCTGACATATTTCGACATCATTTATATCTTGACGTCAGGCGGTCCCGGCAACACGACCCGGGTGCTGGCCATGGACATGTACAACATTGGTTTCAACCAGACAGAGTTCGGTTACGCCAGCGCCATAGCCACCGTACTCGGCTTCATCGGCATCCTCCTGGCCATCCTTCTCGTCAAATTCACCGGGTTCGGCGCCATGCAGGGGACCCAGGAGGGCATATGGTAGCGACTGTCAGCGCGGCTCCAGAGCGGTCCGCAGCCCGCCGCCGCGCTCGAGCGAAGGTGGCCGCCCAGGCCCCGGCTCTGAAGCTGGGGGGCATCAGGGGCACGTCGAAGCTTTCTCGCTTCGTGCCTTTCCTCCTTGGGACGATCTGGTTGGTGTTTGTGTTGGGCCCCATCTACTACATGGTGCTTATCAGCTTCCGGTCCTCTACTCAGTACCTTTCTGCCAATGCCTGGTTGCCGACGGGTGGGCTCAGCTTGTCTTCGTACTCGTCCATCCTCCATGCTCCGGCGGTCGGCACGGATTTCCGTGACAGCGGGGAGGTGGCCGTGGGCACCATCTTGGTGGTCGTCACGCTCTCCCTCAGCGCCGGGTACCGGATCGTACGTCGCGGCTCCCGCTACTCGGCTGTTTCGTTCCGGGTCATACTGTTCGGGATCGCCATTCCCATCCAGGCGATCATCATACCCCTGTACTTCATAACCAACAAGATCCATATTTACGACACGCTGTACGCCCTCGTGCTCGTGCTGTCTGCGTCGCTCATCCCGGTCGCCGTCCTCTTGATGGTCAATTACCTTCGCTTGATACCACGCCAACTTTACGACGCCATGGCCGTTGACGGTGCCGGCTCATGGACTACGTTCACCCGTTTGGTCTTCCCCATGGCCCGTCCGGTATTGGCCGTGATCAGCATTTACGCTGGCTTAGGGGCCTGGAACAACTTCCTCCTGCCCCTCATACTCACGCAGTCCAATAACGATCAAGTGCTGCCGTTGGGGATGTACGAATTCGCCACGAACGGTCAGTACGCTCTCAACGTCCCCGTGGTGATGGCCTTTGTTATGTTGTCGGCCCTTCCGCTGCTGATCCTATATATAGGGTTGCGCCGCCAGTTCGTGAAGGGTATCGGTGGTTTCGCGCTCCGTTGACTATGGCCGACTCCTCCCGGCCCTGGGCCCTCAGCAGCCTCTACCCAGTCGGCCGAGGTGAACCGTGACAACGCCTGCCTACCTAAACGCGCACCTGTCGGTTGAGGACCGGGTCACTGACCTGATCGGGCGCATGGCAATTGACGAAAAGCTTGCCCAGTTGGGCTCAGTCGAGTTCCCAAAGTTGGTGACGGCCGAAGGCGTTGACCAGGACAAGGCACTGGAGGTGGTCCCTCACGGCATCGGTCAGGTAACCCGGATCGGCGCCACCACAGGGCTGGAACCGGCTCAAAGTGCCGAACTGTTCAACCAGATCCAGCAGCTTATGGTAGAGCGCACCCGGCTCGGGATCCCGGTGCTGGTCCATGAAGAGTCCCTGGCCGGCTATTGCGCCCGGGGGGCGACGGTGTTCCCCCAGGCGCTTGCCCTCGGTTGTAGTTGGGACCCGCAGCTAGTCTCGGAAGTGGCGGCCCGGATCCGCCAGCAGATGTTCGCCGTGGGCGCCCGCCACGCCTTAGCGCCCGTGCTGGACGTCGCTCGAGATCCGCGCTGGGGCCGAGTGGAGGAAACCTATGGTGAGGACCCCGTGCTGGCCGGCACGTTGGGGGCGGCGTACGTAAGGGCCATGCAGACAGAGGACCTGTCGCAGGGTGTGCTGGCCACGGGCAAGCATTTTTTGGCCCATGCCATGTCTGAGGGGGGCCGCAACCATGCGCCGGTGCACCTTGGCCCTCGAGAGCTCCGGGAAGTTTATGCGGAACCTTTTGCCGCAGCCATCAGGGAAGCCGGTTTGGCCACGGTAATGAGCTCTTACAGTTGCGTCGACGCCTTGCCGGGAAGCGGCTCGGGGGAGATACTTACCCGCTTGTTACGCGACGAGCTGGGGTTCGAGGGCATGGTCGTTGCCGATTATTTTGCCGTTACCATGCTGATGACCTACCACCGGGTGGCCGCGAACAGAGCAGAAGCCGCGGTCAAGGCGATCTCCGCCGGCCTCGATGTCGAGCTCCCGGGCTTGGACTGCTTCAATGAGCCGCTCAAGTCGGCCATATCCGACGGCAAAGTACCTATGGCTGTGATCGACACAGCCTTACGGCGGGTGCTCCGTGCCAAGGTGAAACTGGGGCTGTTCGAGTCGCCGTACGTAGAGCTGACCAAGGTCACCGCCGTGTTCAGCGACCCGGCTAATGCGGTGCTGGCCCGGCGGGCCGCCGTCCGGGGCATTGTCATGTTGACAAACACCGGTATATTGCCTCTGTCCGGCGGCATTTCGAGGATCGCCGTGATCGGGCCGGCCGCCGACGACCGGCGGTTGCTGCAGGGCGACTACCACTACCCGGCGCACCAAGAGCTCATGTTCGCTCATGAGCTTGCTCGCGAGGGTAATGGCGCACAGGCGGCGCCCGCCAACCCCAACGCCGCGGCGGGAACGGCTGATGCCGCTCGCCTCCCGGACACGGTCTTCCTACCCAGTGGGCCGGGGCGTTTCAAGCCCGGCGAGTACTACACCGACCACATCACCCCTCTCGCCGGTCTTCGCCTCGCCCTTGGCCCGGGTGCCGAAGTCGTTTATGAAAAGGGCTGCGACTTAGTGGGCCACGACCGTTCTGGCTTCATCCCTGCGGTCACGGCGGCGGCGGGTGCCGAGGTGGCCATTGTGGTAGTGGGGGGACGATCGGGGTTGCAACGCGACGCCACTGTTGGCGAGGCGCGCGACGCCGTCGACCTGCGCCTGACGGGCGTCCAGGAGGAACTGGTCAACGCGGTAGCGGCCACCGGTACCCCCACCGTGGCAGTAGTTATGAGCGGGCGGGCCCATGTACTGGCTGACATCGCCGGCTCTGTCCAAGCGCTGCTGGTGGCGTGGCCACTCGGCGAGCAAGGCGGCAACGCGCTGGCCGACGTGCTGTTGGGGCGCGCCGAGCCCGCGGGCCGGCTCGCAGTGACGCTCCCGAGGGCGACCGGGCAGGTCCCTCGCTACAGCAGCCATCGTTCCGGCGGTTCCGTCTCGGTCTTTTACACCTATTACACCGACTGCGAGCACACCCCGCTCTTTAGCTTTGGCCATGGCCTGGGGTACACGACGTTCTCTTACTCCGACATCGCCGTCAGGGCGAGCAGTACTTCTTCCCCAGTAATTGTCGGGGTAACAGTCACCAACGCCGGTAAGCGCTCGGGCGAGGAGGTGGTCCAGCTTTATGCCTCGGACCTGGTGGCCTCGGTGGCGCGACCCGAAGCGTCGCTCATCGGCTTCGCCCGCTTGAACCTGCCCCCCGGAGAAGCGGCTCGAGTGACGTTCGACGTCCACCCAAGCCGGCTCGCTTTTTACGACGAAGAGATGCAATTTGTGGTCGAGCCGGGCCAGTTCCGTTTTTCAATGGGGGCGTCGTCCTCCGACATCCGACAGCAGGCTGTAGTCGAGCTCACCGGACCGGTGGCGAGCTACTCGCAGCGCTCCTTAGTGGCCGTCTCCGCCTCCGTGAGCTACGTGGGCGCCGCCGGACGGTCGGCCGCCAAGGTATAGAGCCCCCCGGCCGGCGCACCCAGTGCTCAGAGGCCAGGCCGACGAGGACTCCACTTAGAGAAGAGCAGAGCTAGAAGGCCGGGGCGTCTTCCCCGGGGATATGGACGGGAGCATCAAGTCATGACCGGGCCCGAGAACAGAGAGTTCCGTCTTTGGTACTGTCAACCGGCGCGAGAATGGCTGAGCGCGCTGCCTCTCGGTAATGGCTCCCTGGGCGCGATGGTTTGGGGCGGCCCCGGCCAAGAGCGAGTAGACCTCAACGTCGACACCCTCTGGTCAGGGGGCCCTCGGGTGGCGAAGGCTGACGAGGGCTCAAACGCAGTGTTGGAGGAGCTGCGCGACGCCGTCATAAACCGGCGCTCCTACGCCGAGGCAGATGTCCTGGTGCGCCGTCTCCAGGGTCCCTTCAATGAGTCCTACCAGCCTCTCGGCTGGTTGCTCGCCGATCTCGGCACCGGGGGGAACTTAGACGAATACGAGCGCTCTCTCGACCTCTTAGAAGGAGTGGCCACGGTTCGCTATAAGGTCGACGGGGACGTGTTCACACGTGACGCCTTCGTTTCGTTCCCCGACCGTGCATTGGTGATGAACCTGGCCGGGACGGCCAAGCTCAACCTGGTGCTGGAGCTCGGGTCCCCGCACCCGGGTACTCGGGGCAGTGAGGACGGAGAGGTCACCTGGTTGGAAGGTCGGGCGCCAACCCATGTCGTGCCGGATTATTGGGACGAAGAACCGGACGTCGTCTACCAGCCAGGGTCAGGCACTCGCTTCGCAATAGGGCTCAGCATCCGGACCGGTGGCGGCCACGTCCGCCTGGCGGACGGGCGGGCATATGTGGACGGCGCAGACCAAGTCACCGTCTTCGTGGCGGCCGCCACCGGGTACGCAGGGTACGGCCAAGACCTGGTCGAGGACCCCTTGGTGCTCCGGGGCGCTTGCCGAATGGTATTGAACCGGCTGTGGGCTCAGCCCTACCAAGTCATAAAGGCGAGGCACGAGGCCGAACATAGGACGATTTTTAGCCGCTGCTGGCTGGAGCTTGGGCACGCCGGCGCGAGCGGGTTGCCTACAGATGAGCGGCTGGAGGCTCTTCGGGCGGGCGCCTCAGACGAGGGACTGCACGCACTGCTCTTCCATTACGGCCGCTACCTGTTGATGGCGAGCTCGCGCCCGGGGAGCCAACCGGCCAACCTTCAGGGTATCTGGAACCAAAAAGTCCGTCCCCCATGGAGTTGCAACTGGACCACGAACATCAATACCCAGATGAACTACTGGCCCGCCGAGACCACGAACCTGGCGGAGTGCCATGAGCCGCTGATAGATCTGCTGGCCGACCTGGCCGAGGCCGGCCGTCGTACAGCCAGTGACTTCTATGGCTGCCGCGGCTGGGCTGCTCACCATAACGTGGACATCTGGAGGTCGACCTGGCCGACCGGCCAGCACGCGGCTCACCCCTACTGGGTCAACTGGCAGATGGGCGCCCCATGGCTTTGCCAGCACTTGTGGGAGCACTATCTCTTCTCCGGGAAAACGGCACCAGAGGAACGTGATTACCGCGTAATTAGGGAAGCAGCCATGTTCCTCCTCGACTACCTGGTGAAAGGGCCAGACGGGAAATTGGTGACCTGTCCGTCCACTTCACCGGAAAACTCGTTTCGGGCTCCAGACGGCACCGAAGCTGCTGTCAGCGCGGCGTCGACCATGGACATTTGGCTGACCAGAGACCTCTTCCGCCACTGCATCGCGGCCTCGGAAAGCCTCGGAACGGACGAGGAACTGAGAGAGGAACTAGCCCGGTCCTTGGACCAACTTTACGAGCCGCGTGTGGGCGAGAGCGGGCGCCTGCAGGAGTGGTGGCAGGACTTTGAGGAACCGGAACCTGGGCACCGTCACCTTTCCCACCTGTTCTTTCTGTACCCGGGGGACGAGGCCGTGCCGGGTTCGGGCCTGGAACTGGCAGCGCGGCGGTCCCTGGAGCACCGCATAGCCAGTGGAGGCGCTAGCAAGGGTTGGAACCGGGCCTGGGCAGTCGGTCTTTGGGCGAGGTTACGAGAGGGGGCGATTGCTCACGAGCACCTAGAAAGGTTCTTGAAGGAAGATGTGGCAACCAATTTCTTTGCCGCCCCGCACCCCGAAGTGTTCCAGATCGATGGCAATTTAGGCACGACGAGCGCGGTCGCCGAGATGCTGCTCCAGAGTCACCACCTGGGCACGCTCGACCTGCTGCCGGCATTGCCGCCGGCGTGGCCAGAAGGTGAAGTCAGGGGATTGCGGGCCCGGGGCGGGATTGCCGTCGGGATCCGTTGGGCCGGGGGGCAGGCAACCCAGGTCAGCCTGGAGGTGCCCCGGCCACAGCAGGTGCAAGTGCATTGTGTTGCACCTCTGTGCCTGGGCGCGGGTAACCCCCCAGGCACCAGCTTGGTGAGGACCGACGGCCCGGGCCTATGGGTGCTAGGCGCGCCAGCAGGGGGGCTCTACACCTTGGCAGCTGACCGTCCGGGGTCGCCCCCGAGCTCATGGACGCGGGGGCGGCCACTATAGAGCGCCGCGAGTAAGGCGTCACCGTGCAGGGCCCGAAAGTTTTGGTTATTTGGCAACAGCTGGGGCGTCGGACGAAATCGCAGCCCCAGTGAATAATTTCTTCGCCAGTAATCGCTGTTGGACGGGACCGGGTGGCCCACACCCGGGTCGAACCTCGGCCGTGGTTCTTAGCCGGTGACAAAGCGCTGGGCCGCCCGCTTCCTAGCCGGGTCGGGACATGGTCCGGTCCTCGAGTGCCCTGGGCAGTCAACGGGTAAGGGCCGCGGCCAGGTAGGCCAGGCTCACGCCAAGGGCGACTAGCGCCGGCACCGCCTCCCAGAGGCTGTCTCCCGCCCGCCGGTGGACGGTGAGGGCGCCGAGGAGCAGTAGCGCCATACCCGACGCTGCGGCGACGCCCAGCGGGGCCCATGCCAGCCCGACTAGGGCACCGGCAGCGGCAGCGACCTCGGCGACCCCGATCAACCGGTACCGGGCCCAGGGGACCCCGAAATGGGACGCCGCTGCCAGCATCTTCGGGTGGCTCAGCAACTTCCCGAGGGCGGGGACGAGACAGGCAGCAGCGAGGACGAACGACAGGGCGGTGAACACGGGCCACTCCTTCGGAAGGCTTCGAGCCGGCGCTTGACAGGCCGGCTGATGTGAGACGATAATCGGATTTGCAATAAGTCATCAGTACTGTAGGATAGCATCATCACGACCACCACACAACCATTACGTCTAAGAGAAAGGAAAGTTGTCATGCTCAAGTCACTCAGCACATCTCTGGTCCTGCGGGGCCTGCTCGCCCTCGGCATCGGCGTCGTGGCCCTTGCCTGGCCGGGGGTCACCGTTCTCGCCCTCGTGGTCCTGTTCGCCGTCTACGCGTTCATCGCCGCCGGGCTGCAGGCGCTGCGGGCGTTCAGCAGCCGCACCGCCGGCCCCGTCTTCGGGCACCTGCTGCTCGGACTGGTCGACATCGCCGCCGGACTGGTCGCCCTGGCCTGGCCGGGGCCAACCGCCCTGGTCCTCGTGCTGTTGGTGGCCAGCTGGGCGATCGTCACTGGCGCTCTTGAGTTATTTGCCGCGTTCGCTAAGGGCGAAGAGGCCGGGAGCCGGGCCATGTTCGTCCTCGGTGGCCTCGTGTCGATGGCCTTCGGTACCGTCCTCTTCGCCCGCCCCGACATGGGCGCCATCACTCTCGCCCTGCTCTTCGGCCTGTTCAACCTGATCTCCGGGAGCTGGATGCTCGTCCGCGGCATCGAGCTGCGCCGGACTAACGCCACGCTGCACTCCCTGGTGGCGCCGAGAAAGAGGAAGGCGGCTGCCTGAGCTGACGGGCCGCTGCCGAGGGGCAGCCCGGCGGGCACCAGGCAGGTGCCCGTCGTTGCCCTTTTGGTAACGGGCGCTTTCCTATAAGATCTGATCAGTACTGATCATGTCGGTCTTGACTTGAAGGGAGGACAGTGGGCGCGACGTCGGAAAACGGGGCGGTGCCGGCCAACCGGCTCGATCGTCGGAAGGCCCGGACGAGGCAGGCACTGATCGACGCCGCCGTCCGGCTGATCGCTGTTGGCCGGGGACAACAGGCGAGCATCCAGGAGATCACCGACGCGGCCGACCTCGGCTTCGGGTCCTTCTACAACCACTTCGAGAGCAAGGAGCAACTGTTCCAGACAGCCTCAGCAGAGGTGCTCGACCGTTGGGCGCAGATTATCGACGCCGCCTGCACTGGCCTGCGCGACCCCGCCGAGGTGTTCGCTGTCTCCCTCCGGGTCTCCGGCCGTCTCGCCTGGGCGTACCCCGAGATCGCCGGCTTTATCACTGGGGCCGGGTTGGAGCTCGTCGATGCACCCAGCGGCTTGGCACCTCACGCCCTTCGTGACATCCGTGCCGGCCAAGCCACCGGCCGTTTCACCATCCCCGATGCCGAGATCGCGCTGAGCGCCGTGGCCGGGGGGCTGCTCGGCCTGCTCCGTGTCCACGAGCGCCACCCTCGACGGGTGACTGAGGGCTCCGTCGATGACCTCGCCGAAGCCTGCCTGCGCCTGCTCGGGCTCCGCGCCGCCGAAGCGCATCGCATCGCGCGGCTCCCCCTCCCTCACGCTGGTAGTTGGTGACTCACGTCCCCCAGTGAGAAGGCCCGAGTTGGGTCTGCTAGATGTCCACGACGAGTGACAAGCTGCTGAGGCGGAAGTGGTCCACTTTGGTGCCGTTACTCAGGGGGCTCTTCCGTCTGGACGCCATCGTTGAGGCTGAGGCTGAGGCTGCGGTGTGGAGGCAGAGGAGGCTCGGCTGATCGCCTCGGACACCGACCCGGGCTTACCCAGATAAGAGGCAATGGCGATCCGCTCGCCGGTGCGAGCATGAGCCCTTGCCAGTGTCCAGCCGCACAAGGGCCCAAGTCTTGGTGCCGGCACTGTCCGCGCCGACCAGTTTCCTGGCTAGTCGGCTGAGCTTGAACCGCTCCGCCAGCCGGCGCGTTCGACCGGCAGCGTCTGGGTGTACTCGAGGACCAAATCAGCGATAAAACGGTGAATTTCGTCGACGTCGACGTCCCCGGCGAGCTCCTCGATCGGGACGATCAGCGGGGGGTCATCGGCCAGGGGAACTCCGTGCGCTTATACCAACAGCGAAGAGCCGAGTCATCCGCCTCGGGCGGGACCACTAGGAAAGGAAAGTCGTGTCCTGCTGCCACAGCTGCTGCCCCAGCATGGGGACCATCGCCGCCGGCCATGCCGAAAACGTCTGCACACGGAGCACTGCTGCGGTGGCCACCGGCGAGATGTCCTCGCCGGGCTCTAGTGCTAACGGTTCGATGCCCCAGGCACGGCACCGAGCCACCAGGTCGTGGTGCTGTGCCTTGCCTCCGCCGGACCTTGGGCTCACGAGCAGGACAGGGGCCTTCGGTGGGGAGATCATTGCCAGACACGGTGAGGCGCCAGCACAAAGCGGTCGACCACTTGGCAGGCTCCCGGAGCGCTCCAGGCGACGTCTTCAGCCTCCCGCAAGGCGGCCGAGGAGCCCGCACTGCCGTCGATGAAGACGGTCTGGTCCTGGCAGAAAACCTTTATGTGCGTTCTTTCTGATCTGTTTCGATCGACAGCCGGTTCACGACCTCTCTCACGCCCGGGGCAGCGGAGGCGGCTTTCTCGGCAACTTGGCGCGCCCACCCCGACTTGACCGCACCGTCCAGGAACACGGTGTGGCTTTCGTTCGTCACCTGGAGCGGGGACCCATCGAGGAGGGCCTGGCGACGCAGAGCCTTGTGAATGCGGTGGACCACGTCGCTCGGCACTGGGTCGTCAGTCACGGCGACACTGTTGGTGAGGCCGAGGATGCCCTCAACCGTGCGCACTGCCCGTTCAGCGGCCGTTCGCTGGTGCAGTCGGCGGACCTCGCC
>JBKQUU010000166.1:0-9394 GCA_052325485.1 Acidimicrobiales bacterium | reverse complement strand
CTGGAGAAGGAAAGGTCACGCTACCAGTCGTGGTGGTTGTCTTACTTTGCGTTCGTATTAAGGAATACCGACTGACAGTTAGAAGGACGACCGTAGTGGTTGCCTTAGCGGCATTTCTATAATCGGGGCCCTAAAGGGCCCCGGGGGGAACTTCGGAGCGCCAAACTACCCACAAAGGCAAAAAGACGGCGTCGAAGGAAGACTAACCTCCGGCACCGGAACGGGCTGTGCCGTCGCCTTTTCGTCTTGTCCGCCGACCTCGGCCCCTACCTCACCCTCATCCAGGTGGGGCTCACGGAACATGTCCCCACTCCCTGGGTCAGCTGCCCCGAGCTCCGTTCGGCGCCGCGTAACCAAGGCGGCGGGGCCACCTGGCCCCAGGTCAGCAGCCTCACCGGGACGAGCCACACCGCCCGGGAGCCGCCTGGGCCATTGACCAGTGCTCCAGGCAGCCGGTGGTCCTCAGGCTCAGCCTGATCACATTGTCTCAGGCGGCCGTGGCAAGCTGAAGGAAGGGCAGGGCTTCCGTGGGGCGAGCGCTGGCGGAAGGGGGGCCACCAGCGCTCGCCACGGTGAGGAGCTGACCTTGACGGGCTCAGCGACCCGTCTTACCTCTAGGCGCTCCGATCACGATCACGTCGCTGCCCGTGCAGCCTAGGGTGCGGGACGCGGAGCGGCGACCGACGAGCCGAGCGGCGCCTCCCTTATCCGCCCGCAGGCCTGGCCCCGGGAGATGTTATGCTGGCCGTCAAGGCAGGCGACAAGAACGTCCGCATGGTCGCCGCCATCCTCGACGAGCTGGTCACACCTGTCGATGCCGACCTCTTTGCCGCCGAGCGCATCGCCAAGTTCCTGGAAGACCAGGAGAGCCAGGGGCAGAGACCATCCCTATAGCGGGGCCTGTCGATCGAGGCCGAGGGCCTGGCCAGGCCCCTTTTGAAGGCTCTCTTGGACGCCAGAAAGAAGGTGGCGTGACCACTGCCCTTCACCCCGCCGGCACCGCCGGCATGAAGGCGCCGCTCATCGTCCCCGTTCGCCCGCTGTGCAAGTTATGCCGGCGTCCTGTCTGGGAGGACGCAGACGAGCACGGAAAGATCGTCTACCGGCACATGGTTGCGAGCTACGACATGGTCCAGGACCCTTTCTTCCACGCCGCCGACCTCTTTGTCCCCGAAAAGCTTATGGATGTCGTGCACACGTACGGACGGCGATAAATGGACCGCGGCTATTTGCCCCAAGCTGCTTGCGCCCTCTCGTCAGGCTTGCCCTGACGGTGTAAGGTGTTACCTGACAACAGAGGGGGTACTGCCATGACAGTGACCACACAACGACGGCACCTTGCTGACTGCTCGTTCTGCTTCAAATCGAACACTGAGGTCGAGACCTTGGTCAGCGGCCCGGGGGTGTTTATTTGCGACGCCTGCGTAGCTTTGTGCCAACTGATAATCCAGAACAAGCCGAGCTCTGGCCCACCGGTCCCGCTGTCCCCGTTCGAGAACATGGGGAGCGTCGACGAGGTGCTGAGGGACCTTCCCCAGGTCGCTAGGGCGGGCGCGCAGATGGAGCGGTACCTCACGAGCGGGGTCCGGCGTGCCCGGGAACTGGGTGCCAGCTGGGCCCGAGTAGGCGAGGCGTTCGGGATGACCCGTCAGTCGGCCTGGGAGCGCTTTTCGGGCGAGGAGTAGGGCTCGGGCTCAGGGCGTGAGCGGGCCCCGCCGTACCCGGCGCCACGATCGGCTCAACTTTCGCTACCATCCCGGCGTGGCCGGCATCGAACTGCGACGCATCACTGAGGATGCCGCAGCCAAGCCGTGCGAGCAGTTGTTCCGAGAGTACGCAGCTTGGGTACTCGAGCAGTTCCGATCGCTCCACAGGGTGCCGTTCGACGAGCTCACGACCGAGCAGGTACACACCGGCTTTCGGGCCGAGTGGCCCAAGTTGTTCGGCGACCGGGGCAGGCTCTACCTGGCGCTGGTCGACGACGCTCCGGCCGGCGTTGCCGGCCTAAAACCCGTCTCGGCTACAGCGGCTGAGCTAAAGCGGATGTACGTGCGCCCCACCCACCGACGGGCAGGCCTGGCCCGCCGGCTTATCAACCAGGTCCTCGCCGACGCCCGCTTGATCGGTTACCAGACGGTCCTCTTGGAGACGGCAGACTTCATGACTGACGCGCACCGGCTTTACCGCTCGGTGGGTTTCTCCGGCACTGAACGCTTCGACGGCGCCGAGGGCGCGGCCCACGGAGTCGCCGCCCACGAGCTGTTTATGCGGCTCGATCTCAACAGTGCCCTCGAGTCCAATTAAGGTTGCTGTACCATAACGCCCGCGTGTCTTGAACGGCGCTGAAAAACGGTCCGGTAACGACTGGGGGACATCCCTTGGGCGGCGCGGAAACGCCGCGCCATATAGTTGGTGTCCGTCCAACCGGCCGTCGCGCTGATCTCGCCGATAGAGAGGTCACCTTCGAGGAGCAGCTGAGCGGTTAGCTCGAGACGGCGCCGCTCCAGATAGTGCAACGGACTTATCCCGAGCTCTCGCATGAAGAGCCGACATAAGTAGGAGGGTGACACGGGGACCCGTGCGGCAAGATCCGTCAGGGTCCAAGGGTACTCCGGCGCCGCGTCGAGCTCCCCGGTAGCAGCAATGACAGCCGGATGAGTCGCTGGCAAGCTCTGGCCGGGTTTGGGCAAGGCGAACGCCGGTGCGAGCATGTCGAGCACCACCAGGAGCTGCCCCAGCCGGGCGAGGCTCCGACCGGTGCCGAGAGAGGGCTTCGCGAGATCCTCAAGGTATGGCTCGAGTGCCTTTAGGTCAATGGTTGAAGCCCCGCTGAACGCGGGTTGAGCCCGGTCGCGATAGGGGCGCCTGCTCCCGCTCGATCCGGGCCCAGGAGCCCGTCCTGTCGCCACGCTGGCCGATGTGAAAGCGGCGAGAACGGGGTGGCTACGGAGACCCGCAAGCTCACCCCCAAGAGTCTCCGTAGGTATGTAAACGTTCCAGATCTGAAAGTCTTTCGGGTCGTCGTAGGCGTGCCATTGGCCGGGACGGACCAGCAGCGCGGTGCCAACGCTGATCCGGGACGACCCTGAGCGTGTCCGGTGAACTGCCGTGCCCGCCACGACCACGACGATCTCCATGAACTCGTGCACATGTGGTAGTTGGGGCGTGTCGTGGCTCCAATGCTCCGCCGCCGCGACCACGTCTCGCTGGCGCAGGATCACGTGCTCAGAATAGAGGTGCACCCTTGGTCCTTTCGACAGGCAATGTCGCACCCGCGACGTCAAGATTGTCTCACGACGCTAACGCTCTGAGCGGCTCTCCGGCGCTCCCAGGACCTCACACCTTGCCCAGGCGGAGTGCCGAACCGTTCGCCAAACTAGTCAAGATCGTCCTTATACCCGTCATTCTAGTACTGGTGTGGCGGTGCGGGCGGCGCGACGATAAGACCCAGCAGACAAGTGTGGTTTGACTGGCGCCCGTCGGGGCTGGCTTGATCACACCACTAAGACCTAGGGGCCAAAGACAGGACCGGCACCACGTTGTGGTGACGGCGCCTCTCGGGAACGAGAGGTGGTGGGCCGCGGCCCAGAACGACCGCTTTTCGCGGGCGCAGGGCCGAAGTACTGAGGATTGAGCCCGGCTGCTGTCGGACAAATGAGTGGGGGGTCGCATCGTGGAGCCGCCGTGTCTTGAACATAGGGACGTGCTGACAAATCGGACCACGCCCCGAGGGAGGACTTATGGCCTTGGGCCCGCCCGAGCCGGTTGCCTCTGTCCGCCCGCCTACCCTGAACGATCCTAGACGTCACCGGGCCGTGACCTTTGCCGATAGGGCGGCACCTACTGCCCTAGAAGAGGGCCCACAAGCCGAGTTCCTTAGGGAACGACAACTTGCGTCAGCCCAACGACCACGCCGCCTGGCGCCGCGCTACCACCCTGTGCTGGGGGTGCTGCTCCTGCCGAGCCTCCTGCTCATCGGTGTGTTCAGTTATTACCCTGCGGTGCGCAGCCTCATCGGCGGCTTCTATTCCTGGAACGGTTTTTCCCCGCCGACATACGCGGGTATATCGCAGTTCAAGCAGTACATCCAGGCGCCGACTTTCCGGCCCGAGGTCACCAACCTCCTGATCCTCACGGGCGGGGGGATCTTGATTACCCTTGTCTCGCAGTTCACGGCGGCCGAGGTGGTCGTGCACCTACCTCGCCGGGTGGGCAAAGTGGCCAAGTACGTACTTGTCCTCCCGATCGTGTTCCCGCCGTTGGTGCTCATCCTGATCTGGGACTACCTGCTCGAACCGAGCACGGGGTTGGTGGACCGCATCGCCGCTGATGTCGGCCTGCCTCACCCGGCGTGGTTGAGCGACCCGCATACCGCCCTTATAGGTATCCTGCTCATCGGCTTCCCCTGGATCTCCAACCTCGGGTTCCTGATCTTCCTCGGAGGCCTGCAGAACCTGCCTAAGGACATAACCGACGCGTCGCGGGTCGATGGGAGCGGTCCCGTCAAGCGCGTCTTCAACATCGACATACCGCTCCTGTTCCCCCAGTTCCGCATCGTCGTGATCCTGTCCGGGATATACGCCGTCCAGAACTTCATCCCTATCCTCGTCCTGACTAATGGCGGCCCGGGCACGGCAACGCTGGTCCCCGGGCTCGACATGTACCAGTCCGCATTTCAGAACGACCAGTACGGCTACGGGATGGCCATCGGGACCCTCCTGTTCATCACCATGCTCATTTTCACCATATTGGTCATGAGAGCGCTCCGCCCCCGCACGACCTAGCGGCTGTCCGGGACGTCTTTTGCCGGATCCCGGAGACGGTCGCACTAAGGCACACACCCAACAAGGAAAGCGAGGCAAATAAGACAATGAAGCTAAATAAGAGAGCAGGGCTCGCGCTCGTCGCGGCCACGGCGTGCGCCGGCTACGGGGCCGCCGGGATCCTCAGCGCAGGGCTGGCGGTAGCGTCGGCCTCGACCGTGATCAAGGCGGTACTGCCGCCTAACACCGGCCCCGCCACCGCCACTGACAATGCCGGGCTGGCCAGCCTGACCGCCCAGTACGAAAAGGCGCACCCCGGCGTCACCGTGGAGTGGCTGCCCAACAATACGTCCAGCATCACCGCCGCCAACGCTGCCGTCGAGGCCCAGGCGTCGGGCGGCGCCGCCCCCGACCTGGTGTGGGAACAGTACGGCCCCGTCACGTCGGGATCGGTACCGGCCGGGCTGCTCCAGAACATAAAGCCGTTCCTCGAGGCCCCCAACCCCTATGTCGCCGGGAACAAGAGCTGGCTGTCGCTCTTCCCGGCGTCGGTCACCCCCTACATGACCTCGCCCAACGGTGACATCGACCTCATCCTCGGCTCAGCCGTGGAGACGGGGATGTTCTATAGCAAGGCCCTGTTCGCCAAAGCGGGCATCTCCGGCGCACCCACCACCTGGGCTCAGTTCATGTCCGACTTGGCCAAGCTGCACGGCGCCGGGATCCAACCGTTCGTCTTCGCCGACGGCGGGCTTTGCAACCCGTCGTGGTACGAGCGGCTGGCCACGTCCTCCCTGCTCGCCAACGAGGTGCCCCAGTTCGATGTCAACCACGCCCAGGTCACCACCGGGCTTGACATCGCAGTTGGGGTGAAAAAGGGCATCATCAGCATGAGCAACCCTCGCTATGCCGAAGTGTGGAAGCTGCTGGGCCAGCTGGCGCCGTACTCGTACTCGGGCGCCAGCACCTATGACGCCTGCTCCGCCGCCACGGCCACAACCCCTCCTCTGGATTCGATGGGCCTTCTGACCCAGGGCAAGGTCGCCATCGTTTGGGGCGGGAGCTGGTACATACCCGATCTGAAGAGCGCCGGCTTTGACGGCAAGTACGGTGTGTTCCCCGAGCCCACGATCACCTCGGCGACGACCTCGTACGCCCTCAACACCATCACGCGGGGTGTCATCGGTGGGCCCAACGGCAACGGGCAGTGGGGCGTGACTTCACAAAAGGCCGATAGCACGATGACGCCGGCCAAGACGGCCGTGGTGATGAACCTCCTCGCCTGGCTGTTCACGCCCGCTCATCTCGGCTACTGGATCAACCAGAGCCAAAACGGCGGGGAGATCCCGATCGAGATCGGGTCCCCCACGCTCAGCGTCCCCGGGCTGTCCAGCCTGGTGCCCTCGGGTAAGGTGCCGACCGTCGTCGACGTGGCGCTGGACGACGTCCTCACCACCGCCACCACCAACGACGGGTTGCGCCTCGTGCAGGAGTACATGGACGGGTCCTTGTCGTACTCGGGCTTCGCCAGCCAGTGGCAGTCCCTGCTGACCAGTGGCGCTCAGGCCTGGGCCGCCCAGAACCACGTCAACCTGAACCAGTACTGAGCTCAAGGGCCCACCAGGTCAACAAGACAGTGACAGTCGCCGTCCAACCTGTGCCCCACCGGCCTGCCCCCCCCGGCCGGTGGGGCCGGCCCCACCAACCCCAACGCGCCCACGGGCTGGTGTCGCGGGTCGCCGGCCTGCTGATCGTGGCTATGACGTACTTCCCCACCGTGTTCGTAGTGTCGAACTCGTTGAAGTCGGGGCGCAACCTGTTCACCAACGGCGTATTTACGCTGTTCACCCAGTTTGATTTCCAGAACTATGCCCTGGCCTGGTCGGGCATCTCTCAGCCCTTGTTCAACACGGTCATCGTCGCCTGCCTTTCTATTGTCATCGGGGTCGTTGCCGCTGCCCTGGGGGCCTACGCCTTTTCCCAGCTTAAGTTCAGGGGGAAGGGGCTGCTGTTCATGGCCTACATCGGCCTGTTGCTCGTGCCGTGGACGCTCACCCTTATCCCCCTTTTCCTGACCGTCCAGAAGCTCCACTTGTTCAACACCTGGTGGGCGTTGGTGCTCCCCTACGCGGCCAGCGCACAACCATTGCTGGTCTTGCTCTTCCGGGGCTTCTTCGACCAGATCCCGGCCGAGCTCCTGCAGAGCGCCCGGGTCGACGGCTGCTCTGAGCGCCAGGTGTTGCTCCGGATCGTGGCCCCCCTGACCCGGCCTATCCTCTTGACAGGGGCCATCCTGGTGGCCATCAACGTTTGGGGCGACTACCTCTGGCCGACCATCGTCATCCAGGATCCCCACCGCACCACAGTTTCCGCCGGGCTGGCGCAGTTCGTAGCCAGCTTCGGGACCAACTTAAGTAACAGCGGCGCTGTATTTGCCGCTTATGTCATAGTCACCGCGCCAATGTTCCTGCTCGTCGGGTTCACGATGCGGTATTTCGTATCAGGCCTCACCGAAGGAGCGTTGAAACTGTGAGCGTTGGTCCACTGGTACCCGCCGGGCTACGGTGCGCCCACAAGGAGGCTCCGCTCGGCGTCGAGATGGAGACCGTCCGCTTCAGCTGGCACGTAGTCGGCGACGGCACCGGGCGACGACAGACTGCCTACCAGGTCCTAGTGGCCCGGGCCGACGGCGACGGCGGGGGGGAAGGTGGCTGGCTCTGGGACAGCGGTCGGGCGGAGATGGACGGCACCACCGATATCGCTTACGAAGGGGGCCCTCTCGAGCCTGGCCGGGCCTACCACTGGAAGGCCCGCGCCTGGGACGAGGAGGGCCGCCCGGGGCCATGGAGCTCGACCGCCACGTTCGAGACGGCGCTGGACCCACGCACGGGATGGGACGGTTGTTCCTGGATCGGGCTGGGCCGGGGCGGCGAACCGTTCGGGGTACCGTCCGGTAACGGGCCCGTTGACTCCGTGGCCCTAGCCATGAGGCCGGCGCCGTACCTACGACGAGCCTTCACCCTGGGCGCGGGCGTCGTCTCAGCCCGAATGTACGCCACGGCGCTCGGCATTTACCGGGTGCTGGTCAACGGCGTCCCAGCGGGCGAGAACGTGCTCGCTCCCGGGTGGACCGATTACTCCAGACGGCTCCTCTATCAAACCTACGACGTGACAGACCTGCTCGTCGAGGGCGAGAACGTGATCGGGGCGATCGTCGCTGACGGGTGGGCGTGTGGGTTCTTCGGCTTTGACAGCAAGCGGCCAGGTGCCCACTACGCACGAGAGCCTCAGCTCCTGGCCCAGCTCGTGGCCCACTTTGGCGATGGCAGCGAGCAGCGGGTGGTCACCGACGGGGGCTGGACGAGCGCAACGGGGGCCATCGTCTACGCCGACCTGCTTATGGGCGAGCGGAGAGACCCGGCCAGGGCGCCCCGGGACTGGGACAGGCCTGGCTACGACGCCGCTGGGTGGCTTCCCGCGTCCTGTCACGAGCGAGGGGCGGCGCGGCTGGTGGCCGACCCGGGCCCGCCCGTCGTCATCGCCGAGGAGCTGCCGGCCCAGAGCGTCGGCGGGCCTGTGGGGGACGAGCTCATTGTCGATTTCGGGCAAAACCTGGCCGGCTGGTGCCGTCTCCGGGTGGACGGGCCCGCCGGGCGGCTCGTGAGGGTCCGGCACGCGGAAGTACTGGCCCCGGACGGGAGCCTTTACGTCGATAACCTTCGTACCGCGCGCCAGACCGACATGTTCACCACTTCGGGCGGCGAGGAGCTCCTCGAGCCTCGCTTCACGCTCCACGGTTTTCGCTACGCGGGTATCTCCGGCCTGGTCAACACCGTAACTCCCAGAGACGTAATTGCGTGCGTCGTCCACTCCGACACGCCCCGGACCGGCTCCTTCCAATGCTCCTCCCCAGCCATCAACAAGCTCTTCACGAACATCGACTGGGGCCAGCGAGGCAACTTCATCAGCATCCCCACCGATTGCCCGCAACGCGACGAGCGCCTCGGGTGGCTCGGCGATGCGCAGATCTTCGTACGTACGGCGGCCTACAACCGCGATGTAGCGTCGTTCTTCTCGAAGTGGCTCGATGATGTCAGCGACGCACAGCTACCTTCGGGCGCCTTCACGGACTTCGCTCCTCGGCTAAACCACGCTGCTACGGCCGCACCGGCCTGGGGCGACGCCGGTGTCATCGTGCCCTGGACCATCTACAAGATGTACGGGGACACGGGAGTGCTCGAGCGGAACTTCCAGGCGATGGCGGCATGGATGGACTTCTTGGACAAGGCCAATCCCGACCGGCTGAGGACGCACCAGCTGGGGGCCAATTACGGCGACTGGCTGGCCCCGAAGGGCGACCTGACCCCCCGCGAGCTCCTGGCCACCGCCTACTGGGCTTACGACGCCACGCTCATGGCGGAGGTGGCTTCGGCGATCGGGCGCCAACAGGACGCCAAACACTATGAGGACTTGGCCGCCGAGGTGGGCGACGCTTTCCGTAAGGCGTATGTGAGCCCGACCGGCCGCGTCGACGTCGGGACCCAAACCTCTTATGTCCTCGCCCTGCACATGGGGCTTGTTCCCGACGACCTGCGGGCTAATGCGGCGCGCTACCTGGTCGAGGCCATCGC
>JBKQUU010000165.1:0-35922 GCA_052325485.1 Acidimicrobiales bacterium | reverse complement strand
TGACCCGGGACCAGTTCATGGCCCGGCACAAGGCCAACCATGTTCAGGTCGTCTATGCTCCCGATGCCGGACAGGCCGACCGCGCCCTGGTCGCCAAGGCTGCCACCTTCGCCCAACTCGGCGTGGCTGTCCACCTCTGCGGCAACGTCAACCTCGATAGCCAAGGAGTGTGATGACGCAATAGCCGCGTCGCTGGATTGGCCCGATTTCCTGCTCTCTCTCTCGGCCCTGTCTCTAAGGTTTCGTCGGGCCAGGCCCGCGGTGGCCAGAACGCAACGGGCTCATGTCCCTCCGGTCCCGGCCTTCATCTGGCCGAACCGCTTACGGTACTCACTCGGTGTCGCCCTCCACTCGCGCAGAAAATCGTGGGAGAAATGACTGGTGTCATAATAGCCTGTTTTGACTGCCACAATGGACACAGGCATATCAGTGGATGCGAGCAAGTCGCACGCCGCCATTAGCCTAACGCGCCGTAGGTACTTATGGGGCGTCGCCCCGAACTCGCGCTTGAAACTCCGGTTGAAATGGCTCGGTGACATCGCCACGGACTCGGCTAACTCAGCCAGGCTAAGTCGGCGATGAAACTCTCGAGATATCAAGGCCACCGCCCCCACAATAGCTGGCGGTTGTCGCGGCGGAACGCTGTGCCGGGCGATTGGCTGTGCAATACCGATCAAGCCAAGGACATCACCGGCAATAGAGCGCACTGGCAACTTCGTACTAAGGTACCCGTCGCAACGGCTCTCACTTGTCCTAACAAACTCCACCATACCGTTGATCCGCACACCACGACGTAGCACCTCCTCCTCATAGACGCGGTATTGCTCTGCGAGATGTGCAGGCCACAGGTCCTCGTCACGAAGTCCCACCAGGTCCAGTTGGCTCTGCAGGCCAAGCTTGCGGACGAGCGCCCTGTTGGCCCACACGAACCTTCGCTGCCTGTCCTTCAGGAAAGCCCACACCCCCGGCATTAGGTCAAGTGCCTCTGCCAGGGCTAGGCCCCACCCGTCGAGTGCTGCTGTTCCTGCCGATGAGGCACCTCCGCTGGCTGATGTAGACGAGGGACCCGCCCTCCGGTTGCCCGTTACCGGAACTAGGTGGCCAAGTTCGCGGAGCGGCGGCACCACAGCGGTCATGGGAGCCGCGGTATGATGCGCTCAGCGACTAATTGAAGATGCTCCCGGTCGGAAATGTCCAAGAACTGGAAGTAGATCCGGGTCGTCCCGCAGCTCGCGAAGAGCCCGATCTTGTCCAACACGGCCTCGACGCTGCCCACGAGACCCCTGCCCTCGAGGTCCTCGAGGGTCCGGCCGATGTTGGTGGCGCGCCGGGCAACGTCAACAGCGGTCTCGCCTACGCACACTGTCTGTGTGGCGGAAAAGCTGATAGACGCCGGGTCACGCCCGATTGCCTCGCAAGAGCGGGATACTCGCTCAAACTGGCGACGGGTAATGTCGAGCGACCGCACAGGAACGTTGTACTCGGTGGCGTACTTCGCCGCCAAGCGCGGCGTTGTTTTGGGGCCCGACCCGCCGATCAGGACCGGTGGGTGCGGCGCCTGAACAGGCTTAGGCAGCGCCGGGCTGTCGACAACATCATAGTGCTTTCCGTGGAACGAGAACGTTTCGCCCGGCGGGACTGCCCATAGGCCAGTAATTATGTGGAGCTGCTCCTCCAGGTGCTCGAAACGCTCCTCAACGGGCGGGAAAGGGATGCCGTACGCACGGTGTTCTGGCTCGTACCAGCCTGCGCCGAGACCGAGCTCCACACGTCCACCGCTCATCAAATCAACTTGAGCGACGGCGACCGCGAGAGGGCCGGGCCGGCGGAAAGTGGCCGGCGTCATCATCGTACCCAGCCGGATGTGCCTTGTGTCACGGGCGAGACCTGCCATCGTCGTCCACGCGTCGCACGGCCCGGGAAGCCCGGAGCCGGGTCCCATGTGCAGGTAGTGGTCGGAACAGAACAGCGCGTCAAAGCCCAGTGACTCTGCCTCAAGAGCAAAGCCAAGGATGTCGAAGTACGTCGCACCTTGCTGCGGTTCGATCAAGATCCGGGGTTTCATAGTGTAGTCAGCTCCATCTGATAACCGCTGATATTGAGTTGCCCGTGCCGTGCTCACGCACGCGGCGGAAGAAGGAAGGGGCCTCGGGAGCCGACAGGTGGTCCGTGATCAGGTTCGCCGGAGCGAGGGCCCCACGGTCGATGCTGCGCATTACCGCCGCCCTGTACTCCGTGAACCCGTCGTCGCAAGGGAAGATCATCTTGAGACGTCGGTGGTGCGCCGGGAGGAACTCGAAGCCGGCGCGTGTACTGCCGTAGTGGCCCTGCCAGACAAAGGTCCCGAAGGGCTTGGTCAGGCCGATGCCGATGTCTACCAGTTCCGGCAGGCCGGTGGCCTCGAAAACGTAATCGGCGCCATCGTTACCAAGCACCTGGTGAACAGGCCCGGCCGGTCCGTCTGCACCCACAACGACGGCCTGCCACGCGCCGTAGGCCCGGGCGACCTCGCAGCAGGGCTCTCGCAAGTCAAGCCCTACGACGCGTGCTCCGCGCGCCGCGGCCGCAGCCACCACGCTCAGACCGACGGCGCCGAGCCCGATGACGACCACGGTGCTGCCCGCAGTTACACCGGCCAGGTCCACACCGTAAAGGCCCACAGAAAGCACCACGAAAAGGCTTCCCTCCTCGTCAGGCACGCCCGAAGGTAGTAGGGCGGCGCCGTGGTCACCGGTGGGATCCAACGACGCGACCGAGCAATGCAGGCCGTCGCAACAATTGAGCCGTTGGCCCGAGCGGGCCAAGACCAAATCCTCCGCGTGACGCACGTAGACCCGGTCCCCGGGGGCGAAGCCTTCCACCTGTGACCCTACGGCCACAACCGTACCGGTGGCCATATACCCGGTCACCATGGGGAAACTCCCCCAGTCGATCTTACCTCGCAGCACGCCGAACTCGGTGCCGAGGCTCACCCCCGAGCAGGTGACGCTGACGACTATGTTCTTCTCGCCCGCCCCGGGCGCGAGGACAGGCTCGGTGGAGAAGTGACCGTCGCTCCAAGCCACGAGCGCCGTGCCCTCAACCTGGTCGCCGGAACGGGCGTCAGGCAGGACGGGCGTCATTTCTCTGCCTTTCGGCGATGAGGTCGCCGAGTGCGGAACAGCTGGTCGAGGGTCCCGCCAAGCACCAGGTCGAGGTCGGCGGCACCAAGGCCCTGCAAACGGCTCCGGACCAGCTCAAGTGACTGCGGGTAGGTGATGTACCGTCCCGCGGCGGAAAAGTCTGAACCCCAAACGAAACGGTCCGCTCCGAAGGCTGCCAACAGTGGGCGGAACACCCTCTCCTGAACTTCCGCGAACGGGAAATCCCAGGCATCTTGGGCTAAGTAATGCAGCCCGGACAGCTTGAGGTACAGGTTGGGCAGATCGGCCAGACCCATTAGGGCGGCCAAGTCAGTCGCGAAGGTGGGGCGGGCCAACCGGAGCATCCCGAGATGGTGGAGCAATATGGGCAAAGTGGGGTAGGCCTGGGCTACCTGGCGGAGATCGGAGAACCAGGGCGCCGATAGCGCCAGGGAGGCGACGAGGTCTAAGCGTGCCGCGGTGGCAAAGAACTCCTGGCCGTCCTCGCTCCACAGCCAACCGTCGTTGTCACCCTCGACGTAGTGGGTGAAACCAGAAAGTCCGTACCGTCCTACGGCTTGTTCGAGCCGCCTGGCGGCTCGGGGCTTGTGGTACTCGGCCTCGGTCCAGCAACAGTCGACGTCGGCCAGCATGACCAAGCGGTCCGGGTGGGCGTTAATGGCGGCGGCCACGTAGTCGTTGTTGTCGTCGTTGGCGCAGCGCTCGCCTTCCTCTCTGCCCATCCGTACACAGACGACGGCGGCGCGGTCGACCTGGTTCTCGTCCATGTCCCACAACAGTGCGTCGACTGACCCGCGAGTGTGGGGGTCGGGGACGCTCTCGGCATAAGGCCAGTTCCTCCAGGCGTGGCAATGAGAATCAAACAGCATATGCCTCCTTTCCTAGGTCCCGAACGAGTTGCTGGGACCGGCTAGATGGCGCTCGCCCAATGCTCTTGGCCGAGCAAGCTGGCGTCGGCCGGGCTCATGCGGTCGCGTACCAGTCGTCTTTGGTGCCAATAGGGGTACAAGAGCGGCTGTGCCGACGCGGCGTCGAGCTTGGCGATCTCGTCAGGTGCCAAAGTGACGTCCACGGCTGCCAGGTTGTCCTCGAGCTGCTCCTGCTTCCGGGCCCCCACAATGACCGAGCTCACGCTCGGCTTGGCCATCAGGTAGGCCAACGCCACCTGGGCGGGTGTTGCCCCCCGCGCCGCGGCCATTTCGCAGACTGCGTCTACGACGTCGTAGACAAATTCCCAGTTAGAAATGGGCGGCTCGCGCCAGTCGCCGCTGTGGCGGGCGCCCGACGGCCATTCGCGGCCGCGCCGGTACTTCCCCGAGAGCAGGCCGCCCGCCAGTGGGCTCCAGGCGAGCGTCCCTACGCCTTGGTCGAGGCCGGCGGGAATGAGCTCGTACTCGGCGTCCCGGCCGATCAGGGAGTAGTAAATCTGGTGGCTGACGAACCGGCACAGGCGGAGCCGGTCTGAGACCGACAAGGCCTTCATGAGGTGCCAAGCGGAATAGTTGGAGCACCCGATATAGCGGATCTTGCCTTGCCGCACAAGCGCGTCCAGCGTAGATAGTGTCTCTTCTAGGGGGGCCTGGCCGTCCCATCCGTGCAGCTGGTACAGGTCGATGTGGTCTGTCCCGAGCCGGCGCAAGCTCGTTTCGCAACTCTTGATGATGTGCAGCCGAGACAGCCCGGCGTCATTTGGCCCGTTCCCGGTCGGGAAGCGTACTTTAGTGGCCAAAAGCAGCCGGTCCCGGCGGCCCTCTATGGCCTGGCCGAGAATTTCCTCCGCTAGGCCGCCCGAGTAAGCGTCCGCCGTGTCCATCAAGTTGACACCTGAATCTAGTAGACGGTCCACGATCCTACGCACGGTACCGACGGTCACACCGCCAATGCCCTCCGGGTTATCTCCGAAGGTGACGGAGCCGACAGAGATCTTGGATACTCGGAGCCCAGATCGCCCGAGGAAGCTATATTGCATCGTTGGCTAACCTTCCGGTTGGTGGTGCGGCGGCCCGCTCCTCCAGCTCCATCTCTGACAAGAGCCACTTGACATAGTCGAGCGCAGTCTTCTGCGCCCATAGGCGGTCCCCACCGTAGTGCTCTATGCAGATCGGGCCGGTGTAACCGGCCGCCGCAGCCATGTGAAAAGCTTCGTGGTAGTCGATGTCGCCTTCCGGCATGGGGGTGGGGAAAGTCACGATCGGCCCGGACGGCCATACCGGGGCCCGACGGAAGTTCTTCACGTGCCAGTAGTTCATGTACGGAAGGCAGTGAGCGAGAGTCTCTTGCCAGGCTTCCTTGAGCTCAAGAGGTTGGCGCCAGAGGTTGGCAAGGTCTGCGTTGATGCCGAGGTTGTCCTCCCCGACGTCGACAACTAGTGCTGCCGCGGCACTCCCCGAGCCGAGCAGTGTGTCCTCGTACAGCTCGAGCGAGAGCGCCATGCCGAGGTCTCGGGCGTGACGGCAGAGTTCCCGTAGCTGGCGTATGGCCAGCTCACGAGTGGTCCTGTCGGCGGGATCCTTAGGCCCGGGGACGGCCCAGAACGGCACAGCACCCTTCTGGGCCGCCGTAAGAGGGCGATGGAAACCTATGCTCACGACAGGTGCCCCGAGCGAGTGCGCGACGTCAATGCTGGCATGGGTATAGTCCATGTTCTCCCGCCCGTGGTCGGGGTCGATCACGCTCCTTCTGATCAGGCTGAGCCCCACGAGGTGGAGACCGGCGTCGATGATGGACTCGCGGAAGAAGGCCTGGTCCCCGGGGGGCAAACTGGCGAGGGGAAGCCAGGAGTCGACTACGTCGACCGCCTCAAACCCAGCTCGGCGCAGAGCGGCAAGGTCTTGTTGCCAAGTCGATAGCTCATCTCGTGCCCGGTCCCCGAACGCGAGTGTGCTACCGGCGACAACAGGGGGGCTGGCGAAAGAGGGGGTCAACGGAGGACGAAGCGGACAAGAGGCGGTACGTCGTCTGGGGCCGGGTCAAGTTGCAGGACGCAGTGGTGGCCGTCCCACTTCGCTTCGACGGGCTGACCGGAGGCGGTGACCGCGGACCCAATGTCTATCGTTTCTGGGCTGAGATCCAGGTTCACAGGCCCCGGTGCACCGAGGATTGCCCAGGCGAAGCCACCGTTCTTGGTCCATCTGACCCATGGCTCGTCGGAGTTCCTGGCGATAGCGGTTTCGAGGGGCCGCGAGCCATGGATGGCAGCGGTCCCGGTGCGCATCCAGCGCCCCAGGTAGCTGAGGGCCTCGCGCTGGAGGTCTGGGATGGCACCGCTGGCGGTGGGCCCCACGTTGAGGAGCAGGTTGCCACCCCGGCAGACCACGTCGGCCAGGTGCCGGAGCAGTTCAGGCCCGGTAAGGGTGCAGCGAGCGTCTTCTACTTGGTTGTAGCCGAAAGAAAGGCCGATCCCGCGCGTGTTCTCCCACGCCGCAGCCTTCTCGTGCTCCAGACGTGCCTTGTACTCGCTGGTGAGGTAGTCGGAGTGGGTGTCTCCCCACCTGTCGTCGACGACGCCGTCCGGCACGGTCGCGTAGTAGTGGCGGAAGAGCTCGAGCAGGCCGAGCGAGCCTCCGTGCTTACCGGCATCGGGCCACTCGATGTCGTTCCAGATGAGAGCAGGTTTGTAGCGGTCGATCAGGTCGCGGACGTGTAGGTAGGCGTAGGCGGCATAGGCGGCGTCCCGGGGCCGGATGGTCCGGGCCGGACCGAAGATGTCGAGCCCAGGGATGGCGTCTATGGGCGGGAGGTTGCTTATGGACCAGTCCAAGCCGCCCGAGTAGTAAACGCCAAAGCGGAGACCCACCTTACGTGTAGCTTGCTCGATCTCCCGTAAGAGATCGCGCCTTGGTCCTCGGTGGACCGTGTTGCGGGTGCCCGTACCTGGCGCGTCCCAAAGAGTGATGCCGTCGTGGTGCTTTGAGGTCGGCACCACGTAGCGGGCGCCGGCCTCAGAGAAGAGAGCCAACCAACGGTCGGGCTCGAAGGCGTCGACGACCCACGCATCGAGGAAGTCGTCATAGGGGGCGTCCCCGTAAGTCCGTCGGTGGAACTGTCGTGCTGGGCTGTCCTCGAAGCGGATGGTGTTCCAATACCACTCCGCGTAGGGGCTGTGATGGAACCAGGTCTCACTGGCGACCGTCCCGAGCTCGCCGATCGGCTCGGCCCAGGCGGGGACGGAATAGGCTCCCCAGTGGACCATGATGCCGAACTTGGAGTCCCGGTACCAATCTGGTAGCGGGCGCTTGAGCTCGGACCAATCGACCTCGTCGAGGCTCCGGTTGGGTGAGGTAGCGCTTGTCATCGAGTTGCTCCCTTACGCTTGGACGGGGACGATCTCGCCCAGGCCCGGCCGGTCCTCGTCATCGGGCAGCATCTGCGCCTCGTGGAGCGGGACAGGCCACTCGATGGCGAGCTCTTTGTCAGCGAGGCTGACGCAAGTGGAGGGATCGGCTGAGGTGCGGTCGTCCTCCAAATAGGTGTAACCGACGTCGTCGGAAAGCGTTTGGTAGGAGTTCCCGCAACCCTTCGGCACGAAGATGGCATTCTCGGGTGTGAGCAAGACGGTCTCGACCCGGCCAAAGGAACCTCCTCGACGGAGGTCGACAATGGCGGCAAAGGCCTCGCCCCGGGTCAGGCTGATGTACTTACTGACAGTGTCGGCATGGATCCCGCGAGTGAAGCCACGCCGTTGTACGGCGGCGACCTGATAGCCGACAGGCTGAAAGCTCGACGGGAAACCAAGCGGCACCAGCTTGCTGAGCTGGAAGCTCTCCTTGAGCCACCCTCTACCGTCGGGTTTGATCACGAGGCGTACTACGACCATACCAGGGATACCTGTCTTGGACACCTCGACGGAGCGGTTCTTATAACGGTTGATGTCGAAATTGGGATATTCCACGGTGTGAGCACTTCCTATTCTTTGCTCAGAAGCTGGGTGGGGATGGAGGAGGGACAATTGTGTCAATGGCGGCCAGGTCTATGGCCGTAGGTTGCCAGGCGGAGGCGGCGACGTTGACCGCGACCTGCTCTGCATTTGTGGCACCAGCGATCACAGAGCCGACCGACGGCCGGCCGGCAAGGCCGCCGATCGCGATCTCCAAGAGGCTACGACCGTGCTCCGTTCCCCATTCGATGAGGCGGTCGAGGCGGTCCATTCTTTCGTCCGTCACCGTGTCTGGCGACCCGGCGATCTTTGTCCCCTCTGGAAGGGGCTCGCCCCGGTGGACCTTACCCGTGAGCAGTCCCTGAGCAAGCGGCATGTAAGGGATGATGCCCAGGCCGTAGTGCTCGGCCGCCGACCTCATGACGCCTTCCCATTCGCGATCGAGCAACGACCATCGGTTCTGGGCTGAAATGAACGGCGTGAAGCCGTTCTCGCGCGCGACATGGTCCGCTTCGGAAAGCTGCCACGCGTTCAGGTTGGAGTGCCCGATGTACCGGACCTTCCCCTCTAGTACGACCTCGTGCAACGCGGCAAGCGTCTCGGCCATGGGGGTGGTGGGGTCCGGCCCGTGGAGCTGGTACAGGTCGATGTAATCGGTGCGGAGCCGGCGAAGGGACTCTTCGAGGGCGCGCCGTACGTACGCTCTCCCGCCCTTGGCACCGGCGGCCACCCCGTAACCCATGTCCCGCCGCGGGTAGCCAAACTTGGTGGCGAGCACCACCCGGTCCCGCTTTCCAGACAGCAGTTCCCCAAGCGCTGTTTCCGATCCGCCTATATTGCCGTAGAGGTTGCCATAGATGTCCGCGGTGTCAAAGAACGTAATACCGTGGTCGATGGCGGCGTCCACTACCGTACGTGAACGGTCGATGTCCATCCGGCCGCCGAAGTTGTTACAGCCGAGGCCCAGGACTGACACGATCAGCCCCGAGTTGCCGAGGTTCCGGTACTCCATATGGCTACTCCATCGCTAACTGGGGCGGGACGTCGCTCCCGAACGGGTACAAGATGACCTTCCCGCAGTCGCCCGTCTCCTGCAGCTGCATGGCGTCACTGGCTTGGTCGAGCCGGAACGAATGGGTCACCATCAGGTCCAAGGACGCCTTCGACTTGCGGACCGTAGACCACATGAGATCGGAGTCGCGTTGGTGGTTCCAGTGCCAACAGCCGTCAACGCCGAGGCCCTTAGGGATCAGCGGAGGCAGCCTCACAGGCACGTCCCAGGCCAGGAGCGCCATCCGGCCGAGCGGCCGGAGCACGGCCATGGCCCGCTCGGCCGCTCCGGGTGCACCACTGGTCTCTATGGCGCAGTCCGCTCCCTCGCCCTTGGTTGTTGCTGAGACGACATCGGCCAGATCCGAGCTCAGGGGGTCGAGAGCGGCGACCGCGCCCAGACGGAGCGCCAGCTTGGCGCGGAAGGGGTTCGGCTCAGAGACGATCACCTGCATCCCTCGAGCGTTCGCATTGACTACGGCGCCAAGCCCGACGGGCCCGCACCCCGAGACGACCATGGTCTGGCCTTCTGTGCCTTTCATGCGGCCCAGGGCATTGAGGCTTGGCCCGAGCCCGCAACCGGTGAGAGCGGCATGCCGGAAGGAAACATCGTCTGGGATAGGAAGGAGCAGGTGATCAGGTTTGATTATGTACTGCGCGTACGACGCCAGGCCATAAATGGAACCGGTCTCCGCCAGCAGATCTCGTTGGTGGCGGCAGTAGATGTGCTCGCCGGTCAAGCACGTTGTGCACTTGCCGCAAGCGTTGCCGGGCATGGCCACGACTCGCTGGCCGGGCTCTGAGCGGGCGAAAGGCCCCGCTTCCTCAACGACACCGACCGCCTCGTGGCCAAGCACTTCGCTCGCCCTGCCCGCACGCAGGTCCTTGAACTCAGTGCACATGGGGACCATCTCGATCCTGACCTTGACGACGTCCCCACCGGCTTTGGGCTCGGGGCGCTCGACCAGGGCAAGTCGGCCCCCTTCTGCGATAACGCAAGCCTGCATAACTAGACGCTCGCCACGAAGCCGAGCTTGTCCGCGATGGTGCTCACGTCGAACACTGAGGCGAAAGCATGAGGCCCGCTCTGGTAATACCGTGTACTGACTCTGCCCTGGAACCAGCAGTCCAGGAGATCGGCCACCGGGACATCCGTCCAGGCCATTTGCGGACCGGCATTGAAGATCCTGAACCCGGGGCCCAAATCGGTAAGGAGGGCACGGCGGAAAGCCGCCACGGCATCAGCCAAAGCCATCTTGGTGATGCTGGCAAGAGCGTAAGTTCCCGGGCGGTCGGCCAAAGAAGCCTTGGGTGGTAGCTCGGGGCTCGGGAATATGCTGCACAGGCGCAAAGCGGTGATCTCGAGATCCTCGTGAGCGCGGCCGAAGTAACGAGACATCTCTTCCATCAGGTACTTCGACAACCCATAGGCGTCCCGGGCCAAGCAGGGGTGCTCGTCCGGTATGGGAACAGCCTGGGGCGTGAAGTCCGAGTCCGCTAGGCCCACTGCCGCGATCGAGCTGGCCAGCACAAACTTGTGGCAACCTCGGTCGATCAAGTAGCGCATCAGCCGGCGGGTACCGAGCACATTGACCCGGAGCCCGTCTTCTTCACTGCAGCCACCGGTTACCGCCGCAAGGTGGCACACCCGGCCTATCTCGAGGCCGTCGAGGGCGCGAAGGTCCTCCGGGTTTGTGAAATCGCCCCTCACCACGTCCGGGCCCGGCTCCCGCTGCCGGCTCAAGCCGACAACGGGCACTCCGTCTTGGGCTAGTTCTGTCAGCAGGGCCGCGCCGACATAGCCCCCGGCGCCCGTAACGAGCGTAAGCGACAACTGCTTCAGCTCCTTTGTCCTTTAGGTCTGGTGGTCATTGCCTGACGCCGAGCCCGGACGCCTCGTACACGGCGTCGATCACCTGCATATTGGCGATGGCGTCCGCTCCGCCAGTCGGGGCCGTCCCCGCGCTGGCCACGGTGTTGCAGAACGCCCGCAGCTGGTGCTCGTAGCTCGTCGCTGCGTCGAGCACCTCGTCCACAGTTGTCCCGTCGGCCAACCGTGCGGAGATGCGGTGCCCGAACTGGGGCGCCATTGGGTTGAGCACCTCTAGGTGGCCGGCCTTTCCAAACGCACGAAAGACCATCGAGTCGGGCCAGACCGTCTTTTCGGCCACCATGCTGGAGCTGACGACGCCGGGTAGCCCACCCGGGAAGGAGAGCTCGGCCTCCATGGACAGGTCTACGCCGCGCGGTCCCTCGACCGCTCTGGCGCCGAGCACTTCGGGCTCCTTGCCCACCACTGTCCTCACCATGTGCACGCAGTAGCAGCCGAGGTCCATGAACGAACCGCCGGCCAGTTCGAGCTGGAACCTGACGTTGTCCGTGGGGATGTGCGCGTTGAAATGGGCTTCGACCCGCTCCAGGGGACCGATCTGCTTGCTGAGCGCGATCATCCTGGCGGCGACTGGGTGGTACCGCCAGTGGAACGCCTCGACCAGGGCCCGCTTCTCCTTGTCCGAGGTGCGCACCATGTCTTGAGCCTGCTTAGCGTTGGAGGCGATGGGCTTTTCGCAAAGCACATGTCGACCGGCCTCCAGCGCGGCAATGGACCAGCGGGCATGCAACGAATTGGCTAAGGGGACGTAGACGGCGTCAAGCGAAGTGTCCTCGAGGAGGGCCTCGTAGGTTGGGTAAACCTCCGCCAGGCCGTTCTGCTCAGCGAATGTGGCGGCGCGGGCGGGATCACGGGCGGCCACTCCGACGACCTCGACCTCATCTACAGACCGAGATGGATCTACCAACGCTCGGCCGGCGATCCCTGCGGCTCCGATAATCCCCATTCGGATCATGTTCTCCTCCAAGACGTAGGTCAGGTACGGGTAGTTGACGGGTTCCCGCGGCGCCGGACAGTCGAGCACGGCTCATCGGTCGGCCATTGCCTCGGGGTCAGGGCCCAACCGTCGGGGTGGTATGCAGGCGAAGCGGGCCATGTCTTCTGCTGAGAGCTCGAAGTCCCAGAGCTCAAGGTTCTCCTTCAGGCGGCCCGGGGTCGCGCTTTTAGGAAGTGGGATGGTCCCACGCTGAAGGTGCCAACGGAGCACGACCTGCGCCGGGGTCCTGCCCTTTTCCGCCGCGACCTGCCCCACGATGGGGCCCGCCAGCGCCTGGCCTTGCCCGAGGGGGGCCCAAGCCTGGGTCAGGATCCCGTGCTCGCTGTGGAAGGTCAGCAGGTCGTCTTGCGGTAGCTCGGGGTGAAGCTCGACCTGGTTCACCGCCGGTACCACGCCCGTCTCGTCGATGAGATGTTCCAAGCACTTACGGGTGAAGTTGGAGACGCCGATGGCCCGCGTGCGCCCCTCGCTATGGAGCTCGACCAATGTTTGCCAGGTCTCTATGTACTGGCCGAACATCGGCTGGGGCCAATGCACCAGGCAGAGGTCGACGTCGCTGGTGCCGAGGCGGCGCAAGCTATCGGCGAATGACGACAGGGTGAGGCTGCGGCCCTGGTTGCGGTTGGCGATCTTGGTCGTGATGAACAGGTCGTCCCGGTGCACGGCGCGCTCGCTGATGGCCGCGCCGATGCCTTCCTCGTTGCCGTACGTCTGAGCCGTGTCCACAAGGCGGTAGCCCAGAGCTACCGCTCGCCCTAGTACCGACGGGAGGTCAGGCACGGCGATCAACCTCAGCCCGAGGCCGATCTGAGGGATCTTGTTCCCGTCGTTCATCCGCAGGGTGGGCACGTCAACCATCGACGAGACGTCCTAAGTTCAGGTGGTCCTGCTCGTAATCGCGGATCACATCGATCTTTGCCGCCGAGGCTGATTCAGGGTCGAAGCGGTAGCCAAGCCATGCCGTCACGATGCGCGCCGCCTGCTCGGGGGTGGCCACTTTGGAGCCGAGGCACAGGACCTGGCAGTCGTTAGAGAGCACCGAACGCTCGACGGAGTAGTGGTCGTACGCGACGGTGGCGCGTACGCCCGGGACCTTGTTGGCGCTGATCGCCATCCCTATACCCGTCCCACAGATGAGGATCGCCCGGTCGAGCTCTCCCGCCCGTACCCGTTCCGCGACGGCAAGGCCAACCGCAGGATAGGGCGCCGGGTCCTCGACGGAGTGGACGCCGAAGTCGAGCAGCGTCCGGACCCGGGGGTCGCTCTCAAGCACAGCACGCACTTGCTCTTTCAACTCGAACCCCACGCCATCGCTACCGATGCCGACAACAAAGAGCCCGTCATGGTCGTTACTCGACAAGTCCGCCTCCATTACTGGGTGCCAGAGGGTGGGCCCGGCCCGAGCGCTCGGCGCTGATGGGCGCTAGTTCGTAGGGCACTTTCCTCTCCTCGAGCCGCAGTGGTGCACCAGGTGAGGCGCCGCCGTCGACCTCAACGAAGTCGAAGGACGAAAGGCGACAAACCTGGTCGAGCGCGACCCGGTCAAGCCTACTGTGGCGTACGAAGGGGACGCGCCGCTCGCGGGGAGCAAGCATGGCCTGTTCACCGGCCACGACCTGTTCCTCCTGGTAGCACAAGTACTCGCCAGACGCACCGTACGCGGGAACAAACGAGATGTCGACGTGCAGCAAGCCGACAGCCGCTGCCCAGGACATCACCGACCACCCCCCACTGGGGCTCGGCGGGTATCGGGCGTGCACATATCTGACGCAGTTCCCTTCCCCCGTGGTACGAGCCAGCAGGCGGCCCTCGCCAACGCGAGGCCCGCCTGCTGCCCGGGTACCACTAGATAAGACCTAACCGACCGGCCAGGTCACAGAGCCGGTATAGGTGAAAGAGCATTGCGGGACCGTGAAGCCCTTTACCCCGGCGAACTGCTGGAGCACTTCGGGACGGTACATTTGGCAGTTAGGCGTCAGCGGTGACCAACCTACGTTGACTGTCATCGACGCGTTGAGAGCGATCTTGCCGGTCAGCAAGCCGTTCACCACGGGGATGGTTGCCTGCGCGATCGTCTTTGGAGGCAGGAGGCTGGATACCATCAGAGCTGAGCTCTTGTTCCAGAGGTACTGCAGCTCTGGCGGTGTGCCGTCCTGAGTCATGACGAAGATGCTTTGCGGGACCTTGTTCACAGCCTTTGCCATCCCGGCGGCGTTCAAGGCGTTGAGCACGCCGAGCGTGCTAGCGCTCCCGCAACCGTCAGTGACATTGAAGGCCTTGTGCGTGTTGATGAAGTCAGTCATCTTGGTCGTAGCATCCGCTTCGCCGTTGGCGGCACCGAAGTACACCACCTTGGCGTTGGGCATAACGCTCCGCATGCCGTTCAGGAGGCTGTTCATCCGTTCGATGCAGGCTGTGTTCTGTGGGTAGACACCCATAAACGCGGCAAGCGGGGCGCTCCCGAGCGAGGGGTGCGCTTTTATGTACGTTGCCGCGATGACCCCGGCGTTGGTAAGAGAATGGGTCTCGTCAAGGTTGATGTCAGGGGCGGACCACTGTCCGTTCTCGACGCCCTGGAACACGACCTGTGGGATCTTTGCCGCCTGCAGCTCCTTGACCGTTGTCGCGGCGGCGTTCTCGTCAATGGGCTCCCACACGATGGCGTCGTACTGATGGCTAGCTAGTTCAGTTGTGATCGCGTTCAGCTCGGCCGAAGCTACCGCGTTCGGGTTGATGGTCGTGGCGGTCACACCCTCGGCCTTCAGTAGGGCGGTCATCCAGTGGGTGAACCCGATCCCGAAGTTGTCCAGCCAGTAAGGGATTATGAGCACCTTCTTGCCGGCCAACTGAGCATTGGGTAGCTCGTGTTTCGCGCTCGCTACCGCCGGGGCCCCAAAGGAGCCTACGACGGCTAAGAGCACTCCTAGGGCACCTAACAGCTTGCGGCCCCTCAGACGTGTGTGGCGGGCGTCGCTGGACGGTCTATCAAGTGGTGCGGGGTTCGACATGGTTTCGTGTCCTCCTTCGTTTGGTGTTGAGCTGGAAGGGAACCTCTCGCGGGAGGCCGCGGCGGCCGGAAAATGGGCGTGCGCGGTACTGGTGGTGTAAGACGCTCTGGCCTCACCCGGGAGGGGGTACTGCGGGAAGTGTTGTGGCGCTTCGTGCTGTCGCCAAAAGGTATGTAGGGTCAGCCTCCAGTCACGATGTTTGGGAGATATCTGGGAGCCTAAAGCGGTGGCCGCCTGCCGTCTTGTGGACTCCTCGCATGGCCGTATCAGCTCCAACGGCAATCACGAGCAGGGCTCCCAGGGCGATGTACTGCCAGAAAGTCGAGATGCCGAGCAGGTCGAGGCAGTCGTTCACGGTGGCGATGAGCATGGCGCCCGTGAACGCACCGAAGACGGTCCCGCGACCGCCGGTGAGGGCGGTGCCGCCTACGACGCAAGCGACAATGACCTGGAAGAGTATGTCGGGGTCGACGACGGGTATAGGCGTGCCGATCCTGGCCCCGTAGGCTACACCTCCCCAACCCGCGGTCGCTCCGCAAAGGAGAAAGCAAAGGGTGATCGTCCGGCGAACGGGTACGCCGTTCGCGAACGCTCCGCGACGATTGCTCCCGGTGGCTACGGTGTAGCGCCCTAGGCTCGTGAACCTTTGAAGGGCCATGAAGATAAGGAGGACGCCGACAGTGTAAAAGGCCTGGACCGGGATCTTGGCGCTGAATAATTGAGCTGTCCCGATAGTGGAAAAGCTGGGGGTCACGGCTGCTACGGGAAGGCCGTTAGTCAGGATGTTGGCGATCCCCTGGGAGGCGTAGAGCGTGCCTATGGTGGCGATAAAGCTTGGTATGCCAAGGAGCAATATCAATGCGCTGTTGAGCAGCCCGATCAAAGCGCCCGCCAAGACAGCCATTAAGAAACAAAGCCACAACGGCCAGCCCTGGACAAACAACAGCCCTGCCACCACTCCTGTGAGAGCGACCACTCCACCGACGGAGATGTCTATCGAACCGGAGATCATTACCAATGCCTGCGGGCACGCGATCATCGCCACGACCGCGATCTGCGTGAAAAGGCTCCAGAGGTTGGCACGGGTGAAGAAGTAGCCGTTCTGTGCCTGCACGAAGCTGCCGATTATCAAGATACCGGCAATGTTGACCACGATGCGCTGTATGTTACGGTTCCCAAGGTGGGTGTACTTCAGGAAAGGAGTGGTCTGTCGGGGGGCTGCCGTTACTGTGCTCATTGACCTCGCCTCGGGGGTGCAAGGAGGGGGCGGGCTTTGTGCTCGGACGGCACCGCCGTCTCGGTCTTAGGAAGGCGCATTTGCCACCCCTGCCGTCATGAGCCTGACGATCTCTTCCAGAGTTACGTCAGAGACGTTTGTCGTGCGGATCGTCCGGCCATTGCGGAGGATGGTGATCCGCTGGGCGACGGCGAAGACGTCGGAAAGACTGTGGCTGACCATGGCGACTGACAGCCCGTCGTCGTGGAGCCGGCGGATGACGTCGAGGACGGCGGCCGTCTCGCGGACACCAAGAGCAGCGGTGGGCTCGTCCATGATTATTACCCTCGTGCCGAAGGCGATCGCCCGGCACACCGCGATCGCTTGGCGCTGGCCTCCAGACATCGTGCCGAGCAGTTGGTCAATTGACGAAATACTGACATTGAGGCGACCGATGTGCTGTTTGGCGACGGCACGCATCGCTTTCTTGTCGAGGACGCCAAGCCAGCTGAGCGGAGGGCGGTGGTAGAGCTCTCGGCCGAGGAAGAGGTTCGCCGATGCGTCGAGGTCGTCGACGAGGCCTAGATCCTGGAAGATCGTCGTCACCCCAAGGCTTTGCGCCGCTCGAGGATTGGGGATGTCGACCTTCTCCCCGTTGATCAAAATATCTCCTGAATCTGGCCTGTACGCACCCGCGATGATCTTGAACAGCGTGGACTTGCCGGCGCCGTTGTCACCGACGATGGCGTGCACCTCACCTTTCGCTAACGCGAAATTTGCTGAGCTGAGGGCGGCAACCCCACCAAAGTGCTTACTGACGTCGCGGGCCTCGAGGGCGAACGGCGTGCTCGCGGCGGGGTCGCTGGGGGCTGAGTTAGCCGCGCCGGACGGAGCCTCGACGGCCGTAAGCATTGGATGGTCAGAAGGGTCGTTCATGCGCGAGTACGCCTCGAACGGAAGTCGGAGCCAGCGCGTCGGAGGGCAAGGCACCGCCGCTCAAGCGGCCGCTCAACCCGGCGGACGCTCCCTTAGCCCGGGGGGCTAGGCCATCGGGAGGGGCAGCGCAGACAAGCTGCGCGGCCGCCTGAGGGCAGGTCGGCGCGAGAGGCCCATGCCCCAGCTGTGCGCGGGGGACCGCCCGACACGGGCTGGGGGAGGGATGGTTGGCTCTGTGGGCCTGGGGAGGTTTCAGGCGCCGTGAGGAGCCGGTCTCACGCACGGTGGTGAAGTCAAGGGTTGATATCGCATCTTGTGCTGAGAAGTTCGCACAGAAGATGGGGTCGGAAACGTCACGAGAGGGCTCCGGGGACGGCGGGAGCGGGGTACGCCAAACGCCGGGCCAGCTCGTCAGCGCAGGGTCACTGGGGCGCCAACACCAGCACAGAGGGACCGGAACGACGCCCACGAGGCGGGGGCTCCTCTTGCCGGAGGGGCATCGCCTGCTAGCTAACTCACACGGTCGATGTGCTAACATCGTCAGAGACGTTATAACCCGGCCCCGTCGATGTCAAGTAGCTCGGTGCGAACGGGCCAGCTCCCTGGGGTAGGGGGCTTGCCCCCGGGGAGCAGTTGGCTCAAACTGAGCGGGTGGAGGGACGAGACGCGACAATGCCGGCATAGGAGTTGGTCACCGTGATGATCAGGACAACCGAGCTGGGGCCGTCCCTCGACCTGGAGGGGGCGGTCGCAGTGGTCACCGGGGGCGCGAGCGGCATCGGCCAAGCCATCGCGACGCTCTTCGCCGCCAAGGGGGCTCGCGTAGCCATCTTGGACCTCGACGGTGATGGCGCCCGGCAAAAGGCGGCACAGCTCGGTGACAGCGGCATCGGCCTCCAATGCGACGTGTCCGACCCGAGCTCGGTCACTGCGGCGGTCGCGGACGTGGTGCAGGTCCTCGGGTCGATTGACGTGCTGGTGAACAACGCGGGCGTGGTCGCCCTGGGCCCGGCTGAGGACCTGCCCATAACCGCCTGGGATAGCACGATGGCCGTCAACCTGAGAGGGATGTTCGTCATGTCCCAAGCTGTCGGCCGGCACATGCTGGCGGCGGGACGGGGCAAGATAATCAACCTCGCCTCGCAAGCCGCTAGCGTCGCCCTGAGGGGCCATGCGGCCTATTGCGCCTCGAAAGCGGGAGTGCTTGGGCTGACCCGAGTGCTCGCGTACGAATGGGCGCCTCGGGGCGTGACCGTCAATGCCATATCGCCCACCGTGGTGATGACGGACCTGGGCCGGAGGGCATGGGAGGGCGAGAAAGGCGAAGCCATGAAGGCGCTGATACCGATGGGCCGCTTCGCAGAACCTGAGGAAGTTGCCTCTGTTGCCTTATTCCTGGCATCCGGGATGTCTGACATGATCAACGGCGCCGACGTCGTGATCGACGGCGGCTACACGATCTGGTAGGAGGTCTGAGCTTTGTCCAAGAGCTCTGGCAGGGGCAGTGATAGCAGCGTGCCCTCCGGGCCCGCACCTGGCGACCAGGTACCGCGGGAAGCCCGCCGGCCGGGGTTGGAAGGCCGGCAGCGCATCGACCTAGTCCGGGAGTACGTGCTGGCTCACTACTCGGTGTCCCCAACCGAACTGGCCCAGCACTTCGAGGTGAGCGTCATGACGGTGCACCGCGACCTTGCCGAGCTCGAACAGCAGGGCGTCGTTCGCCGGTTCCGGGGGGGCGTAACAGCACAGCCGTCAGCTGTCTTCGAGAGCAACGTCGCGTACCGGGCCAAGGCCATGCAGGCCGAGAAGGCGGCCATCGCGGCACACGCGCGCGGGCTTATCGAGCCTGGCATGGCGGTGCTCCTTGATGACTCGACGACCAGCCTGGCGCTTGCTCGCTGCATGGAGGGCATAAGCCCCCTCATCGTGGTCACCAACCATCTTGGGGCCCTTGAGACCCTCAGCCAGCTCCGGGGCATCCGGCTCATCGCCCTCGGTGGCGACTATGACGCGAAGTACGACTCGTTCGTCGGGATGTCCTGCGTGGCGGCCGTCGAGTCCCTGCGGGTGGACATCGCATTCGTTTCGGCCTACGGCGTCTCCGGCAGTCACGCCTACCACCAGGACCAAGAGATCGTTGCCGGCAAGCTGGCGATGCTGGCTTGCGCGGAACGAAAGGTGCTGCTGGTCGACCACAGCAAGTTGGGCCGCAAGGCCTTGCACCAAGTGTGCCCGTTGTCGCTGTTCGACCTCATAGTCGTGGACGAAGGTGCCACCGCCTCGTCACTGCGCGAGCTGGAGGAGGCGAAAGTTCGCTACGAACTGGCAGGGATAGGGCCGCCGCAGGCCTCTCGGGGCCGTGACCAAGCTGGAGCCACGCAGAGCGAGAGGAAGATCGATGACGACAATCTTCAATAAGCCTGAGGATTTTCGCGACGAAATGGTCGAGGGGCTCTTGGCCGCGTACGGCCGTTACCTCGAGCCTGTCCCGGGCGCGTCGGGCGTGATGCGGCGCGGGGGCGTCCTCGCGGGCAAAGTCTCCGTGATCATCGGCGGGGGGAGCGGGCACTACCCGACTTTCGCCGGCTTTGTCGGCCAGGGCCTCGCCGATGGCGCCGTGATCGGCGATATCTTCACCAGCCCATCTACCGAGCACGTGTACCGGGCTGTGCGAGCGCTTGATGGTGGGGCGGGGGTGCTCCTCTCCTACGGCAGGTACAGCGGGGACATCATGAACTTCGGCATGGCGGAAAAGCGCGCCCGGGAGGAAGGCATCGACGTGCGCACTGTTCTCGTCACCGACGACGTAGCATCCGCGCCGCCAGAGCGCTTCGAAGAACGACGAGGCATTGCGGGTGATTTCTGCGTGTTCAAGATCGCCGGTGCCGCCGCCGAACGCGGCGACGACATGGACGAAGTGGAGCGACTGGCTCGCAAAGCAAACGCCCGGGCACGCACGCTCGGCGTCGCATTTGGAGGATGTACCCTACCCGGCAGCCGGGAGCCGCTTTTCGTGGTCGAGCCGGGCCGGATCGAGATCGGCATGGGCATCCACGGTGAGCCCGGCGTGCGCTCCGGCGAACGAGTCGGTGCAGCCGAGCTGGCCCGGGTGCTGGTCGAGCCGCTACTTGCGAGCGAGGAGCGCCCTAAGGGTGCCGATGAGCGGGCGGTAGTGCTACTGGACGGCCTCGGCCGGACTAAGTACGAGGAGCTGTTCGTCCTCTACCGTGATGTAGCCCGGCTGCTCCACGACGCCGGGCTCCGCGCTGTGGCGCCCGAGGTCGGCGAACTGGTGACGTCCCTGGACATGGCCGGCTGTTCCCTAACCCTCTTCTGGCTCGACGAGGAGCTTGAGGAGCTATGGGCCGCGCCGGCGGACGCCCCGGGCTACCGGAAAGGGAGCGTGGCCCCTGTCAGAGGGGGAGCCGCCTTAAGGCCGCTTCCGCTCCGCTCAAGGAGCAGCCAGGCGGCGGCGAGCAGCCGGGAAGAAGCTGTCACGCCTAGCAGCGGGCTCGTCGACGCCGAAGCCGCGGCCGTCGCCCGCCTGGCGTTCGATTACATGCTGCGGGCGATAGAGCCCGCGGAGGAAGAGCTCGGGCGCATCGACGCAGTGGCAGGGGACGGCGACCATGGGCGCGGCATGTTGAGAGGTCTGCGGGCCGCCGCCGCCGCCGCTTCCGGGGCGGGCGACGTGCCCGGCGAGGTTGTCATCGCTGCGGGGAGGGCCTGGGCAGAGGCAGCCGGCGGAGCATCGGGAGCCCTGTGGGGAGGGATGTTGCAAGCGTTCGGCCAGGCCTTGGTCGAGCAGGGCACCGGCCCGGCAGCTGTGACCAAGGCATTGACGGGGGCGGTCGGTGCGTTGGCCGCAGTCGGTGGTGCCGGGCGGGGGGACAAGACGATGCTCGACGCGCTCGGCCCGTTCGTCGACGCCTTTATCGAGCACGTCCAAGCCGGAGACGAGCTGGCCGTCGCCTGGGCCGCCGCCGTGCCCGCAAGCGACGCCGGAGCGCGCCACACGGCGAGCCTTATCAGTAAGCGAGGCCGCTCTGCGGTCCTGGGCGAGCGCAGCCGGGGCACACCCGACCCGGGCGCGGTGTCCATGTCGTACTGCTTGGCGGCGGTGAGCCAAGTGCTTGCAGAAGCGAAGACCCGCGGGTGAAGCGAGTTCGGTCCCCATGCCGCCACCGGGCGAGAGCGTTTATGGCCTACGCGGCTGGATTGAAGTTGGACAAAAGAGCCTGAGGTGAAAGAGCACTATGATGGCGCCCGACACAATTGAGGCCGTTGTATGCCACGGCCCCGGCAATTATCAGTTGGAAACAGTTCCGTGCCCGATACCCGGGCCAGGTGAGGCCCTAATACGGGTGGAAGCCGTAGGTATCTGTGCGAGCGACCTGAAGGTGTACCATGGCGCTACGAAGTTCTGGGGAGATGCTAACCGACCGGCGTTTGCAGAGACAGAGGTGGTCCCGGGGCACGAGTTTGTGGGCCTAGTAGAACGTATCGACCACGAAGCGTCGGACCGGTGGCATGTTGAGGTGGGTGACCGAGTTGTCTCAGAGCAAATAGTGCCATGTGGAAAGTGCCGTTATTGCCTGAGAGGCTCCTATTGGCTCTGTCAACCACATGACCTCTATGGGTTTAAGCGTAAGACCCCAGGTGCGATGTCAACATATATGGTGTTCCCGCGTCAAGCGCGGGTCTACAAAATCTCGAAGGAGTTGCCGCCGGCACACGCTGCTTTCGTGGAGCCGCTTTCTTGTGCCCTCCACGGCGTAGAGAGAGCAGGGATACAGTTCGAAGACGTTGTCGTGGTAGCTGGCTGTGGGCCTATCGGGCTCGGCATGGTCACTGGGGCCCGCGCTAAGTCGCCGGCCCACGTCGTCGCTCTAGACCTGTCCAAGGAGAGGCTAGAGCTCGCTAGGCTCTGCGGAGCGGACGTGGTGATTGATATCAGCGAAACCGACCCGTTGCCTGTTGTCAGTGGTCTCACCGACGGGTACGGTGCGGACGTCTACATCGAGGCAAGTGGGCACCCTTCCGCAGTCCCGCAGGGCCTGCGACTATTGCGAAGGCAGGCGACGTTCGTCGAGTACAGCGTATTTGGAGATGATGTCACGGTCGATTGGTCAATCATCAGCGACGAGAAGGAACTGGACGTCCGTGGTGCCCACCTAGGTCCTCACTGTTGGCCCACGGCGATAAGCATCCTCGAATCTGGCGTTCTGCCCATGGACCGCATTTGTTCCCATCAGCTTCCCCTCGCGGACTTCCGAAGCGGGTTCGATCTTGTGGACGATGGGTCGGAGTCGGTAAAGGTCACCTTGATCCCGTAGGAAAGATGTGAGGGTTTGCTGTTTTGCAGAAGGGTACTGTGAAACGCGAGTAGCCGGAACCTCGACAGCTGGTGGGGTGTGGAGGTACTGAGCATCAGCACTACAGGCGTTCTCATGACGTTCCAAATCGCGAACACGGCGACGACCTCGACAACAACCTGCCAGGCTCAGCGGAGCGAACCGACCCCGTCAAGAAGGCGCTGCACGTCGGATTGGTCGCTGTAGTGCACCAGGCCGGCCCGTACGGCGCAGCCGGTGGACCGGATGCCCAGGGCCTCGGTGAGCTCGTAGGCGTAGTTGTCGCCGTTCCAGACGTTGACGCCTCGGGCGGCGAGGTGCTCGGCCACCGACCGGGGGCTGTGGCCGGCGACGTTGAAGTAGGCGGTGGCCGTGCGCCGCTCCGGCCGGCCATAGGTGGTCACGTCCGCCATGGCTTCAAGACCGTCCCACAGGAACGTGAAAAGCTCCTGTTCGTGGCGCTCCGACGCGGCCATGGACCTGAGCACTCGCTGGCGGCGCGTGCCCGTCGACGCCTCATCGAGGCCGGCGAGGTGTTCTACTGCCGCCGTCACCCCGGCGAGGTCGGCAAACGCGCTCGTCCCCCATTCAAAGCGTCTGGGGACCTCTTCGCTCGACGGGGCCAGCTTGTCAGGGTGGAGCTCCTCCAGCAGGGACGGGTCGGCCACGAGGGCCCCGACATGCGGCCCGGCCCATTTGTACGCGCTTGTGACGTAGAAGTCAGCGCCCAGAGAGGCCACGTCGACCGGGCCATGAGGCGTGGCGTGCACCCCGTCCACATAGGCGAGCGCTCCCACGGCGTGCGCCTTTTTAGCGATGGCAGCCACGTCCGGCCTCGTGCCGATGAGGTTGCTGGCGGCGGTCACCGCCACCAGTCGTGTCCGGGGACCGATGAGCTCGTCGTACTGGTCTATGGGGAGCTCGCCGGTGAGAACATCGATGTGGGCCCATCTCACCGTCACACCGGCCCGCTCGGCGGCCTGCACCCAAGGCCGCACGTTGGCGTCGTGGTCGAGCTGGGAGACAACGACCTCGTCGCCCGCTCGCCAGCACTTGGCGAGAGCCTGGGACGTCCGGTACGTGAGGGTCGTCATGTTCGGGCCGAGGACAACTCCCTCGGGCCGGCCGCCGACGAGATCTGCCACCGCCCGGCGGCACTCGGCCACGATCTCCTCAGATCGTCCGCTGGCGGGGAACGCTCCGCCAACGTTGGCGATACCGGTGCGGTACGCGCCGGCGATCGCTTCGATGACCGAAGCAGGCGTCTGCGTGCCGGCGGCGCCGTCGAGGTACGCGAAACCGTCAGCCAAAGCGGGGAACTTCGAGCGGACCGAGACGATGTCGTAAGCCACTTGGTAGTCCTTTCCTCGGGCCGGGAGCTTATGCCAGTCAGCTCAGCCAGGGTGCGCAGCGTCTGAACCGGGTGCACCCCGCTCGAGGCAACGACGGCGGATATTTCGGCGTAGCCGATAGCCGGTGCCGCCGCTCCGGCCGCCACCAGGTTGCGGCCTTGCCTAGCGAGGAGCGGGGGACGGTCAGGGACGTAGCCAGGTAAGGCACAGCCAGGACGGTGGACACGAGGCCCGCGGCCGCGTTGCAGGTAGAGGGTGAGCACCAGGCAGAAGGCCGCCTGCCCGCACCAGAAGCCCAGCTGTGTGACCAGGCCTCGGCGCAGCGCCGGGTGCTTCAGAGCGCGCGGGCCCGGGAGCGGCGCGGCGCGCCGCCACCCCCACCGGGACATTGATCAAGAACACGGCCCGCCACCCGGCCCCGGCGATGTTGGCCTGGACCAGGGCGCCACCGACGAGCTGGCCCGCAGCCGCGGCGACGCCCAGTGAGGTGCCGAACATGGCGATCGCTTTCGCCCTCGCCGGGCCGGCGTACAGCGCGCCGATGAGCGACAGCGCCGAGGGGCTGACCGGGGCCGCCCCGGCACCCTGGACGGACCGTCCGGCCACGAGGACGGCCGGGCCGGGGGCGAGCCCGCAGGCCGTCGACGAAGCGATGAACAGCGCCATCCCCGTCGATAGCACCGGGCGGCGCCCGTAGCGGTCACCGAGCCGGCCCGCGGTAACGAGCAGGACGGCGAAACTGAGGCCGTAGCCGGCCACGACCCACTCGACGGCGCCGGCGCTGGTGTGCAGCTGTCCCTGCATAGATGGGATGGCGACGTTGACAATGAACAAGTCGATGACAATGAGCGCCACTGCGGCCACGAGCACAGGCATTGGTGCCCACGGGCTACAGCGGGCCCGGTCGATAAGGCCGCGGCCCGCTGGCCGTCCAGGCGGCGTGACCGGTATATCGGAAAGGGGGTGCCGGGTACCAAGATCGGTCATGACCCGATGGTCAGCCCTCCTGTTAGGGGAGAGTCAAGCTACGGCTCTCCCGCTCCTGGCCCCGTGCGCCACGTTTTCCCCTTGACAGGGCTCCAAGTAAGCGGCGGACAATTTTCGCTCGCCTGTGCCTGACGGGAAGCCGAAGAAGGTGACGGGAAGGGTCGAGCAACTCTCGGTAGTGCATGGAAGCGATTTGCTCAGCGGATGACTGGTGCATCGATTTGGGCCTCCTGTACCCGGTCTTCCCCGAGATGGGGCGTAGCGGGTGGTCGGCACCAGCCTCTTGGGCCAGGGGGGGCAGCCAGTAAGTGACGACCGCGGGGCCGGCACCGGGCCGGTACGGGACGAGCACGGAGATGGTACGGAGCGAGCACGGAGGGGCTAATTCGGCCCGTAGGTGGGCTTTGAGCGGCCAAAATGGCCCTAATGCAACTGGAGCCCTCGCCCCGGGAGACCGAGGTCCTCAGCCTGCTCGGTGAGCACCTGAGCAACGCCCAGGTCGCCCAGCGCCTCTTCATCTCCGAACGCACCGTCGAGACCCACGTGTCCTCCTTGTTACGCAAGCTGGGCTTGCGAGACCGCCGTGCCCTAGCTGTCTATGCCTCTGAGCAAGTAGCGGCCGACGCCCTCCAGTTGCACCGGCCGGCCGAGCCTCCTACGTCTTTTGTGGGTAGGGAAGCCGAGCTTGCCGAACTGGCCTCCGCCCTGTCCCAGCAGCGCCTGGTCACCCTGGTGGGGCCAGGGGGCGTAGGCAAGACCCGCCTGCTCCTACGGGCCATGGAGGGCAGACGGGTAGCGTTCGCGGACCTGGCTGTCCTGGCCCGAGGCAGCGACCAGGAGGCAGTGGCGAGGGCGGTGGCCGGCGCCCTGGGCATGGTCGAGCCGGGGGCGAGCGCCCTGTCAGCCGTCTCCAAGCAACTGGCCGCCGTCCCCGTGGCTCTGGTGCTCGACAACTGTGAGCATGTGCTGGACGGCGCCGCCGCCCTTGCCCGCCACATATGGGCCTCCACTCCCAACCTCGTCGTCGCCACCAGCCGGGAGCGTTTGGGCCTTCCTGCCGAGCACGTCTTGGCCGTCGGCCCACTGCTCCCGCCCGCCGCCGGGCGGCTTTTCATGGAGCGCGCCAACCGAGCGGCACCCCAAGCTCTGCCCAGCCTGGACGAGGACAAGGTGCTCGAGCTGTGCCAGCGCCTCGAAGGGCTCCCGTTGGTCATAGAGCTGGCCGCCGCCCGTCTGGCCGCGCTCAGCTTTGACGACCTGGCCGCCCGCCTGGACGGGGCCTTGGACCTCCTGGGCTCGGGCGAGCGCTCCCATGACCGCCAACGCAGCTTGCGGGCCACACTGAACTGGAGCTACGAGCTGCTAACGGCCGACGAGCAGGCTCTGTACCGGGCCGTAAGCGTTCTGCGAGGGCCGTTCCGCCTGGGCGTGGCCGAGGAGCTGCTCCCCGCCCAGGCCCGGGCCCGGGTCGCCGCTGGGGTCGCCCATCTGGTCGACGCCTCGCTGCTGGTGCGCCTGGAGGACCGTTACCGCCAGCTGGAGCTGGTGCGGGCCGACGCCCGGGAGCGCCTGCGCGCCGCTGGGGAAGAGAACGCCGTCAACCACCGCCTGGTGGACTGGGCGCTGGCAGCCGTTGACAAGGGGCTGAGCCATGGGGACGAGCATGACTTGGCGGCGGCCGTCGAGGCGGCTCAGGAGCTGGGCCGCCCCGAGTTCACCGACCTGGCCCTAGGGCTGGCCCGAGCCTGGGAGGAGCGGGGCCACGGGCATTGGTCCGATGCCGAAATGTTGTACGAAGCGGCGGCGGTGGCCTCCAAGGAGCCCAAGATCGCCATCCGAGGCGCCGATCTGGCCTGGAGCCGGTCCCACGGCACACGGGCCGTGGCCCTGTTCGAACTGGCCACCGAGCTGGCCGTGCCCGCCGGCGACCCCGCCGCCGAGGCCTACGCCACCTCGGGAACGGTGGAGCTCATGGGCCGTTTCGGTTGTTACGCCGACCGCCCGTGCGACCCTCAGGTCACCAGCCCGCTGGTCGAGCGTTCGTGGTCGGCGGCCGAAGCGGCCGGCGACCCCTGTTCGCGGGCGCGTGCCTTGCTCGCCCGCACCTGGCGCCGCGATTGGGCAGCGCCGGATGTCGAACGAATGGGCCTTGATGCGGAACGGTCCTTGCTGGCGGCCAGGGAATGTGGTGACATGTCCATTCTTTCGAGCGCGCTCGACGGCTGGTGCTCGGTGGCGCTGAAACGCCTCGACATGCCCACGGCCCAAGCCGCCATCGCCGAAAGGCTGGAGATCACGCAGAGGTTCGACCCTCACCAAGCGCGCCAGTTCCTAGAGCGCTTCGACGCCGTTCACATGTCCTGCGAGCTGGGCTGCATCCTGGGCCGCTTCGACGACGCCCTGGCTGCCGGCAGAGTGCTGGACGAGCTCGGTCGGGGACGGGGCATCATCTTCGGCGGGGCCACCCAATTGGCCCCCGCCCTTTTCTTCCTGGGACAGTTCGACCAATGCCTCCAACAAGTTTCGGGCGCCTTCGCTGAAGCGCTCCAACGTCCTGGCACCGGCAATTCCATGCTCCTGCGGGCCTTGTGCTGTGCCGCTGCCATATGTGGTTACCGGGGCGACCATGCGGCGGCGGCGGAATGGTGGGCCCAGGCCGACGCGGTGGCCAGCGCCCGGCACGGGAAAGAGTTCTTCATCAAAATGATGCGGGCCGACGTGCTCCTGCACCACGGCCGGCGCCAGGCGGCGGCCGAACTGTTGGCCGAGCCACCTTCGGCCTTGGTATCGCCGTGGCGGGGCTGGTACGGGGCGGTGCGGGCCGAGGCCCTTGGCCCGGTTGCCTTTGCTGACGCCGAGGTGGTGGCCGAGGGGGGCATTTACTCGGCGGCCGTGCTGGCCCGGGCGCGGGGCCGTCTGGATGAGGCGCTGGCTTTGTTCACCGAGTGTGGGGCCGCCTACCAGGCGGCGCGGACGGCCTTGTGCATGAACAGGGCCGAAAGTACGGAGGCGCGGGCTCGGTACGCGGAGTGGGGGTTGGCAACTGCTACCCAAACAGTGAGCAAGGGACCACAGGACTGACTGTTCGTGAGCACAGGCGCACCGCAGAGGAAATGGGAACAGGGTTACGGTCACGGGCCCTCGGTACTGTGTGAGCAGAAGTGCTTTGAGGCAAAGTTTGCCGGTGGGAAAAGGCGGGGACGGGGAAATGAGCAAAAGGGCCCACCACAACGTAAAGGGCGTCAGCCAGGCACCAGTGGCCCAGGCTATGCGCATCCGTACCCGGCTGGCCTGTTCCCCCACCGACACCACAGTGTTGGCCGCCCTAGGGGAGCACTTTTGCGTTCTCCAGGGCCAAGACCTGGCCGAGAGGTGCAGGGCCGGCCTCGGTAACGACAAGCAGGCCTGGGCAACCAGGAAGCAGGCCCTTACCGCCCATTGTTCTTCTCGGTGGGCCGGGTGGGTGACCAAGACCAGCAACGACGCCTGGGACGCGGCCAAGTTCTGCCCCGGCCGCCAGGGCAAGGTGTACCTGGACGCCAGTTTCACCCCGGCAGCTTCTCCCGAGGTACCCAAGCTCAGTGACCTGCTGGCCGGCCCGGACCTGAGGATCCTGGCGGTGGACCTGAACCACGGGTTCCTGGCCCCCGCCGTGCTCGACAGCTCGGGCAACCCCATAGCCCTGCTCCCCGACTTCCCCCTGGTCACCGAGGACCTACCGGCCAGCACCCGGGACGGCCACCTGCGGGCAGCCATAACCCAACTGCTGGACCTGGCCGAGGCCCATGGTTGCCGGCTCATAGTCGCAGAGGACCTCGGTTTTCCCGAGATGAGGGCCACCGGCCGGGAGCGCTACGGTTCGCGCAAGTGGTCCCGCAAGGTGGTCTGTGGCCTCCCTACCAGGCAGTTCCGCCACCGCCTGGTGGCCATGGCCTCCCGGCGGGGTATGGCCGTAGCCGGGGTTCCCGCTGCTTACAGCTCCATATGGGGCTCAGAGCACTGGCAGGGGCCCACCCACAGGCAAGTCCAGGTGTGACCGTACCCGGCCAGAGGACCGAAGGAGCAGGGGTGCCGGAGAGCACCATCAGCCCTGCTGGTACGGAGAGCTACCGCGTGGGTGGCCCGGGAGAACCGGGGGACCGTCACAGCACGACCCGTAAGCCACCTAGGCGCGAGGGCGACCCGGAGCTGAGGAACTATCCCCCAGGGCAGGGACGTAAGACCCAGGACGGCAACGTGGGACCACGGGTAGCTAGGCCAGCCAAGACCGTTCGTGCTGGCCCGCTGGGCGACGGCTCACTATTGCTCAGTGTTCAGGAACGGTTGGCGTCAACGCCGACGTGACCTGGCGTCCCTCACCACGCGGTCTCCATCAAGTGCGAGGCGCAGGAAGAGGGGCCGGAGATATTCTTCGGTCGTGCTGTCAGCGCTGGGGGCCCAGCGGCGTGGCCACCACCGTCACCGGCGCTGGCACGAGCGCAGCGCGGGCAAGGGGCCGGCCCGAGCCACCATGTGGCCGTAGCTGGGACAGAAGCTCTTGCGAAGAAAGCGTCGTTACTTGCTCGGCTCCAGATGTGGCCTGTCGGGACGTCGACTGGCTGGTGTGCGTGGCGCTCCAAAGAAGGATGAAACCGATGCCAGCGGCGAGGGCAAAGAGCGCGGCGTGCCGGGCAGCCTGACGCACCAGGGAGGTCGGCTGGCTGCGGGCCGTAAGCGAAAGATCGTACTTTGACGTTGCTTCGATAAGTGCGGCGGTCATGAAGATGACCTTAAGGCGGGCGGCTGGAAACCCGCTTCAGGGCTGTCCCTAAATCACGCCGCGTACGGCCCAGGGCTGGCCCCGATCCCCAAGGCGCCCGTTGCGGGCGGTCTCGCTCCGGGGCTCCCGGGCCGGGGAGCGGGCAGCTAACTGGGCATGCGGGCCTGCGGCGATGGCGTTGCCCGTGCTGCCCGCCCCGCCTGTCAGGGCTGGCCCTGACCGTCCAAATCGGGGCCCGGGCCAGCCCTGATGTGCGATGATGGGCGGCCATAGGACGATGAGAGCCATGAGGTCCTCTCTCCGGCGCCGGACGAGCGCCAGCGCCGCTGGGCCGGTGGTTGGTGAGGGCGCGAAGCTGACGGGGGACGCCCCCTCTCATGAGGTGCCCAAGTCCCCGCTCGCCGCCCGTTCTCGCCGACGCTTAACGGCGCTCCTGGTCGTGCTGGGGGTGGCCAGCGCCGGGTCGCTTGCGGCCGGCGCCTATTTATTGGTCCACAATTTCCACCGTTACGGTTACGCCCGTTGGACCGCCGACTATTTCTCTTATTTTGCGGCACTGGGCCTGTCACTTGCCTTGGGGATCTTGGTCGGTTTATGGCTTTGGTGGCGGGCGCCGAGGCTCGCCACTGGCCGCTGGCTTTGGCTGGCCAGCATCAGCCTGTCCCTGTGGCTGATCGGGACCTACTGGCCCAGCCCCTGGGGCATGCAGCTGATGCTATTTATTTACGTTTACCGGCCAGCGCTGGCCATGGTGTTGCTCGGGTGGCCTACCGGCCGGCCGTCCCGCAATGTGCGTAGGTGGGTCCTGAGGTGGTTCATCACCTATTTCGTTGTGAACGTTGGCCTAAGCCTGTTCTCGGGACCGTACATGGGCCCGCATTGGCCGAACAACCCGCTGGAGCCGTGGAACGTGGGGTGGGTGGGCAACGTAGTGCAGCCCTTCACGGGCTGGGCCTTCTCCTTCCTACCGGCGGCCGCCTTGATTGTTGTCCTGCTCAGGCGGCTGCGTGGGCTACCGGCCGGGGCGCGGCACATCTTCTTGCCCATAACCATCACCGGTGTGGCGGTCGCCGGCTCGGATGTTGTGACCAACTTGGTCAGCCTTTTGCCGACCCGCCTCGTTTGGGACAGTGCAAAGTCGCACTCGACGCTCTTGGGGACCGTCAACCTCACCCAGAACTATGCCCAGCTGGGCATGGCCGCGGTGGGGGCCCTCATCGCTTTCCGGCTCCGCCAGCGTGCCACGCAGGCCGGTGCCCGTCGCCTGCGCCTTGACCTGGGCCAAGCGGCACCGGTCGCTCTGCCCGCGATCGCCCTGCAAAGGCTCCTGGGGGATGATACGGCCCGCGTTCTCTACCCCGGGCCGAGTGGCGACTGGATCGACGCCGACGGTGAACAGGTAGATATCGGTAGCCCCCTGCGAGCCGTCACGAAAGTGCTCAGCCCCGACGGCGGGACCGTTGGGGCCATTGACACGGCACGCCAGCGGGGCGTGCACCCGGGCCTAGTGGAGATCGCGGCGGCGACGGTGCTGAGCTCGCTGCAGAACGACGCAGCTCAGGCGGAGGCGAACTCCCGCCTCGCCGAACTGCAGGCATTGCAGCTGGAGCTGGTAGATGCCATGGACGACTCGCGGCGGAGCCTGGAGAGCGACCTTCATGACGACGCCCAGCAGCGTCTCGTGGGCCTGGCCTTGGCCGCCCGGCTAAGTGCCCGCGCTGAGGACAGCCCGAGTGCTCGCCGGGAAATTGCCGACCAGGTCCGCCTGGCTCGGGACGAGGTACAGGCCCTCTTGGACAGCGGCGTACCCGTCCCCCTGCGCCTCGGCCTGGGCGGTGCCCTGTGTGTGTTGGCGGCCACCAGCGCCATCGCCGCTGAGGCGGAAATCCGTGGAGACCTCGAGCCTGGCGACCCACTGGCCAAGGCCCTATGGATGGTCGCCTCAGAAGCTGTAGCCAACGCCGAGAAGCATTCGGGGGCTTCTCACCTGCGCATCGAGCTTTTGGTGGACGCGCAGGTGGCGACCTTGCGGGTGACCGACGACGGGAGAGGAGGCGTGAGCGCACCTCCCCGTTCGATCGGGCAGAGGATAAAGCAGGCTCGAGGCCAGGTGACCGTCCGGAGCTCCCCGGGAGCTGGTACCGAAGTGGTCGTGACCTGCAACCGCGCCAATGAGCCGGTCCCGGCATGAGGCCGCTCACGGCCAGTTGGGCGTTGGCCGTAACCGGCCTCGCCGGCGTCGGTACGGTGTGGACTTTCTCGGCCCTGGCCAACTCGGCGTACGCCGACGGGACGGGCGTGTTTGTCACCTTTGTAGGCGTGCTGCTGGTCGTCGCTGGCCTGCTCATGTCCCGGCGCCGTCCCGACAGCTGGAGCGGGCCGCTGCTCCAGCTGACCTCGATGCTCGCATTGGCCGGACAGGCCCGCTTCGGGTCCGGAGCGGCCAGCCCCGCCGGGGGCGCCGTCTGGTTGGCGGCCATCCTGCTGCCAGGCGCTTTGGCATTGGCTGAGGTCGGTTTGAGCCAACGCGCTCTCAGAGCGTTCCTCCTCGGCCCGGTCGCCCTGTCGGTCCTACTTGGTGCCGCCGTGGCACTGGCGGCTCACGGACGGGCGGGGGCGGAAAGCCTTTGGTGGCAGACAGCCCGGCAACAAGCCGGCTACCCGGTCGCCCGAGCGCTGTACGCCGCCGACACGGTCGTGGCCGTGGCCAGCCTCGGCTTTGTGTTCGCCGCCCTGGTACAGAAATTGCGTCGAGCTGACAGGGCCTCGCTCCGGGTCGTACGACCGGTCGCCGTGCCCGCGGCAATCTGGGCTCTGGCCACCGCGGGTTCCCAACTTGCCTGCCTGCCTGGGCCGCCTTGGGCGCTGGGCAAGACAGCCGCTACTTTCAACACCTTAGGTACCTTTGTGCTCTTCCTCGCCCCCCTACTGAGCATGGCCACCTTTTTTGCTGGGGTCGTCTGGGTCGAGCTCATCGAGCCTCGGCTCGTCCGCACATCAGCGGGTATCGCACTGAGCCCACAGACGGGCTCACGAGACGTGAGGTCGTACTTGGCCGGAGCGTTGGGGGACCCGTCGGTCAGGGTGGTGTTCCGATCGGCTGACCAGAAGGGCTGGGTCGGCCCCGACGGCAAACCGGGCCTCCTGGCCGAGGACGACCCAGAGCGGGCCGTCACCATCATTGAGCGTCGGGGCCTGGAGATCGGGGCTGTGGAGTACGACGCCTCGCTGACGTCCGAACCTGACGCCATCGAACTGGCGGTTACGGCGGCCGGCTTGGTGATAGACAACGAACGATTGGCGGCGTTGTCCAAGTCCCGGGCCGAAGATGCCCGTAGGCTCGCAGCAGCGCTGGTCTCTTCGGCCGACTCCGCCCGGGACGAGGTGCGGGCCCGGTTGGAACACGGCCCCTTGGCCGCCCTGGCCGACATAGAAGTGGAGTTGGGTTTGGGCGGCGATTTAGAGGGGGTGGCCCGGGCCCTGCAAGAGGCCGCCAGCGAAGTACGCCACATATCCCACGGCCTCTACCCGGCCGAGCTGACCGACGGGGGTTTGGCGGCCGCGTTGACCCAGGCGGCCGAGGTGCCGGACGGCCGTTTCCCGCGGGCTATCGAGGTCACCGCCTTCCTTGCGGCCGACGGTGACAGCGGGGCGCGCATCAAGGTCGCTCCGGGGGCGCTGACGATCGCTTTGTCCCAGGCCCCCGGCAACGCCACCCTGCTCGAACGGGTCGCTGTCCTCGGCGGGTCCGTCGAGGGCAACGCCATTGTCTTTCCCCTGGCAGACTGAGCCGGGATGACAGGTACCACCACCGTCCTCTTCAGTGATATCTCGGGGTCATCGGGGCTGGTCAGCGCGCTGGGCGACGTGGAGGCAGCCAAGGCCGTCAACGCTCATCTAGGGCTGCTCCGGCTCGAAGTCGAACGCGCTGGCGGCAAAGTCATAAAGACCCTGGGCGACGGCGTGATGGCGGTATTTTCGACGGTCTACCACGCAGTGCGAGCCGGCATTGCCATGCAGGCAGTTACGGACCTGGCCGAGCGGCAGGGCCGGTTACCGGCCATGGGGCTGCGGATCGGCATCCATGTGGGTGACGTCGTCGAAGACGACAACGACGACATTTTTGGCGCGGTTGTGGTGGTCGCCCGCCGTCTTTGTGACGCTGCTAGACCAGGCAAGATCGTCGCCTCCGAGGTCACCCGGATGCTCATAATGAACCGGCCCGACATTGAGTTCGTCCCCCTGGAGGCGTTGCAGCTCAAGGGTGTGCCTGGGCTGATGGCCGCCAATGAAGTGGTATGGGCGCCACTACCGGACACCCGCTTGCCCCGGGTGATAGTGGCAGACGACTCTGCCCTCATCCGTTCGGGGGTGGTCCGACTGCTCTCCGGTTCCGGCTTCGAGGTCATCGCCGAGGCATCAGATTATGAGAGCTTGCTTTCAGCGATCGACAGCGACCCACCCGATTTGGTCGTCACCGACATCCGCATGCCCCCGGGGCACCGGGACGAGGGCCTCCGGGCGGCGGCATATGTGAAGTCCCACCACCCCCAGGTGGCGGTGCTCATCCTGAGCCAGTACATAGAGTCCTCGGCGGCCGCCGACCTCCTGGACGGGCAGAGCGCCGGCATCGGCTACCTACTGAAGGAGCGGGTGAGCGAGATCGACCAGTTTGTCAGCGCTGCCCGCCAGGTGGCGGCAGGTGGGAGCGTCATCGACTCCATGGTGACCGACCAGCTCTTGAGCAAGCACAGGGCTAACCAGAAGGCAGACCCGCTGAGCGAGCGAGAGCGGGAAGTGCTGGCACTCATGGCCCAGGGCCTAAGCAACCAGGCCATCTGCGCCACCCTTTTCCTCTCGGCCAAGACGGTCGAGACCCATATCCGATCGATCTTCAACAAGTTCGACCTACCTGAGGAAGCGGAGGGCAACCGCCGCGTCCAGGCTGTGGTCCGCTGGCTCGAGGCCCGAGACAGAGGCTGACCGGACCAAGCCCGGGGGACGAGTCAAAGCACCGCCGGTCTCGCCCCGTAACGAGACAAATCCGCGCTCATATATAAGGAGTGTGTTGCTATGCGATGGGAAAAGGCATCGCTGCGCACTCCGACGCCCAGTGGGCGCGGGCCAGAGAGAGGGGCCAATGCTTAGCACGAATCGTTGGGACCGGGCACCCGTTTCCTCCTCCGCTGCCGTTGAACGCAGTCTTTGGCGGCAAGGGGTGACAGTGCTGCAGGTCGGCGGCTGTCGTTTTGTCAAATGCGGTCCCCCACCGCGAGCGTTACAGCACTGAGCAAGGGCTTCGTAAACGATAGCGCCGATCCGGGCAAACGAGACGCGAGATCGATGCCGATTTAGCGTGCGTTGACGGTCGGCTCTACCGCGCCGAGCGGGAACGCCGATCGTCCTGATCTGGTTTTTTACCCTTCGAAGCAGGGACGGGCCCCGCTGCAACCGTGGAGCGCCCTTTCTCAGCGCGGGGGCCTTCCTCTCCCCTAGACGGCGGGCGCCGTTCACGCGACTTTGGCGAGCGGGAGGCCGGTCTTACGGGCTCGGCCGCGGCCATCGCCTGCTGGATGAGCGACTTGGCTGCCCAGCGCATCACCTCCGTGGCCTCCTCAGCGCCCAGCCGGCACGTCGCGAGTGACGATCAGCGCCTCGGCGCCGTACACAAGGGCCAACGCGTTACGGAGAAGACGTAGCGGTCGGGGTTTTGTTGCAGGACAACATAGGTGAGCGGGGCGAGGTTGGAGCCTCCCCCGCTCTGGCCAAAGACTTACGAAGGAGGTCCTTGACATGACCAAACTTACTCACTCACCGCAGGAGCGCAAGGCGCGTTTGGACGCGGCAAGCGCACAACTTGAGGCAGCCGTCTCGACGATCACCACAGGCGAGGACTGGCAGCGGGCTCCTCACGGCCTATAAGTAGTCCAGGCACTGTCACGCGGCTCAGACTTCGGCCGGTTGGATGCCGAGGTCCTTGCCCAACGCGATCTGGAGCTGCCCTAATTTATTGGAGATCGGAGGGTACCCCTTCGCGAAGCTCGACACGCTCTTGATTTGGGCCAGCAAGGCTATCTCCTCATTATCGAGCTGGATGAGTGCTTGGATATCGTTCCTTGTCTTTCCTGTGAACACGATCTTTCCAACGGCCGTGTCGAAGAGTTTGATGAACGGTGCCTCGGCTTTACATACGCTTTGTAACCGCGACAAAGACGGGGCCGAGGATTGTTGTAGCACGTTGCTGAACGGGACGGACTCCTTTTGCAGCGTCGCAGCCGCCTTTCTAAACGCGGCCACCGAGCGCGGTGATTGCGCAGCCGACGCCACGGGCGCGCCAGCACCAATGAAAGTTC
>JBKQUU010000164.1:0-13650 GCA_052325485.1 Acidimicrobiales bacterium | reverse complement strand
CGCTACCTCTTGGCGCCCCAGGCCTCCACTATTTTGGCCAACCCGGCGTTGGCTTGGTCCTCCAAGGCCCGTTGAGCCGCCCGGTAACGCTCCACCGCTTTTCGCACCGGCCCGACCGCCTCGGCGGGCAGCATCACGGCCCGTGTCCGGCCCGCCTCGGAGTAGTTGAGCACCGTCGCTTCGTGCAGGGCCTCCCCGGTGGCGCAGTGGCAGTTCGGCTTGCCGCACCGGCGCCTCTGCACCACTACCGAGCCGCGCACGAACTTTGGGACCTCGGGGCCGCGAACTGTTATGGGCATACACTACCGTGCTCCTTTCTGCTCGTGTATCACAAGCAGATACTGCCACACGGCTGCTCTGTTGTGGTGGATCCCACATGTCCCAGCCCCGAACGAAGAACCCCGGTTACGTGCTCAGAGCGAACGCCTGGGTTGTCACTCCAGAAGAGCCGCACCCATTTCATACGACGTGCCTTTGGGAACGGTACGAAACGGGGTGGGGGTTCACTCAGAGGACCGAGGCGCTAGTTCTGGTACCAGGCACTGGCGGCTGCCGGGCCGAGTGACCAGCGACGGGGGGCGTGGGGCGATGCTTACGTCGGACGGGCGCGGTTCTCAGGTTCCGATGTCGGGACTAACGAGATCGGCGAGAACCTCCAATCGACCGGACTCATTCCGCTGCCAGACGCCTACGTAGTTCAGCGGAGTCTCCACGGGAGATCCGTCCGGTAACTCATAAAAGACAACCTCAGACCCGACTTCGATGGCCCAGGGCCCAATCTCGATGACCTCCCTTATGACGTAACTCTTGATGCCTCGAAGCCCATCGGCCACTGACTGGCGGAACATCTCACCGATGGCGTCCCTTCCGTACACGGGCGGTCCGCCCGAATAGTTGAACCAGCCGTTGGTCGCGAAACTATTGGCCATTGCTTCCGCGTCGCCGTTGGCGATCGCCTTGTGGAACTCGTCGTCGCGCTCTCGGATTTCCTCTGCGATATTCACAATTGCCCGCTCCTTGTCTCTTGGTCGACGACCCAGAAGCACAAGCTTCGTCAAGATCTGGTCACAGCGTTCGATCACAAGCAACCGCTCGCCTTCTGAGGCCAGCCAGCCGAACGAGCCGGGGCAGCTGGGCCTTTCGGCGTCGTCGTCTTCGAGCCTGCTGGGAGCCCGTGCGCCGCTAGCGGTCCCCGGCTGACCGGCGGCAGCCTTCGCCAGGGCGGTAAGCCTCCCCGACGACGCCCATGAGTACCGACAACGCGCTCTCGGGCATCAGGTCGACGGGCGGCGCCGGACGGTCGCCTTCGGTCATCCGCCCCCGGCCAGGCGCTCGGCGCTCACGGCTTCTGCCCTGAGGTGGATGGCCGGGCCGACGCGAGCGGGCCCGGTCAGGCGGGCGGCGCAACACTTCCAGTGCTCCAACAGCCGCCTAATTGAGTCTCCGCCGTGTTCACGGTCCCTGTCGGCTCGCGCCCGCGGTCATGCTGACACTGACGCCGAAGACCGTGTCTGTGGCCACCAGAGCTTGAGCCCACCGACGGCAGTCCTCTCCGCGAAGTGTCACCACCTCCGCACCTATGGCAACTCGCTTTCGGTACTTACTCTCCGAGATATGAAGCTCGGCTGGTGCTAGCACAGTGATGACTCTGGAGGGACGAGCGTGCACGAAACTGCGGTCCATCAGGGCTACTCCTTGGTCGCTTACTGCGATGCCGCGCAGCGGCCAAGTGTACCTGAAGACGAAGTAACAGATAAGCACACCAGGGAAGACCAGCACTCCACGCACTAAGGCATCCACAACGAACACGACCAAGAATGCCGTCACCGCGGCAACGACGCCCCGGGACACGCGGGCGTTCGCCCTCCCCACGACATAATCACGCAGCGTGGTGCCAGTAGGAAGCAGTTTGAGTGCCATTTGACCGTGGCGTTCTCGGGTTTTGTTGCTGATTGCCATATTTGTCCAATCGGCAAGCGGGAGGGCCGAATCAAGCTGTCGTCCTGAGATGCCGGACGATGAAGCTCTAACAGACGCCGTAAGGTTCGCTCCGCGTAACACGGCACCCTTCAAACTGTAGGGCTGGTATGGCTTCAGGCGATGACGACCGACCAGACAGGCAAAGCCTGCACAACGGGGCCTCCCGGGCCCGCTCTTTCGACCTTGGGACGCCGCCCGTGCGCCGCCAACGGGGGCACTGCTGGCCCCGGCCGGTCAGCCCTCCCCGACGACGCCCGTGAGCACTGAGAGCTGAACCGTCAAGAACGGGTCGCCGACCACCGGCGCCGGTCGGCTGGCCTCCGTCATCCGCTCGGCGCCTACTGCTTTTTGTGAGGTCGAGGGTCGGGTTGCGCCGGTGCGGGCCCGCTCAAGGGAGCGTCGGGGTCGGCCAGCGGCTGAAACTAGAAGTGATCGCCTCGTGGAGATGACATGAGCACCTGGACTGATACAGGCCGAGCAGGCCGCTGGTTCGTAAACGATAACAAGGCGATGGTCGTCCGCGTTGAGGGTCTGGGCGACGCCTGGCTGTTCACCCACGAGTTCCCCGACGGCGAGCTAAGAAGCTATTGGGGCAGGCTAATTATGGACCCGGACATGTCATTGGTAGTCAGGGGCGCAGTGCCCGCAATGCGAGCCCGTTTCCCCATTCTCCTTTCAATCCGTGCGTGCGGTTCTCCCGCACACGGCTTACCGACGGTCTTATAGACATGGTTACGCTGCCTTGGGGTAGCGGATTGTGCCCATGAGCTTGTACAGGCCCTGGTCGTGGAACCAGGCGCTGGTCCAGCGGTCTGCCTGGCCGGCATGTAGGTTGCGGCCCCGCTTCTTGACCATCAAGCGGACCAGCCGCCACCAGACATAGCGGTCCAAAGAGACGAACCTGATCGCAGCGTTGCCGGTGCGGAAGTAATTGCCCCATCCCCGTAGGAACAGGTTGAGCCGCTCGATCACCTCTTGCAGCTCCATCCCCACCTGGCTACGACCGGTCAAGGCCTTGACCCTGGCCCGGGCCCGCTTCATGGACCGCAGCGACGGCCAGCGGTGCAGGTAGTAGCGTACGACATGGCGCTGCTCCCACAGCTTGCCGGACATGCGGGCGTGGAAGTGGCACCCGAGGAAGTCAAAACCAGTCCTGCCCTTCCGGAGGTCGACCACGCGGGTCTTGTCCGGGTGCAGGGTCAGCCCCAGTCCCCCCATCAGCTCTGTGGCGAACCTTTGGGCTTGCTCGGCCTCATCCTGGGACTTGCACAACACCACGTAGTCGTCGGCGTACCTCACCAACTCCCCCGTGCCATGCTCGGCCCAGGCCCGGTCGAAGGCGTTCAGGTAGATGTTGGCCAGGAGAGGAGAGATGACCCCTCCATATGAGCAGCGCTGGGTCAGTACTATGGCCCCGTCGGACTCCCGCTGGCCTCCGTCGGATTTCACCACTGGCTTATACCGACGGTCTTTGCTGACGAAGCTGGCCAGACGGGCCTCTCCTGTCCCGAACCACCCCTTGCGTACGTGCCGCTCCCCATACCCCGGAGGGACCTGGCCAAGGGCATGTCCGGACGCCATTTACGCCAGGTGCTGCCTTTGCCGTGACATGAGCGGCTCGGCTCCCCCATTGTGTATTTGACGAGGCTGCAGGACTCGCGCCTAGTGGCACTACGGCCCGCACGCTTGCTCCCTCCGAAGAGGCTCTTGACGCCCCGCTCAGCCCGCCGCCTCTCAGCGACGGACCGGGGCCTGCTACCGGGCTCTCCGGCGTTTACCCGGACGGGACTCTCACCCGCTGGGCTGGTCCAGTTTTCAGGACGCAACATGGGACGAGAGTACGGCCGAAGCGAAGGAACTAATCGCTACCTGGAAGAGCGCTTCTGAGTGAACCATACCATGGCTCCCTTCAGAAGAGCGATGGGACCCCTACTTTCGCGTCTGAATACGAGTCCGCCCAGACTTTGAAGTCGCCGAAATTGTCAAAGCCATAACCGGGCAACAGGGCCCACGCCTGGTCGTCATTCGTCAGCGGGCGGCAACGCCAGCGGCCAGCGGGGGTGGTCCACGTGATGACGCCGTTGGCGGCTACCGGCGGCTTGTTCGCCGTCATGTATCGAAATCTCTGGTCACCAGCATCATAAAATTTGACAAGGGGAACGCTGTCAGGTGCCTCCACCGGCCCGTAGCGCAGGCGGGACGCCAGGCACCGGTACTCAGTGACCGGTGGACCCTCGACTACGAACGCCTCACCCTCAAACATCGTCGCCCCTTCTGCTTTCCATTATAGGCGTTCGGGGTTGACGGCGGGCCGGGAGCCGCGGAGTGCCGCCCCCAGTCTTCCGGCTCCGAGCGGTATTTCAGACCCTTCGGAAACGGCCAAAATGCTATCGTCGCCTCATCCATTCAGAGCGGCTGAGGGACGTGGCCCGAAGACGCCGCCGCAACCTGCCCACCTGGGCAAGGTGCGAACGCCACGCCAATGGAGCGAAGATGGCAACACATTCGAGCAAGACGCCCGGAGGCGTTTACAGCTGTGGCCTCTACCTTCCCGGGCATGATGTCCATTGGATCCAGGGCCTCCACGCCGTGGGTGACGCCGTGGACCCCGCCCAGCAGGGCACGCTGGTGGATCTCCATGCCGACGGCGCTCTGGCCATCGAGGTCGCCGGTGACCGGCGGCGGCTTTGGAACCATGACCCCGAGCGGCTAGAACGTCTGGTGGAGAGGAACCGAGGTGAAATCTGGCACCAGCACGCCTGGCGCTTGCTGTGGACGCGTTCACGGGACGGCCGCTACGCCTTCTGCGTGGCCGATGCCGATGACCCGGAGCGCCGTCCGTGCCCACAGTCACCGCCGACCGGCGACCTGGTTCACTTGCTTCGGGAGGCCGGGGGCTTCAGCGTCTCCGCCTCACCGTTCGAGGGACGGTTGGTCGAGGACATCCGCAGGGCCGAAAGCGTGAGCACGCCCGGTTAACTTGTCGAGCGCTCGGTGGTCCCGTCTCACACGGGCGGCGGCACAGTCGTGCCGCCAAAAACCACCCCGTGCGTACCACGTGGCTACCCGTTAGCTACCGAGTATGTTTTTTTGCCTGGATCCGCGCACCGGCCGAAGATGGTCATGACCGTCACGGCGGTGTTGGAATGGCCCGGACGCTCGCTAACCATACTTCCCGGTCAGCCGTTGGGCAGGACCAACTTATGCCTCGTCGCCCTCGAAGCCGAAGTAGTCCTGGTCTGAGTCGAAGCCATCGTTGTAGACGGGTGCGGCAGGGGTGTACTGCGGACCGCCGCTATGCCATCCTGCCCGCCCTGCGCACCATCCTCGCCCGGTACACCCCGGACCTGTGGCTACCGGCCACGTGAGCGGCACTTCTGCGGGGGCGTCTTTCAAGAAAGGGCGTTCTCCGACTGTAAAGGGCAGGCCGACCCCGCTTGGAGCATGACCCCTCAGCGGGGACGATAGACGTCCGCTCGATGGTCGATCCGCAGGACGGTCACAGTCCTTCGTTCGTCATCTATCTCGTAGACCACGCGGTACGGGCCACGACGCGCCGACCACAGCCCGGCCAGTTCCCGTTGCAGCGGGTGACCGACCCGGCGCGGGCCGCCCACGAGTGCGCCGGTAATGAACTCGACTATGGCGACGGCGGCGCTCTCTGGCAGCCGAGCCAACGAGCGCTCCGCTGTCGCTGCTACAACCAGCCGGTAACCCGGAGCGGTCACCTGCGCAGGTACTTGGCGCGCAACTCCTCAGCACTGAGCACTCGGCCCTTGGCCACGTCCGCCCGTGCCGCTTTGATCTCAGCCATGGCCGAGGGATCGGATAGCAGTTCCAGTGTGTCTTCCAGGGACTCCAAGTCGGCTGGGCTCATGATCACCGCAGCTGGGCGACCGTTGCGCGTCAAGACCACCCGGCCGTGCTCTCGTTCCACCCGGTCGACGATCTCAGAGAGGTGCGCTTTGATCTCGGCCAGCGGCAAAGTATCGGACATGACCACAATTATAGTCACCTTCTGGGGCGAAGAGGTGCGGGGCTGCTACTTGAGGCGGGGGTAGGGTGTCGGAGGACCGACTCGAAACTTTGCTGCACACCCCGTTGTCTTGGATAACCGCTGGTCGGGGCTTGGGAGGCGGCCTGACAGGGAGCCCACGCCTGGGTGAGGACACGTCCTGAACTTCCACTAAAGTGTGGAAACCGTGTACAGTACGACCATGATGCCCATGGTCGAGGCTGTGTGGCGCCATTTACTGGTGGGCGCCAGGGAAGGACGTCGGCGGTGGAGGTCGCTCAGTGCCCTGGCCGCTGAGCTGGGCACGCCTATTTCGACGACGCACCGCTCACTGGCTCATCCCCTCGAGATCGGAGCGGTGAGCGTGAGCCCACTGGACGGCCTCCAGGTACTCGACCCGGCCCGGCTCCTTGTCCTCTTCGCCGCTCACCGCCACGTACAACGAGATATCACCAAGACGTCATGGGTCGCGCTCCGCGCCATCGAAGTTGAGCGCTTGGCGGCAAGCCCGCAAGTCGTCCTCGGGGGTTTCGGGGCTGTGGTCGCCCATCTCGGAGGTAGCAACACGATCGCCGACTACAGCACCGTCCTGTTCTACGGCGACCCCGGCCTACCCGACCTGCCCGCTGCACCAGCCGGAAAGGGCACCGAGGTGCTGGTCGCCGAGCCGGACCCACTCTTGGCCCGCTACGGGCGGGTAACACCGTTCTCACAGGCGTACGCTGACCTGTTCTCGCTGCCGGGCTGGCAGGCCGCCCGCTTCGTAGACGAGCTCGACGTACGACGCGTCGCCACCAGTGACGAACCCGTTCTACTCGTCTGAGCAGACGGAGATATCGCGCTCCGTCCTTGGCGAGGTACTGGCCGCCGTGCCTGGCGCGGTGCTTATAGGCGGCTGGGGATCGTGGGTGCGCACCGGTGGGCCCATGAGCCACGACATCGACCTGATCGTGAGCCGCCAGGACCTGGCCTCTTTGGGGACGATGACTGACGACCTCTCGGCCTCGCACCACCTCGCCGGCACCAAATGGCGAGGCACCTGGCGGTCCATCCACCTCGACCTGTACGTGCCCTACGAGTCCCGTCTCGGTGCGAACCTGCAACTAAGGGTCGAGCAACTTCAATTACAGGCGGAGACCATAAACGGCTACCACGTGCTCTCGGCTCCCGCCCACACGGCCACCAAGATCGCCGCTCTCATCGACCGGCCCGACAGCCTGCCCGGGCGCAAAGACCGCCACGAGATCTTGCAGCTGCTCGGGGACCCGGCCACGGCGTCGGCGCCGACCGTGATCGCCCTGGCGTCCGCCAGGAGCCCCTCGGAGGTGGGCACGCTTGTCAAGCGGGCGTTCGAGTTCCTCGTCGGTGAGCCAACTCTCGGACGGCAAGACCGCTCGCGGCTCAGACAAATCGAAACCGATTGGCAAAGAACGCTGGCCAGCGCCCTAGAGCGCGGGCTGGTTCGGGAACCGGGGCCGTCGCTTGACAGGGGCTTCGGTCTTGGCATATAACTTCAAGACCCGGGGAACCAACCAAAGATATCCCAGGTTCTGCCATCGCTGGCCCAGCTCAGTTCTAAGAAGCCTGGCGCACCGGCGATTTTCCTGGAAATAGCCCCGTTCGAGGTCGGAGGGGAAACGCTCCAACAGCACGCCTGAACGCTGACGGCCGCGCCGCCGTGGACGTGTTCGTGGCGGAGGCGCTCGATGTCTCGTAGGTCGGCAAGGCCTGGTTGTTACAGCGAGGCGAAAAAGTCTTCGGCGCTACCGAAGAGCTGAGTGCGCCCCGCGGCCAGGTCTCCACGTGAAGACTGCAACTGGCCCTGCCACTCTTCGGTCCGTACCCACGCTTGGTCTGGATCTACTTGGCCCGCCACGAGCCGCCTGAGGAACAGCGCAGCGCCATCGAGCGCCTCATCTGGGAGCTCCTCGACCAGATCGTGCAGTTCCGCCTTAGTCACCAACCCAACTGTACGAGATGCACCACGGCCCTCCGTGCGAGAAGGGGCCGGGTGTCGCACATCTCCGCGACGTCCATCGCCGGCACCCGACCTTGATCGCCGTATTCGACAAAGTGGGGCCCCCATGAACGCGCGCAGCGGGGTGACTGCGGGCGCGTAACCTCATCGCATGGCCAACATCGATGACCGTCTTCACGACCTGGTGAGCCGGCGCCGCCAGCTGCCGGGCTCAATTGGAGTGATGGAAACCGGAGCCGAAGCTGAGAGGCTCAATATGAACATCTGCGCCTTGGAAGGCTATACCATGCGCCTGGCGGCCTGTTGGGACGGGGAGATGGACCCGATAGGCGCCTACTCGCAGCTGGCCTACCTTCATGAGAAGGCCGACGGAGCCGAAAAGGCAGCCGCCGAGATCCGCCCGGCGATCGAACGACTTACCGGCTGGGACACCGAGCTCGACGAGCCGTAACGGCAGCTAGCCACGTCATCGCAGGGCACAACATCAGAAAGCACGGAGCCGCCCAGAGCCGGGTCCGTGATCACGAACATGCCCTCAAAGCCTTCAGCCCCCGCACCACTTAAAGAAGGCGGGTAACCGCCCTCAGCGGTGGGGGGGGGGGGGGGCTTGAACCCCCACGGGATCTACATCGCCTTCACTCCCCTTTCAGGTTCACACCGCACTCCCGTCGATCTGCAATGATTCTCCATACAAAACCTACTGTTCTGCGGGCGCGCATAACCGGCGGCTATGTGTCAGTGGGACCGACGACACAGGGTCCGAGCGCCTCCCGTAGGTGGCAGCGTTTATTGGGACGGCCCGTTAGGGAAAACGGCTGGCGCATCGCCTAGCGAACCCACCAGTGGCAAGGATGAAGAGCCGTCTGGCACGCATTGGGTCCCACCGCTGCACGGCGTGGTTGAGCCCGACCTCGCCGCGCCAGACGAGCCGCTCGGAGGGGACCTCTGGCGCTGAGCTTCCTGGCAATGGCGCCCACAGACGACCGACCTCAACTTCGGGCTCGCGCCTGGGTCCTCGACGGTACCGGCGCCCTGGTCGCAAAGCGATCGCACCGTCGCGGTCCCCAGAGATGGACGCTCCACCCGGCTTGCCGTCTCCAAGTGACCTTCGACTCTGTTCAGGCCCGGAATAGTGGCCTAGTTGTGAAAGCGGAGAGTGCCGCACTCTGTGAGGAGCTGCATGGGAGCGCCGTTTCGCAGGAGGCCCGGGCGAACCGGGGTGATGGTCGCCCTGGTGGCTCTTGCATTGGCGGGATGTGGCTCGAGTAGGTCACCGTCAGCGGCCACGACGACGTCGAGCCACTCGACGAGGTCAACTCCTCTAACGACCTCGACCACAACCACCGTTCCGGCCACCGGGACCAAGCTGGCGTTGGGGACCAACAATCCCGCCGAAGGCGACTGCACCACCAACACCACCGAGGCGGCCACCACTGTCGGGTACGTGGTCCTGAAGGTTACGGCCAGCTCATTCCAGGCCGACATCCATCTACAGACGGGCAAGCCCAACACCACCTTCGGGGTGTTCATGCAGCAAGTCCCCGGCTCCTGCCCGCAAGAACAGTTCAACGGCGGCACATTCACCACCGGCTCGACCGGTAGCGGCAACGTTACAGCGACCGTGCCTCGCGTGGCCGGGGCAACCACCTTCTTCGTGCAACTCGTCAATGGAGCCATAAACGTCGAGTACACCAGTGACCGCATCTCGGGCGTCTCCTAACGGAGCCGTGGCCACTCCCGCGGTCGAGATCACTTCCAGGCTGGCCGTTGTCGGCGCGCGCTAGGCCGGTCGAGCGCAGGGTGCCACAGCGCGCTCGGCGTCGCTGCTGCGACCACCAGCCTCAGTCGACGCATCAGCGGCCCCGGCCATGTCGTCGCTGTCGACGTTGAGCCCACCGGCTCCCCGGGGCAGGCCGGTGGACCATCTCCAACGATGTGCGACTGGCGGCTTTGCCCTTGCGGGACGTGTGTCTCTGCGCACCACCGAACCGGCATTGACCTCGATAAGCGAGATCGGCGCCCGAGCGTGGGAGCGCCACTAAGCCTAATCGCGAGGTTCGCCGAACAGTGAAGCCGCCCCCAAAGGAACGGCTGCTGCGGGACGCCGCCCACACCGTGTCACAGATCCTTGGGCACTCCAAGGCGAGCATCACGCCCGATGTCTACGCCCATGCGGTCGACCGGGGAGGCGAAGTGGCCGGCGAGCAGCTCACCCGGTTGCTGAGCGCGCAGACGGGCGCCGAGGGGGGTAGAGCGAAAGATACACGAACTTAGCGGGTATTAGTTTCGCGGATTCGCCCGCCAACATTTACGAATGACTATCCCTGCCGGAACGCGACTCGCAATCAATGGGGCGCAGGTTCGCCGCTACTTCAGCTACTGGGACCCGACCTGGCGCTGGATCCTTCTCCTCGGCCCGCGCGACATGCGAGCCAACCTCCCCCGGTTTCGGCCGACTCGCCGCCGAGGAAATGGGCAACGAAACCTGGGCTAAAGAGGATTACCTCTACGGGCCGCTAGCGCTGGGGATCGCGGCGGCTGCGGTGAACGAGGCCTCCGAGCACTGTGAGGACCTCTTCGCTCTACTCACGTTCCTTCGGAACCACTGAACTTTGCCGGTCGGATGGTGAGCTACGAAGCCGGACGCGTTGTCCGTATCGCCGACCAGCTCGCGAAGGACTCAGACGCGCACATGGCATCACGCTTCTGCGTCCCGTCGATCAACGCGATCGAGGCGGGCATGGTCACTGCGGAGCGTCCGGATATCGCGCTCGACGCCGTTCGGGCCGGGATCGCTCGGCTGGGCGAGCTCGTCCGCGGGGTAGTCGCTTTCTACAAGACCTATGAGTACTTCCGCCTCCAGTACAAGCACGGGCTGAAGATCCTCTTCCGCCCGTTCGGCAGAGCGCCTACGGCCGAGACCATCACCGAGCGGAAGACGGATGTCAGAGCTCCATTGCTTGCGCTTAGCAACGAGGCGCTGTCGAAGACACTCCAGCGCCCACCCGACCAACAGGGCCTGATCTTCCCCATGGAACCAGAAGCGCTCCCGCATCTCTCAGAACTGATCACCAACCGGGAGCTGCTGCGGATCCAGATGGCCGGTCCTCAGGTTGATCTCGATGCAGTCGTAGCTCACTCGTGGACGGTCTCGCGACTGCTCCGTCTGGCCGTCGCAAACCGCTTATCGCTCGGACGAACTGACCAAGACGGTCGACAAACCTTCGAGCTGCCCGGTGAGGGCGACCGGGAGACTCTCAATCTCGTCATCGAGCCGCCTCACGCTGTTGAGCTAAGCGACGTCACACCCTGAGGGGCCGGCCCGTGGCGTGTGGTCAGCCCGAGCCAGACCCGGGTCCTGCCTCCACGGCTTCATCGCTTCCTCGCACTTGACTAGCCCTTAGCGCTCCCAGTGGCGAATCGCGATGACAAAACGATGACAAGGGACCTCCGAACGCGAGAACGCCGGGCCTCCCGGCTGTGAACATTCTGGACGACCATTCGCGCCTGCTGGTGGCATCGGTGGCCTTTAGCGCCACCAAGGGCACCGACGTGGTCGCCACCTTCCAGGCCGCTTCCGCCAAGAGGAAGCAGTCGCCCCCGCGGCAGCTGACGCGTGCCTCGGGGGCCGGTCTGCAAAGAGCGGCCACGCTGCACACGGGCGGTGCCTTTCTCTGCGCTGCATACCTCTCCGCCTGACGTCGGGCTCCACGGGTGGTGGCTACCCATAATAGACACGTTGTGTCTATATCAACTAGACTGGGGATGTGACGGTTCGCCAGGTCCGCAGGCTCCTAAGCCAGCGCGGTTGCACCGAGGTACGCCAAGCTGGGTCCCACCTCACCATCCGCTGTGGCGAGTGCGTGACGACGATCGCGGTGCACGGCGGCGACATCCCGCCCGGGACTCTCGCAAAGATCGGGCACGACCTTGAGCCGTGCCTCGGGAAAGGATGGTTGCGCAAGTGAACGAGACCTACACTGCGACCCTCGAGCTCGACCCACGTTCTCACCAGTGGATGGCCGACATCGAGGGGCTACCGGTCCACACCTGGGGCCGCTCTCTGGCCAAGGTCAAGCAGTACGCGATAGAGGCCCTCGCCTTGCACCTTGACGTCCCCGAGGCTGAGGTTGCTGGCCGCATCAACTTCGCCCGCCCACAGTTGCCCCGGCCCGTGCTCGAGGCTCTGGACCAGGCAGAGACCGCAAAAGCCGACGCCGACGGCGCCGCGGCAAAAGCAGCGGAAGCCAAATCTGCGGCCGCGCGAGCGCTAGTCCGCGACGCTCACTTGTCTATGCGGGACGCGGCAGAAGTCCTCGGTCTCTCGCACCAGCGCGTTCAACAGCTGCTTGCCGGCTGACGAGGGGTTCAGCGCCTTCCCCTCGCGCGCAACCTGTTTGCTCCGCGTGGGCCGCGCGTTCTGTACCATCCGGGGCTGCCCGGCAAGGATTCTGGCCAGCGCCAGTGCCGTCGATATCTCAAGTGGCTACTGCCCAGCGCCATGCCGCCGGACCAGCACGCACATGGGAAGACCGGCGTCGGTGCACGGGCGTCTCAGAGGGGAGGTTTGTGGTATCTCCACAGACGCTGAGCGAAGCCGACCGACGTCTTGTTGCGGCGTGGGCTGCCGACTGTGCAGAGCGCGTTCTGCCCATCTTTGAGGCTGAAGCTCCAGATGATGACCGCCCTCGGGCTCTCATCGCCCGGGCTCGTGCATTCGCCCGTGGAGAGCTCGCCACTGCGGACGAGATCCGCCGTCGCTTTGCCGGTGGCGTCGGCGCGGACGACCTGAAAGCTCCTGCGGCAATGGCCGCGGCGCGGGCCGCCGGTCAGGCCGTCGCCGTCTGCCATATGGGTGCGCACGCCCTGGGTGCCGCCGCCTACGCAGTCAGAGCTGCTGGTCTCGCTGATCCCGACCGACCAGGAGCCGTCGAAGATGAGATCGGCTGGCAGCTCGGCCACATGTCAACCGAGGTTCGCGCCGCGCTTCAAGCCCTCCCGCCTGTCGGTCAGGACTCGTCGGGCCCTCTCGGGCCCGGGCGCCTCGCCTCAGGCCAGCTCGGCAAGATCATCCATGACCTGCAAGCAGGCCTGACCCGGACCGGCTCGAGGTAGAGGAAGGCGACGGGGGCCACCCGTAAAGGTCCGACGGCCCCGTGCCCATCAGGCATCGAGCACCCTTGGCCGTGGCTGGCCGCGCCCAGGCCGGTCCCGAACCTCAATGCAACGCTTCGCACGGCCGGCAGGCAGGCCCGGGTTGACTTCAGCATGGGTCTTCGACGGCGCGAAACATCCTCGCCGGCTGCCCCTTGGCGCCAGGTCCCCGCCGATGGCGCCCGCCACGTTCGCGCTGGTGAGGCGGACGCCTTGACAAGGCCCCGTGCCGGCTCCGGCGACCACGGGCCGCAGGGCTGGCAAGATAAGACCATGACGGAACGCCCCACGGCCCCCCTGGTCCGTTTCGATGCGCCGGTGTCGGCGATCGATAGATGGACGATCGTGCGCCTTCCCGAGAAGGCGAGCAAGCAGCTGCCCTCACGCGGACAGGTGGCGGTGACCGGCACGATCAACGGTCACAAGTTCCAAACCGTCGTCGAACCGGACGGGATGTCCGGCCACTGGATCAAGGTCGAGGCGAAGCTACAGAAGGCAGCTGCGCTCAAAACCGGCGACAACG